>NZ_SDLS01000021.1:0-184298 GCF_004522315.1 Amycolatopsis sp. CFH S0740 | reverse complement strand
GGAACCAGATTCCCAGTCCAACTTCCGGGGAGCAGTTCACTCCTCATGGGTTCCCCTCTTCGGAATTCGGATGAATTCGGTTGCGCAGTCCCGATTCCATCGGCTGAGGGGTGCCGCTACCAGTGCCGCCGCGTCACCTGTCCGCTATGACGTGACGTCACTGTCGTTCAGTCCTGTTCGTGCCGCTCCCGCTCGGCCCGCCGCCCCGCGAGACCGCCGCGTTCGGCGGCTTCTTCCTCGGTCTCGTCGTCGTGCATTCCGAGCGCCCACGCCCGCGACGGGCGGCGGAACAGCAGCACCAGCGCCGCCAGCCCGCACAGGCCGATCGGGACGCCCCACAGCGGCTGCCCGGACGGTCCGAGCAGGTACCAGCCGACCCCGATCAGCAGCAGCGCCACGACGACGCCGGGCGAACGCGCCCACGTCTGGCCCAGCAGCAGCCCGACCGAGGCGGCGAGGAAGACCACCGCCAGCACCGCGTACGTGCCGAACTCGGCCCACACGTTGTTGCCCGGGATCGGCGGGTTCTGCAGCCCGTGCACCAGCAGCACCACGCCGAAGACCAGCAGGCCGATCCCGGGCACTCCGGTCAGGACGCCCGCGAGGCGGACCTCGAACGGGGTGGGCGGCGGGTTCTCGGGATGCGACACGGGCGCGGCCCTTTCAGCTGCTGGGGCGGGACTTTTGCGGGGAGCTTCGCCGGGGCACAGCCACCCGACCAGCGCGGGTCACCGTGCGTGAGCACTACTGATCGTATGCCACCCGGTCGGCCGTTTTCCGGGGCGGCGGCCGCGGAGAAAATCGGGGTAGTCGTCGATGAGCGGGCGGTCGGCCCGGGTGCACTTGTCACGACGCGCGGAGTTTTCGCCGTCTGCAGAGGAGGACCGCCCGCCACAGGGTCGCCACAGGTCACCGAGCCGGGACGGCGCGCGCGAGCGGCTGAGCTTCGCGTCACCATGTGGCGCTGGAGGTACGTCCGCCGGGCGGAAAGCACTTACCCTGCGGTAGTGCGCGCCATCCTCGTCGTGAACCCCCAGGCCACCTCGACCACCGCGGGTGGCCGGGACGTGCTGGCGCACGCGCTGGCCAGCCAGGTGAAGCTCGACGTCGTCGAAACCGACTACCGCGGGCACGCGCTCGCGGTGGCCCGTTCGGCGGCCCGCGACGGTTTCGACCTGGTCGTGGCCCACGGCGGCGACGGCACGGTCAACGAGGTCGTCAACGGTCTCCTCGCCGATACCGCGGGCGCTCCCGGACGCTCCGGGTCCGTCCCGATGCTCGGCGTCGTGCCGGGCGGCTCCGCCAACGTGTTCGCCCGCGCGGTCGGTCTTCCCGCCGATCCGGTCGAGGCGACCCACCAGCTGCTCAACGCGCTGGAGACCGAACGGACCCGGCGGATCGGCCTCGGACTGGCCGACGGGCACTGGTTCACCTTCAACGCGGGCCTCGGCTGGGACGCCGACGTCGTCGGCCGCGTCGCGAAACGGCGCGGCAAGCAAACCAGCGCGAGCCTCTATCTGCGGGCCGCGGTGCGCTCCTACTTCCGCCCTCCGCTCGGGCGGCCGGCGCTCACCGTCCGGATCCCGGGCGAGGAGCCGGCCGAGGCGGTGACCGCGTTCGTGTCGAACACCGATCCGTGGACTTACCTCGGGGAACGTCCGGTCCACCTCAACTCCGGCTGCTCGTTCGAGACCGGATTGGGCCTGTTCGCGTTGAACGGTCTGCGATTGCCCACCGTGTTCACGCATGTACGGCAAGCTCTGCTCACGGAGAGCGATCAGCACGGCCGCCGTCTGCTCCGCCGCGACGATGTGCCTCTGATCCGCATCGACGCAGCTGAACCGGTCAACTTCCAGGTCGACGGGGACCTCGTCGGACAACGCACCCGGGTCGAGTTTCAGAGCGTTCCGGATGCACTCACCGTAGTCGGGTAGTCGAGCGACCACTGATCGCCCGCGGCAAAGTGCGTTCTGCCGCTCGGCGACGCAAACCCTCCGTTCACCGCACCGGCCTTCCGGCGAGCGGAGCTTTTCAGAACGAAACCGCAGGTCAGAGGCATAGCTCGGCCGGGTGAGCTGACTCACCGATCTCGTCGAAACCCTTGTCGAACGCGGTGCTTCGTGAAAGCATTCACAAGCACCCAAAAACACGACCGCCACTACTGTGGCGCGGCCCTCCCGCGTCACTGTGAAGGAGCTCACGAACATGGACTGGCGCCACGACGCGGCCTGCCGAGACGAGGACCCCGAGCTGTTCTTCCCGGTGGGAACCAGCGGTCCGGCTCTGTTGCAGGTCTCCGAGGCGAAGGCCGTGTGCCACCGCTGCCCCGCGGCTTCCGACTGCCTGGCCTGGGCTCTGGCCAGCGGCCAGGACGCAGGCGTCTGGGGCGGAATGAGCGAAGACGAGCGACGCGCGCTCAAGCGCCGCCGTACGCACATCGGCACGCGTACCACCGCCTGAGTCTTTTCGACTCAGCTGCAGTACCCAGAATCGCAAGCACCACCTCGGACCGGACTTTCGCCCGGCGGGCATTCGCGTGCCCGTCCCGCACATGGCGACATATACCCGGTTCGAGCGTAACAACCGAGGTCGGCCACCCCGCATCCGGGTGCCGCCTCGCCAAGGACTATCCAAGTCCTCCCGCGGAACGTTGAACGGGCCGGTACCGCCGAGCTTCACTGGTACCGGCCCTTCACCGCGTCTGGGGTCCGATGTGGACACTCAGGCTTCGCGTGCCCAGCGCACGTAACGCATCTTCGGCGTGAACCCGGCGCGCTCGAAAACTCCGGGAGCCCCGGCCGCGCTCGCCGTGTCCACGGTGAGGCTGGCTTGGTCGTACCCGTGCTCCGCGGCGGCCCGCAACGCGTGTGCGATGCCCGCGCTCGCCAGTCCTCGGTTCCGGTAGCCGGGAATGGTGCCGATCACCATGAAGTGCGCGTCGCGAATTCCGGTCGCTTCGGTGTCGGCTGCCCAGGACAGGGTCAGCACGAGACTTACCGGAGCGCCGGTTGCCTTGTCCCGCAGCAGAAAACTGATCTCGGGCTGAAGAGTGTGGTTGGTGAACTTGTTCTGCCACGCGTCCGTGTTCACCGGGGTCGCGCCCCAGTGGTCCGAAAAGGACTCGTTGCGGACGAGCCGGAACTCCTCGTCGAGGTCCCGGGTCCACTGTTCCGCTTGGAATCCGTCCGGGATCGCCGCTTCGCCGACCGTCCCGAGTGGATGTTCCATGCGCTGGAACCAGCGGGCGGGCGAGAAACCTTGCGCGGCAAAGAGTTCTTTCGTCCCGGCGATGTGCTCGGCCTTGTGGATGTCGACGGCGAGCTTCAGCGTCGGATGGTGCAGTTCGTGCACCGCCTTCGCCCCGGCGATCCCGGCTTCCACCAGCCTGGTGCCGATCCCCTGGCGGCGATAGTCCGGATGGACCCCGCCGTCGAGGAAGACCCGGTGGATTTCCTCGGGATGCTGCTTGTACCGGGTCTTCACGTAGCCGACCATCCGGTCGCCGTCGAACGCGGCGAGGCTCGCGCGTTCGAGATCGGAGAACGGGTCGATCAGCTCTTGGAGAGTGTCGTCGGCGGTGTAGTTCTCGCCGATCCGGTCGGCCGTTTCGATGGCGTTGAGCAGATCGGCCGAGGACTGGGCGTCCGCTTTCGTGAGCGGACGCCACTCGAGGGCAGGCATGCGCCGGACAGTAATCCGGCGCCTGCGGGCTGTCGCCGGATTTTCTAGAGCCGCCGCGACAACGGAATCCGCAGCGCCGCCTCGGTGCCCGGCACCCGGTTGCCCGCCTCGTCGGTGCGGACCTGGCGCAGCGAAAGCGACCCGCGCAGCTCCGATTCCACGAGCGTCCGCACGATCTGCAGCCCGAGCCCGTCGCTGCGCTCCAGCGAGAACCCGGACGGCAGGCCGCGGCCGTTGTCGCGGATCAGGATGTCCAGCCAGCGCGCCGACCGCTCCACGATCAGCTCGACCTTGCCCGGCCTGCCCTGCGGGAACGCGTGCTCGATCGCGTTCTGCACGAGTTCGGCGAGCACCATCACCAGCGGCGTCGCGATCTCGGCCACGACCACGCCGAACGAGCCCTTGCGGGTCATCCCGACCTTCGATTCCGCGGTGGCGACCTCGCCGACCATCGGGAGCACGTTGTCGAGCAGTTTGTCCAGGTCCACGCGCTCGTCGACGGAGATCGACAGTGCCTCGTGCACCATCGCGATCGACGACACCCGCCGCACCGATTCGCCCAGCGCCAGCCGGGCCTCCTCGCTCGTGGTGCGCCGCGACTGGAGCCGCAGCAGCGCGGCGACGGTCTGCAGGTTGTTCTTCACCCGGTGGTGGATCTCGCGGATCGTGGCGTCCTTCGACATCAGCGCGCGGTCGCGGCGCTTGACCTCGGTGACGTCGCGGACCAGCACCAACGCGCCCGCGGGCTGTCCGGCCGGACGCAGCGGCAGCGCACGGAACAGCACGACCGCGCCGCGCTTCGAGTCGGCCTCGGTGCGGGTGGACGGCTTGCCGTCGAGGGCCTCGATGATCCGGTGCGACACCTCGGTGGCGTCGAACGGGTCGCGGATCAGCGACCGGGTGAGCGGGGCCAGCCGCTGCCCGACGAGGTCGGATTCGTGGCCCATCCGGTGGTAGGCGGACAGGCCGTTGGGGCTGGCGAACACGACCGTGCCGGCCTGGTCGAGCCGGACGAGACCGTCGCCGACGCGCGGGCTGGTGTGCGTGTCGGTCTGGTTGCCGCCGGCGGGCGGGAAGGTGCCGTCCACGATCATCTGGCACAGGTCGCCAGCGCTGCCGAGGTACGCGATCTCCAGCGGGCTCGGCACGCGCGGCGCGGCGAGGTTGGTCTCGCGGCTCAGCACGGCGATCACCTCGCCGCCGAAGCTCACCGGCACCGCCTCGCGGCGCATCGGCAGGTCGCGGTACCAATGCGGGTCTTCCTCGCGGCAGATCTTGACCTCGCGCATGGCCTTGGCCAGCTGCGGGTGCTCGTCCACGGTGAACCGGGTGCCGACGACGTCCTCGGGATGCGCGGTGGGCGCGGTGGTCGGCCGGGCGTGCGCGACGCACACGAAATCGCCGCCGTCGGGCTGGTGCTCGGCGGAAACCGGGACCCAGAGCAGGAAGTCGGCGAACGAAAGGTCGGCGAGCAGCTGCCACTCCGCGACGACGGTCTGCAGGTGGTCGGCCGCTTCGCCGGGGAGGCCGGTGTTCTCGGCGAGCAGGTCGGAAAGGGTCGACACGGCTACCGGCCGCCCTCGAATGCGGTGTGTTCGTTCATGCCTGCGCACCTCCTGAGTTCATCCAACCAGAGCGTAGGCGCGGGTGCCGCCGAGGAGCTCAGCGGCCGCATGACACACTGGAACGGTTGACCCGTTCCGGCCGGTGTGTCGAACCCCGCCCCGGGACATGCAGCGGACACCCGAGGAGAGAACATGTCGAAGCGCGCCCGCAAGCGTCGCGACCGCAAGAAGAACGGCGCCAACCACGGCAAGAAGCCCAACGCCTGAGTCCGCGCCCGGACGTGACACGGCCCCCGCACCGGATCGGTACGGGGGCCGTTGTCGTGTGTGGTCAGTCGCGGCTGGTGCGCTGCTCCACGGTGATCTCGGTGCGCTCCACGGTGACGCCGCCCTGCGTGGCGACGGTCTGCCGGATGGAGGCGCGCAGCCTGCTCTTCAGCTCCGCCGGGGCGAGGTCGCCGCCGCATTTGCGGGCCAGCAGGTGCTTGATCTGCTCGTCGATGCCGTACTCCTCGAGGCACGGCGGGCAGTCCTCGATGTGCCTGCGCAGTTCCGCGTCCCGCTCCGGACTGCACTCGCGGTCCAGCAGCAGGTAGATCTCCGCGAGCGCGTCCTCGCAGGGCATCTTCTCCGCGGGCACGTCTTCCGAGCTCATCGTTTCGCCACCTCCTCGCGGTTGCCCCGGATGAAGCCGCGCTCGCGCGCGACGTCGGCCAGCAGGTCGCGCAGCTGGGCGCGGCCGCGGTGCAGCCTGGACATCACGGTGCCGATCGGAGTGTCCATGATCTCGGCGATCTCCTTGTACGCGAAGCCCTCGACGTCGGCGAGGTAGACCGCGAGCCGGAACTCCTCGGGCAGCTTCTGCAAAGCGGCCTTGACGTCGGTGTCCGGCAGGTTGTCCATCGCCTCGACCTCGGCCGAGCGAAGGCCGGCGGAGGTGTGGCTTTCCGCACGGGCGATCTGCCAGTCGCTGATCTCGTCCGTCGGCTGCTGCACCGGCTGCCGCTGACGCTTGCGGTAGCCGTTGATGTAGGTGTTGGTGAGGATGCGGTACATCCACGCCTTGAGGTTCGTGCCCGCCTTGAAGGACGCGAACGCCGCGTACGCCTTCAGGTAGGTTTCCTGGACCAGGTCCTCGGCGTCGGACGGGTTGCGGGTCATCCGCATCGCGGCCGCGTATAGCTGGTCGAGCAGGGGCATCGCGTCGCGCTCGAAGCGCTCGGCGAGCTCCAGTTCGTCGGCCGCCGTCTCCGGCGCGGAGTTGGGGGTGCTCGGCAAACCGTTCCCTTCCCGTTCGGCGTCGATGCGCGTCTGCGCATACGGCAGCACCGAGTTTACGCGGGGATTCGGAAAGCCGGTCCCGGGACGGCTCCTTGCGGGGCGGGGGGTGGCGAGCGTGGTGGTCACGCTGTCTTCAACAGAGTGTGCCGACCAGGCATTCCCGAGCTGTTTCGTAGACTCGCCGCCATGGCGGGCAAGGGCACTCCGGCGACGGCGCTGCTGCAGAAGCAGAAGGTGGCGCACACCGTGCACACCTACGACCACGACCCCCGGGCCGAGTCGTTCGGCCTGGAGGCGGTGGAAGCGCTGGGCCTCGAGCCCGGCCGGGTGTTCAAAACGCTGGTCGCGGACGTGGACGGGAAACTGGTCGTCGGCGTGGTGCCGGTCACCGGCCAGCTGGACCTGAAGGCGCTCGCCGCGGCGGCCGG
This sequence comes from Amycolatopsis sp. CFH S0740, assembly GCF_004522315.1. Lineage (NCBI taxonomy): Bacteria > Bacillati > Actinomycetota > Actinomycetes > Pseudonocardiales > Pseudonocardiaceae > Amycolatopsis > Amycolatopsis sp. CFH S0740. The sequence goes on along the minus strand of NZ_SDLS01000021.1, from coordinate 177,343 downwards.
GGGCAAAAAGGCGAAAATGGCCGACCCGGCCGCGGCCCAGCGGGCCACCGGATACGTGCTCGGCGGGATCTCGCCGCTCGGCCACCGGAGCCGCCTGCCCGTGGTCCTGGACGGCTCGGCACTGGACCACCCGACGATGTTCTGCTCCGGCGGCCGGCGCGGTCTCGAGGTGGAACTGGATCCCGCCGAACTGGTCCGGCTGACCGGCGCGGTCGTGGCCGGGATCGCGGCGGGTTAAGCGGCTTAGGGTACTTCGAGGACGAAGAACAGGAAGCAGAGAAAAGCTTCCTTGCCCTGCATTTCCTCGGGGAACTTCTCCTTCGCCCCCTCGGCCGGGTACGGCTCGCTGACCACTGAGATGCGGAACCCGGCTTTGGCGAAGTCGTCGGTCATCGCGTGCAGCGGACGGTGCCAGTACTCGAGGACGCCCTTTTGCCCGTTGAAGGTGTACTCCTCGGACCATCGTTCGACGGCGAAGTAATTGCCCTCGGGGTGGACGAATTTGTAGAGAACCGGGTGGTTGACGGCCAGGATCAGCCGCCCGCCAGGCCGGATGATCCGCCGCAGCTCGGCCAGCGGGGCGGTCCAGTCCTCCAGGTAATGCAGCACCAGGGCCACGATGACGTCGTCGAACTGCTGGTCGGCGTACGGCAGCGGCTGGCTGATGTCGGCGACCCGGAGATCCGCGTCCGCGCCGAGTCTTTTCCGGGCGAGCTCGACCATGGTGGCGCTGAAATCGAAACCGCTCACCTGCGCGCCGCGTTCCCGCAGCGAGGCTGCCAGCGGTCCGGCCCCGCAGCCCGCGTCGAGGATCTTGCGGCCTGCCACGTCACCGGCGAGGTCGAGAATCGCGGGGCGGGTGTAGTAGGCGTTGATGAGACTGTGCTCGGTTTCGATCGCGTAGGCCTCGCCGAACGTGTCGTAGTCGTTGGCAGTCATGGACTCCACCCTGGCACGGATGCGCTTTCCCGGACCGGCAGCTGGGCACGCACTGCAGTGCCCGAGCCCGCCCCGCTGATGATCGTCAACCTGCCGCCGACAGTGTCCGCGCGATCGTGCAATCCGGCCGGGCGGGCATCCGGAGGGAAGCCGCGGCCGTTGTCGCGGATTTCCAGGAACAGCTCCCCTGCCTGAAGCGAAAGCCGGATGGTCGCCTGAGTGGCCTGGGCGTGTTTGAGCACGTTGGCCAGCGCCTCGGAGACGATGAAATAAGCGGCTTCCTCGAGATCGACGGAGAACCGGGTGGCCCGCACGTCCGGATCGGCGTCGACCTCGACGGGGACCGGCATCCGGCGCGCACGGGATTCCACCGCAGCCACCAAGCCCTGATCGGTCAGCTCTGCCGGGTGAATGCGGTGCGCCGCCTCGCGGACTTCCTCGACGACGCGGCAGAGCGCCTCCTGCGCCTCGCCGAGTGCCGGATCGACCTGGCCGGGATCCCGCCGGAGCTGGTTGCGGGCAAGCCGAAGCGAGGTCAGCAGGACGATCAGCTCCTGCTGGATGCCGTCGTGCAGCCGCCGCTGGATCCGCCGCCGCTCGTTGTCCTGGGCGTGCACGATGCGGGCTCGCGATGCCTCCAGCTCGCTGGCCTGGCGTTCGATCTGGTCCAGCCGGGCCGAGAGTTCCGCGGAAAGCCTGGCGTTGTGCACCGCCAGTGCGCTCTGCCGGGCGAGGGTCGCGACCAGTTCTTCGTCCGAGGCGGTGAACTCTCCCTCGGTTTTGGCACCGCATTCGAGCACGCCGAGGTCGGCGCCACCGTGTCGGAGCACCACCTCCAGCCGAACAGCCGCACCCGGTTCGCCCGCGATCGCGACGACCGGCTCCGGCGACCGCAGGCGCACCCGTGCCCAGCTCAGGTCCAGGACCTCGCGCAGCCCGCCGGCCAGCTGATCGGCGAGCGCGGGCAGGTCGAATGCCTGCTCCAGCGTCCCGCCGAAGTGCACCAGGAGTTCGTAGCTGCTGGGCCGGCGTCCGAACACCCGCCGGGCAGCGGCGCGGGAAAGCCGCGCCTGGATCGGCAGCACCGCCAGAGTCGCGGCGACCGTGACCAGCATCGCGGGCCAGAGCGAGAGGAAGCGGCTCGCGGCGAGGCTCAACCCGGCCACCACGCCGATGTACCACAACGCGATGAGCAGCCAGAGCAACCGGTACCGGGTCGAACGCCGGACCTCGACGCCGAGCATCCGGTAGCGAAAAGCCGCCGCCGTCAGCGCGACCGGAACGGCCGTCGTCGCCGCCAAGACGAGGATCGGCGTGAGCGGGCCCGGCCCCAGCCTGCTCGCCATGACCAGCGGCACCAGCACCGTCGTGCCGACGAGCACCGCCATTCCCAGCAGCCAGCGCAAGAGCCGCCGTTGTGCCCGCGGCAGCTGGAAATACCGCGCGGCCAGCAGAACCGGCCCCAGTACGAGCAGCCACAGGCCCAGCGGAATCGGGCTGACCGGAAGCGGCCCGCCCACGTAGGTGAGCACCAGCGCGAAAGGCACCACCAGCCACAGCGAGCGCAGCACTGCCTTCTCCCAGGCGAACCGATAACGCCCGTCCGGCAGCAACCCCACCAGCCGGACCACGGCCACGATGAGGACGGCCGCAAGCCCTCCGATCAGCACTCGCCACATCCGGGACAGCTGAACGAAATCGAACGCGTTCCCCGCCGCGGCGGCGAGGAACGCGACGGCCGTCAGCATCGCGAACAGCACGCCCGTCGCGAGTGCCTGCCGCGCGACCGGATGCCGCGGCGCGAGCCGCCACGCGAAAACCCCGACCAGCCAGCTCGGCAGCGGCCCGGCGACCGCGACCGCCACCGTGAGCGGGCTGTCCAGCACGGTCAACGCCGCGACCACCGACCAGAGCACACAGATCGCGCCGATCAGCGCGGACCCGCGGAGCAACCACCGCATATTCCCTCCCCAGTGGCCACCATGGTCGCCGGACGCGCCGGTAGAGGCAAACCTCCATCGCGACGCCAGGACTGCCGGATGTTCCGGGACAGCGCGGCCCGCGAGAGTTCTGGGACCGGACCCGAAACCGTTGCGGGAGAAGAAATGTTTCGTGGATTGCTCGTGTTCCTCACCGCGTCGCTGCTCGCGGGAAGCACCGCCTGGGCTCAGCCCGCGCAATCGCTCGTCCTCGACCTGCCGTCGCCGACCGGCCGCATCGGGTCGGAGTCGCCGAACTGCATCTGGTCGACCGCACCAGAGCGGACCCGTGGGACGCCGAACTGGGCTTTCGAGAGCTGATGACGACCGTGTTCTATCCCGCCGCCGACACCCGTGGCTACCGTCTCGCCCCGCAGATGACCGCGGCCGCGGCCGGGCTGTTCGCGGCGATAGACGTCCCTTATCTGCATCGGGAGCTGCCGCGAAGGGGGGTGGATTGGGCCGCCACGATGACGCACGCGCACACCGGCGCACCCGCCGAACCGGTCCGGCGGCCGGTGGTGCTCTACAGCCCGGGCTTCGGCGACCCGCGCACGCTCGGCACCAGCGTCGCCGAAGACCTGGCCAGCCACGGCTATGTGGTGGTGACTGTCGATCACCCGGGCGAGACAAGCGAAGTCGACCTGCCGAACCGGCCGCCGCGCACCATCCAGGAACTGCCCGCCGACCCGCGTACCAGCCCAGCGGTCTTCCGCACGATGATGACCACGCGCTTCGCCGACCTGCGCTTCGCCCTCGACGCACTCGAATCCCTTGCCGCGGGCCAGAATCCGGACGCGGAGAAACGCATCCTGCCGCGCGATCTCGGCCGCGCCCTGGATCTGCGACGCGTCGGGATGTACGGCCATGGCGCGGGCGGCGCGGCGGCCGCCGAGGTGCTGTACGAGGACCGGCGAGTCGACGCGGCCGCCGATTTGGACGGGTATCTCGACTACCTGCCGGACTCTCCTGGCCAGAACGGCGAACTGCTCCCGGTGGCCGCACACGGCGTGCACCGGCCGGTGTTGCTGCTGGGCACAGCCGGATTCCGGGACGCACGGATCACCCGGACCTGGTCCGCACTGCTCGCCCACCACGGCGGTCGCACCCGCTGGTCGCAGATCGGCGACGCCGCGCACTGGGCACTCACCGACTTCGGCTCCGAAGCTCCCCAGATGGAAGCCGCGGGGCTGATGAGTTCGCCGGACCGGAACAAACTCATCGGAACCATCGCGAACGCGGCAGCTGTGGTGCGCGATCGCGTGCTGTCGTTCTTCGATCAGCACCTGCGCGCCTGCTGACGGTCAGGCGGACGTGCCGTGGCGAAGATAAGCCAGCACTGCCGCGACACGACGGTGCAAACCGGACTCCTCGGCCAGACCGAGCTTCGCGAACGTCGAGTTCACGTGCTTCTCGATCGTTGACTCCGCCAGACCCAACGACTCAGCGATCCCCCGGTTGTTCCGTCCCCCTGCCATGAGCCGCAGCACGTCGAGTTCGCGGGGAGTCAGCCGGGCCAGCGGCGAGGCGGTGCCGCGCGCCCGGCTGTGCACGAGGACTTCCACGACGCGCGGATCGACCACCGACCCGCCCGCGGCGACTTCGCCGAGGGCGCGGACGAGTTCGCCGACGTCGCCGATCCGTTCCTTGAGCAGGTAAGCCAGCCCGGACGTGCCGTGCTGGAACAGGGCGAACGCGTACTGCTCGCTGGCGTGCTGGGACAGCACCACCACTCCGATCCCGGGGTTCCCGGCCCGGATGGCATGCGCGGCGGTGATGCCTTCGAGGTGCTGGCCTGGCGGCATCCGGATGTCGGCGACCACCGCGTCCGGACGTTCGCGCTCCACGGCGGCGAGCAGTTCCTCGCCGGTGCCGACCGTGGCGAGGACCGTGACACGGCCGGAGTCCTCGAGGAGCTTCCGGGTGCCTTCCCGGACCAGGTAGTGGTCGTCGGCGAGCACGACGCGCAGTTGATCGGTCATGTCGCGTTCTCCGAATCTGCCCGGCAGTGGAATCAGCGGCAGTGCCGGACTACCCGCCGCCGCGGCACGCACCACCGCGTGCAAGTTAACCGCTGACCGTCACGCAGCCGGCGCTCGCCAATAGCGTTTCAGCACCTCCAGTTGCAGGGTGCACTCGACCGCGGTGACATCCTCGCTGCCGACAAAACCGCCGCTGACGAAATCGGCCAGCTCGTCTTCGCCGCGGAAGACGCCGTCGCAGACGAAGGTGGACGATGCCGCGGTGAGCGCGAGGAACCGGGTCGCCGGGTGCGCGGCGATCGCGGCGCCGACCCGGGTCGTCACGGCCGGCGGGCACGAGATGCCGAGGACAGCCTCGACCCGGTAGCCGAGCTTGCCTGGTTCGATCTCGACGCGAGGCCGCAGCAGCCCGGAGCCGAACATCGCGGTCGCGACGCGGCGAGCCCGGGACTCGGAGATGTCGAGCACGCGAGCGACGTCCGAATACGGCGTCCGCGCGTCGTCGCGCAAGACCGCCGCGACTTCGCGTTCGAGCGCGCCGAGTTCGGTGCCGGATTCCTCCGCCGCCGCCCCGGCGTGCGTTGCGAGCGCCTCCTCTTGCTCGCTCGTCAGCCTGCGCAACCGCCACGCCGCGGAACTGGTGAGCCTGCGCAACACCGACTCCGCGCGCACCGAGCGGATGCCGGGCACGGCGGGGATCTCGTCGACCAGCGCGCGGGCCGTGGCGCCGCGGGTCATCCCGTGGACGACGGCGTAAACCTCACCGCGACCCGAGGCGAGCGCGACATGCGTGGTGTCGTCGCGCCGCGCCAGCGCCTCCGCCACCTCGCGAGCCCGGCCAGGCTCGGCACCAAGCCACACGTGCGCGGGCGGCCCCTCGGCGAGCAGCGACCAGTCGACCTCGCAGATGACGCGCAGCAGGCCGTCGTCCAGCATCCGGCCGTAGCGCCGCCCGACCGTGCGCGCCGAGCTGTCCAGGACGCGGGCCAGCACGTCAAAGGGCGCGCGAGGCGCGTGCTGCAGCGCGGCGACCAGATCGAGATCGATGTCGTCCAGCACCCCGTCGTCGGCCACCGGTCGCCTCCTTCAGGTTCGGGCAGGCGCAGCCTACCCAAGCTCACGACTGACTGAATCAGGCGTAATTTACAACTGGTTGCATGAATACGGCATCTCGTGCAAGACTTCCGCACGAATCAGTCAATCAGGGGGTGCCGAGCTTGTCTCGGACGGAAAAAGGTGACCGCATGACCGCACCGCCCGCAGCCCGCCCCAGCCCGTTCAAGGTCTTCTTCGTGTCGGGGATCGGGACCACGCTCGAGTACTACGACTTCCTCATCTACGGCACCGCCGCGTCGCTGGTCTTCGACAAGCTGTTCTTCCCCGCCGCCGATCCGCTGGTCGGCACGCTCTTGGCGCTCGCCGCGTTCGGAACCGGGTTCCTGGCCCGTCCGCTCGGCGGGGTGCTGGCCGGGCACTGGGGCGACCGCGTCGGACGGCGCCGGATCCTGGTGGTCACGCTGACCGTGATGGGTCTGTCCACAGTGGCCGTCGGCCTGCTGCCGACGTATTTGGCGATCGGGCCGTGGGCGCCCGTGCTGCTCGTGGTGCTCCGCCTGGTGCAAGGCATCGCCGCCGGCGGCGAATGGGGCGGCGCAGCGCTCTACGGGATCGAATCGGCGCCCCCGCGCAAACGGGCTTTCTACGGCAGTTTCACCGGTGCCGGAATCAGCATCGGCGGCCTGCTGGCGATCGGCGTCTTCGGACTCGTGGACACGCTCTTCCCGGCGGCGATGCTCAGCTGGGGCTGGCGTATCCCGTTCCTGCTGGGCAGTCTGCTGATCGTGGTCGGCCTGGTGGCCCGCCGAGGCGCGGCGGAGACGCCGGAGCGCGCGGCCGCCGAGACGCCGCCGCGAATCCCGCTGATCACCGTCTTCCGTCAGCACCCGAGGGCGCTGCTGCTGACATTCGGGCTGAGCCTCGGCTACAACGCCATCGCCTACATCGGCTTCTCGTTCTTCCTCGCCTACGCCGTGGCCGTAGGCCGCACACCGGGCGAAAGCCTTGGCGCGCAAGCGGTCTTCCTCACCGGGACGACGCTCTTTTCACTCGTTTCCGGCATTCTCGCGGACCGGTTCGGACGCCGTCCGGTGGTACTCGCCGGCGCCGTGCTGACCGGGCTGTATCTCTTCGCCTTCTTCTGGCTGGTGAAGAACGGCAACAGCGTTCTCTTCTACTTGGCCTTCGCGTTCGCCTCCCCGCTGACCGCGGCCATGAAGGGTGCGACACCAGCCCTCATCGCGGAGCAGTTCCCCGCGTCGGTCCGCTACAGCGGCGCCTCACTCGGCTACCAGCTCGGCGCGGCGCTGGGCGGCGGATTCGCCCCGGCCGTCGCCACGCTCGTGTTCGTTTCGTCCGGGAAGGCGACGTGGAGCGTAGCGTTGCTCGGCTTCGCTGTCGCGGCTCTCGTCACCGGCTGCGTTCTCGGCCTGCCCGAAACCTTGCGCACCAGCGCGGAAAACAAGATCGCCGAGGAGGCGCTGCGATGATCACCGACCACGTCGACGTGCCCGGTCTGCACCGGTGGCTCGACGACCACCGGGACCAGTTGCTGGCCGACGTCCTCGCGCTCGTCCGGCACGAAACGCCCAGCACCGACCGGGAACTGCTCGCGCGGGCACTGGACTGGCTGGACCGCTGGGTCACCGGGTCGCTCGGCGAACCCCGGCACCGGTCCCGCACCGGCCACGCGATCGTCTTCGACTACCCGGGCGTCGGATCCGCACCGGTCGTGCTGCTCGGGCACTACGACACGGTGTGGCCCGCGGGCACCCTCGCCGGATGGCCTGCCGAAGTGAGCGGCGACCGGGCAAGCGGACCGGGGATCTTCGACATGAAAGCCGGGCTCGTGCAGTCGGTCTGGGCGCTGCGCGCGCTCGCCGCCACCGGCCACGACCGGCCGCCGGTCCGGCTCGTGCTCACCGGGGACGAGGAGATCGGCAGTCCCGCGTCCCGCCCGGTGATCGAACAGGAATGCGCCGGCGCGGCGGCGGTTCTCGTCTTCGAAGGCAGCGCGCCGGGCGGTGCGCTGAAAACCGGCCGCAAGGGCGTCGGGCTCTTCGACGTCGCGGTGACCGGACGCGAAGCGCACGCCGGGCTGGAGCCGGAGAAAGGGGCGAGCGCGATCGACGAACTCGCCCGGGTCACGCTGGAGCTGGGCGCGCTCGCCGATCCGGCGGCCGGCACCACGGTCAACGTCGGGCTCGTGGCGGGCGGCAGCGCGGTCAACGTCGTCGCGGGCCACGCCCGCGCCCGGATCGACGTGCGGGTCGCGAGCCAGGCCGAGGCCGCCCGGCTGGACGACGCGTTCGCCCGGCTCGTCCCGCACGACCCGCGTGCCGCGATCGAGGTCACCGGCGAATGGAACCGGCCGGTGATGGAGCGCACGCCCGCGATCAGCTCGATCGCCGCGCTCGCCAGAGCCGCCGCCGCGACGCTGGGACGCGACCTGCCGGACGTTTCCGTAGGCGGCGCCAGCGACGGAAACTTCGCCGCCGCTCTGGGGGTTCCCGTGCTCGACGGCATCGGCGCGGTCGGCGACGGAGCGCACGCCCGCCACGAGCACATCTCGGTCGCGGCCCTCTCCGAACGCGCCGCGATCGCCGCGGCCGTGCTGGCCGCCCTCCCGGAAGGACAGACTCCGTGAAAATCGACGGGATCGAACTGATCCAGGTCAGGATGCCGCTGCGACAGCCGTTCCGCACGTCGTTCGGCACCGTCCGCGAACGCGATTTGCTGCTCGTGCGCGTCGCTTCCCCGGATGCCGAGGGCTGGGCCGAATGCGCGGCCTTCGGCACGCCGATGTACTCGTCCGAGTACGTGGCCGGAGCCCACGACGTCGTCGAGCGGTTCCTCGCCCCGCGGCTGCTCGAACGCGGCGACGTGCGCGCGGAGGAGGTCGCCGAGCTGCTCGCGCCGGTGCGCGGGCACCGGATGGCGAAAAGCGCGGTGGAGACCGCCCTGCTCGACGCGCAGTTGCGAGCCCGCGGCGAACCGCTGGCGCACTATCTCGGCGCTACCCGGGACCGGGTGCCCGCCGGTGTCTCGGTCGGCATCCTCGACTCCGTGCCGGAGCTGCTCGACGTCGTCTCGGGGCACCTCGCCGAGGGCTACCTGCGGATCAAGCTCAAGATCGCGCCCGGCTGGGACGTCGAGCCGGTGCGCGCGGTCCGCGAACGCTTCGGCGACGATCTCCTGCTGCAGGTCGACGCGAACGCCGCCTACACGCTGGCGGACGCCCCGCACCTGCAGCGGCTCGACGCGTTCGGGCTCCTGCTCGTGGAGCAGCCGCTCGGCGAAGAGCAACTGCGCCAGCACGCCGAACTCGCCCGGCTGCTGCGCACGCCGATCTGCCTCGACGAATCGATCGTTTCGGCGGAGAGCGCGGCCGACGCGCTGGCGCTCGGCGCGTGCCGGATCGTGAACATCAAGCCGGGACGCGTAGGCGGTTACCTCGAAGCCCGGCGCGTGCACGACGTCTGCCGCGCCCACGGAGCCGCCGTCTGGTGCGGCGGGATGCTCGAGACCGGCATCGGCCGCGCGGCCAACGTCGCGCTGGCCGGCCTGCCGGGATTCACCGTTCCCGGCGACACCTCCGCATCGAGCCGTTACTACGAGCACGACCTGACCGAGCCGTTCGTGCTCCGGGACGGCCACCTCGACGTACCCGCCGAACCGGGCATCGGCGTCACGCCCGACGAAGCGGCACTGGCCGAACGAACCGTCGAGAAGACCTGGGTGACCGCATGACCGACACGATCGCCTTGGGCTCGGTGACCGCGACGCGCGTCGTCGAGTACGAAGGAACCACCCGGCCGCCCGAAGCGATGTTCCCCGGCCTCGCGCAGGACACGTGGCGAGCGCACGAATCCGGGCTTCCGCCGGACTCCTGGGACCGCGAGTCCGGGCTGCTGCGCACCTGCGTGCAGACGTGGGTGCTGCGCAGCGGAGGCGCCACGATCCTGGTCGACACCGGGGCCGGCGACGGCAAGGAGCGGCCCGGCACCCCGGCGTTTCACCAGTTGCACACCGGGTTCCTCGACCGGCTGGCCGCGGCGGGCGTCGTGCCCGAAGAGGTCGACTTCGTCGTGAACACGCATCTGCACGCCGACCACGTCGGCTGGAACACCCGCCTCGACAACGGCGAATGGCGGCCGACGTTCCCGAACGCGACCTACTTGCTGCCGCGCGCCGATCACGACTTCTGGGACCCGTCCGGGCCGCACCGGCCGAAACTGGCGCGGGCGAACGAAAACGTCTTCGCCGACAGCGTCGCCCCGGTGGTCCACAGTGGACAGGCGCGGTTGTGGGAGGACGGCTACGACATCGACGGCGCACTCCGGCTCGAACCGGCGCCCGGGCACACGCCTGGGTCGTGCGTGCTGACCGTGCGCTCGGGCACCGACCGGGCGCTGTTCGTCGGCGACCTGCTGCACCACCCGCTGCAATTCGCCGAACCCGGCCTCAGCAGCTGCTTCTGCGAGGACCCGGCGCGCGCCGCGGCGACCCGGCACCGGTTGCTCGGCCAGGCCGCCGACGATCGTGCCCTGGTTTTCCCCGCGCACGTTGGTGCCGGACCGGCGGTGGAAATCGTCCGGGACGGTGCGAAGTTCGCGGTTAATCGATGGGGGTCCGACGCATGACCGTGGTTTCCGTTGCCTCCGGACGAGTCCGCGGCACCGTGCGGAACGGGGTGCACACGTTTCGCGCGATTCCTTACGCCGCACCGATGTCCGGTGCCGCGCGGTTCCAGGCACCCGCCCCCGCACCACGTTGGGACGGCGTACGCGACGCCACCCGGCCGGGCCCGACCGCACCGGCCGCCCGGCGTGATTTCGGCGGGGTCGACCTGACGCCAGTACTGGGTTCCGGCTGGATTCCTGGCACGGACTACCTGTCGGTCACGGTCAGCACCCCCGACCCGGCCAACGCGGGCCTGCCCGTGCTGGTCTTCTTCCACGGCGGCGGGTTCACCGCAGGCACCGGGCAGACCGAGCTCTACGACGGCGACACCTTCGCCCGCGACGGCGTCGTCCTGGTCACGGTGCAGTACCGCCTCGGGGTCGCCGGATGGTTGCGGCTCCCGGACGCCCCAGCCAACCGCGGCCTGCTCGACGCGCTCGCGGCACTGCGCTGGGTCGCCGAGAACATCGCGACGTTCGGCGGCGACCCGGGCAACGTCACGGTGGCCGGACAGTCTGCCGGGGCCATGCTGGTCTCCGCCCTGCTCGTCACCCCCGGGGCTGCGGGCTTGTTCCGCCGGGCGATCAGCCAGAGCGGCAGCGGCGAATGCGCTTTCCCGGTCGAGAAAGCCGACCTGATCACGCGCGCCACAGCCGACGCGCTTGGCGTGGCACCCACCGCAGCCGCGCTGAGCGAGCTTCCCGACGAGCGACTGGTCGCCGCACCCGCCGCGATGCCCGGGGCGGCGATCGCCGAATTCCGCGATACGTCACTGGGCAACAGCCCGTACAAACCAGTCCTGGACGAGGAGACCCTGCCGACCCAACCCGCGTCCGGGAACACGGCCCCGGTCAGCCTCCTGATCGGCACCAACGCCAACGAGGCGAACCTCTACACCGCGAACCTCGACGACACCGGACTCCAGGCCGCGGCGGCCCGCCGGTTCCCAGACCCCGCCGCAGCGATCGCCCGCGCCCGGGCACGGCACCCCGGCGCGTCCCCCGGCGACCTGGCCGCGCGCCTGATGACCGAGGCGTACCAAGCGAGCAACCGACTCCTCGCGGACGCGCACAGCAGGGCCGGAAACCCCACCCACGTCTACGAGTTCGCCTGGCCCCCGCCCAGCCCGGACCACCCGCTGGGTGCGTGCCATTGCGCCGAACTGCCGTTCGTGTTCGACCACGCCGCGCTGCCCAGCCTCTACGGACCATCCGGACTGCTCGGCACAGCACGACCGGATCCCGCGCTGGCTGCGCGCACCCACGCGGCGTGGGTCGCCTACGTCACGAACGGCGCCCCGGGCTGGTCGCCCCACTGCCCGGACGCGCCCGCGATCATGCGCATCGCCGAAGATTGGCACCTCACAACCTGACGTCGCTGCCCACCCTACCCGGCACAAGCGCCCCGGAACCGGTCTCCGCACCAGTTGCCCACAGGCTGGCCGGGTTGTGGACAACTCCACAGAAAGAGCCCTGAACAGCGGAAACGAGCTCTCAAACTATCCACAGCCAGCGTCGTCACAGATGCGGCCGGACAACCCGCCTCAGCCGCTCCTCCGGCAGCCCGCGCCACCGCGTCCAAATCGCTCGCCAGCGTGTGGTCCTCCGCCACCATGACGACCTCGTGATGCGGAGCCGCCGAAGGCCTCCCGAACGGGTCCCGCTCCCCTGGATCACCAGCGCGGGCACCTCGACCGCGTCCAGTTCGGCTTGCCGGAACTTCGGCTTCCCCGGCGGATGCTCCGGAAAAGCCAGGCACAGCACGGCGACCGCCTGCCTGACGGGCGGCTCGGTTTCCGCGCGCCGCACCAGTGCCGGCCAGTCGCGAAGCGAGGTGCTCGATCGCCTCTCGCACCTGTTCACGGAACCGGGCGAGCAGCTCCGCACCAGCTTCGACGAGGTGCGGGAAAGCGCGACCGCCCGGCTGTGCCGTCGATCATGGCCGCGCGACTTGATTCTTCGACGCCGAGCACGTCCTGGCCATCAGCTCGGCCGTGTTCGGAGCCACCCGAATCCAGGCGAAGCGACCTCCGCCATCGTCACCACGCACGCACGACCGGATGGACGCCGCCCACGCGATGACCGTCGCGCCATCGAGCTGCCGCCGGCCGCCGGAGCGGACGGCTTCGCGCTCCGGCGGCCGTGGCCGCTGTCGCGAACCTCGGTATGTTCGGCGCACCCTGCCGGACGTTCGACGCCGACGACCGCGCTGATCTGCTTATCGTCTTCCAGTGCTCCCGCGACCGACATTACCGGCGACCTCGACGGTGAAGCGGTCTGGCGACACAGAACCCGCACAGTTGCCCACCGACCCGCCCAGCTGTGGACAACCCGAAAGATCTCGCTCTGAGCTGGGACAACGTCCGAATTGCAGCCATCCACGGCCAACAGTCTTGCCGGGTGTTCACGAAGGAAATCCGGATTGCCGCGAGTATCGCCAAGGGGCTGTTTTCGCTCTGTTCCCCGGCGATACTGCAGAGCATGGAACTGACGTTTCAGGTGCTGGGACCGGTGCGGGCGGTCGAGGACGGCATCACGCTGCCCACCGAGGGCGAGCGTCCGCTGGTAGTGCTTGCCGGGCTGCTGACTCATCCCGGGCAGGAAGTCGGCGTCGCACAGCTGACGCGCTGGCTCTGGGACGGCGACGGGCCGCGCAACGCCCGCGCGTCCGTCCATACCTACGTCTCCCGCCTGCGCCGCATGCTCAGCACCGCAGATGTGCTGCGGACCGGGCTGGGCGGCTACCGCCTGGACGTTCCCGAGAACGCCGTCGACCTGACCCGGTTTCGTTCGGCTGCCGCTCGCGGCTGGGCAGCTGCCGAGCGCGGTGCGCACGCCGAGGCCGTCGCCGCGTTTGAAACCGCGCTCGCCGAATGGTCCGGCGAGCCACTGTCCAATGTGGAATCCGAAGTACTGCGCCGGGACGTGGTGCCCGCATTGCGCGAAGAAGCGCAAGCAGTGCGGGAAGCCCGCGCGGACGCAATGTTGGCACTGGGCCAGCACCGGCAGCTGATCCCGGTCCTGACTGAATCAGCCGCCGAACACCCCTTGCGCGAACGCGTGCACGAGCAGCTGATGATCGCCTTGTACCGCGCCGGACGCCAGGCGGACGCGCTGGCAGCGTTCGACCGCATCCGCGCTGTCCTCGACGAGGAACTGGGGCTGCGGCCCGGCCCCGGCCTGCGCGAGGTGCGCCAGGCGATCATCACCGCCGACCCGGCGCTCGACCACCGGCCGCATGCCACGCCGTCGCCGGTGCCTCGGCAGCTGCCCGCTGACGTCGCCGGGTTCACCGCGCGTACCAGCGAATTGGCCGAGCTGCACGGGGTGCCGTCCGGCGTGGTGCTGCTCGAAGGCACCGCGGGCGTCGGCAAGTCCGCGCTCGCGGTCCGCTTCGCCCACCAGGTCGCCGCCGATTTCCCGGACGGCCAGCTCTTCCTGGAACTGGCCGGGTTCTCGCCGGGCGGGCCGGCGAGCCCGGACGCGCTGCTGGCCCGGTTGCTCTGGGCGATCGGAGTCTCCGGCGAGGAAGTCCCGGCAGGCCCGGCGGAACGTGCCGCCCTGTGGCGGTCCCGCACCGCCGACCGCCGGTATCTGCTCGTGCTCGACGACGCGTGGGACACCGCGCAGGTACAGCCGTTGCTGCCCGGTGCCGGCTGCCTGACGCTGGTCACCAGCCGACGCCGGCTCGGCGGCCTGATCACCCGGCACGGAGCGCGCCCGATCACCGTCCAGCGCTTCGCCCCGAGCGACGGCGGCGAACTGCTCAGAACCTCGCTCGCGGACATCCAGCCCGAATCCGCGGCGTGGGTGCGCGCGCTCGAACTGTGCGCCGGGCTGCCGCTGGCCATCCGGATCCTCGGCGAGCGGGTCAACCGGCAGGCCGGCCGCTCCCTCGAAGCAGTCGTCGCGGAATTCGACGAAGACGCCGTCCTGCGCGGTTTCGATCTCGACGACGGCGACGACAGCAACCTCGCCGCTCTCTTCGCCTATTCCTACGCTGCGCTCCCTGCACCGGTCGCCCGGCTGTTCCGGCTGCTCGGGCTGCATCCGGTCGGCGGCGTATCGGCGCGCTCGGCCGCCGCGCTCGCCGCGGTGGACGTCCACGAAGCCCGCCGCCTCCTCCACCAGCTCACCGCCGCGCACCTCGCCGAGCAACGCCACCCAGACCGCTGGGATCTGCACGACCTCCTGCGCGACTACGCGGTCAGCCTGACCGCCGAGAAAGACGAAACCGCGACCGCCCGCCTGGTGGACTGGTACGCCGCGTCCGCGGTCAACGCCTTCGACGCGTCCCGGCCCTACACCGAAGCGGAAGGCGCGGACGGCCCGGCGGTCGAACGGTTTTCGAGCGCCGACGCGTCCGCCGACTGGGTGCTGTCCCAGCAAACCAACCTGATCTGGGCCGTCCAGCAGGCGTACGAAACGGGGCTGGACCGCCAGTCCTGGCAGATCGCCCGGACGATGGCGCACGTGTTCCTGATGTGCGGAGAGTGCACCCTGTTCGTCCGAACGCATCGAACCGGCCTCGCCGCAGCCCTGCGCTCGGACGATCGCGTCGGCGAAGCGTGGATGCGCAACGGCCTGGGGCTGGCTCTGCTCGGCATGGGCGAAGCGGACCGAGCCGTCGCGGAATACGAGCAGGCGCTTTCGGCCTGGCGCGCATTGTCCTCAGTGGACGGCGAGATGATGTGCTTGTTCAACCTCGCTTCGGCGTACACCGTGCTGGACCGCAACGAGGAAGCGCTCGATGCCGGCTACCGCGCTCTGGAGTTGGCGCCTCGCTCCGGCAATCCGATCAACGTCGCGGCCGCGAACGGAGTGCTCAGCGACATCCTGCTCATCCTGGACCGGCCGGCGGAAGCGCTGACGCACGCCGAACAAGCGCTGGCGATCTGCGAGGAAGTGGGGGCGGGTTGGGAAACCGGCGAAGCCCGGCACGGACACGGCCGTGCGCTGCTCGGGATGGGCCGGTGCCCCGAGGCCGAACACAGCCTCGGGGCAGCCCTGCGGATCGCCAGGGAACTCGGCTCGACCGCGCTGGAAGGCGGCGTGCTCTGCGACCTGACCCGCGCCTGCTACCTGCTGGGTCAGCACGATCGAGCCCGTGCCTTGCAACGGGAACTCGACGGACTGGTCGCCGCCAACCCGACCATCGCAGTCGACTACCGGCGCCATTTCCGGGAGCTGGCCGACGTGCGGGCCGGGTCGGCGGCGCGGTGATCAGCGCGCTTCCGGCTCCAATTCGCGGTGATTCGCGTCGAACTCGGCTTTCGTCAGCGGCGGAGCCGGCGGCGGGAGATATCGGGATTCCATGTCTCCGTACGACTGCGCGATCTGCGTGATCCCCTTCCGGACATCCTCGATGATCGCGTCGGCGTCGTGGAAGTACTGCCGGGCGGCGGCCTCGTAATCGGCCGAGGTCACGCTGTTGGTGCCCCCGCTGCTCAGCATCTTGTCCGCGACGTTCCCGGCCAACCCCAAAACCGGCTGGGCGACCGCGTTGACGATCTCCGCCGTCGCGGCCGCCGCCGGCAGCGCGGCCAGCCCGAAGCCGCCGCTCGCCACCGCGACGACCGCGGCCGCGACGATCCCCCACGGGAAGGCCTGGTCCTCGGAAACATCCTCTGCTTCCCGCTTCTGCATCGCCGAGACGAACCCGCGCATGAGGTTGACCAGCTTCTTCCGCGCTCCGACGAGCACGCTGCAGTACGCCAGCAGCGCATCGGCCGCCTCCGCGACGATCACCTGCTCGTGCTGCAGGAAATCGTAGATCGACCCGGCGTAGTCAAGGCACTTGTCCTTTGCCGCCCCCGACCAGTTGTCGAAGAGATGGTCCAGCGCGTCGTGCAGGCCCATCTGCCCGCCGCTCGCCTGCCGGGCCGGACTCTGCGGATCGTGCACGTCGCCCGGCTGGTTGGTCAGGTTCACGGTGAGGTTCACCAGCAGATCGCCGAGCAGCCGGTGCGGATCCTCGAATTTGTCCAGCTGGGGCTGTGACAGCACCCGGGCGTGGTAGAAGAAATGGTTGATCGTCGTGTCCGGCATCGGCAGGTTGGCCGGCCGGTTGTCCTGCATGATCTTGGAACGGTCTGGCCACTGCCGCGAATCGTCCAGGACGTGGTTGTTGATTCCGGATTCCGGATGCTGAACCGGCGCTCCCCGTGGCGCGGTGCACAGGTCCGCCCAGTTGGCGACGTCTGCCAGCAGCTTCCGGTCTGCCAGGAATTCCGGTGCCAGGCCGGCGAAGACGCTCGGATCGACGTTGGCCATCGCTCCCCCTCAGCCCTTGCCGATTCCGTGCAGCCGGTCGGTGTGCGCCTGCTCGGTGCTCGAATAGACGCGGTACGCCTCCCACAATGCGTCGTCCAGTCCGCGCAGCGAATCCCGCAGCTGGTCCTGGGACTGCGAGATCAGCTTGTGCACGCCGGTCGCCCGCACCGCGAAGGCCACGTTGAGACCAGCCTGGTCGGCACCGAGCAGGCCGGCCATGTCGAGGTCGCGGAGCGGGCGCACCGCGTCGGCGCCGGCGGCGAAATGCTCGACCGCCGGGTCCAGATGATCAGTCAGCGATTGTTTGAACCCTTCGAGGTCCACCGAATACCCGTCCGGCACGACCTGCCCCCTTCGTCCGTCGGCCGCCCCCGCGTGCGGCCGTACGGACAGCGAAAACCACACCGCTTTCGGAACGCTGACAGATCGCTGTCTGAAGGAGCGCCGCCGTCACGAATGCGGCCGGACGATCCTTACCAGCCACTCCGCCGCCGCGCGGGCGAGCGCGTCCAGGTCGCTCGACAGGGCGTGGTCTCCCGCCACTACGACGATCTCGTGGTGCGGCGCGGGTTCCGGACGGCCGAACGGATCGCGCTCCCCCTGTATCACCAGCGCGGGCACCTCGACCGCGTCCAGTTCCGCTTGCCGCGACTTCTCCGGCTTCCCCGGCGGATGCTCCGGGAACGCCAAGCACAGCACCGCGACCGCCTGCCCGGCCGAAGCCGTCCGGCAGGCCACTCGCGCACCCGACGAGCGGCCGCCGAAGATCAGCGGCAAATCGTCGAAACGGGCGGACACCTCGTCCGCCACCGTGAGCCACGCCGTGTCCAGTTGCTTCGCCGGAGCGGGCGCGCGCCGCCCTGCCACGCGGTACGGCTGTTCCACCAGCGCCACGTGCACTCCGACCTTGGTGGCCGCGCGAGCTACCGCGACGAGGTCCTTCGCCCCGATGCCGCCGCCCGCGCCGTGGCCGAGCAGCAGCACCGCGTCTCCGTCGGGCGCGCAATGCAGTTCGGCTCGCGCGATCCCGTGCTCGGTGTCGATCTCGAGCGTGGTCATGACAGGTCGAACAGCGAGTCGAC
This sequence comes from Amycolatopsis sp. CFH S0740, assembly GCF_004522315.1. Taxonomy (NCBI): domain Bacteria; kingdom Bacillati; phylum Actinomycetota; class Actinomycetes; order Pseudonocardiales; family Pseudonocardiaceae; genus Amycolatopsis; species Amycolatopsis sp. CFH S0740. The sequence goes on along the minus strand of NZ_SDLS01000021.1, from coordinate 159,350 downwards.
GGACTGTTCGGTTTCCGTGCGCCGCAAGAGTTCGGGGCCGTTGTTGCGGACGTTGTTCACCAGGCTCGACACCGGCCGCAGCTCCAGCGATTCGACGACCGAGGGCGACGTCGGCACCATCAATTCGTCCACTTCGGACCGGTCCGGGTCGAGCCAGCCGGCCCAGTTCTCGTGCGGCACGATCAGCGGCATCCGGTGGTGGACGTCGGTGAGCTGGCCCGCGGCGTCCGTCGTCAGGATCGAGAAGGTGATCAGCGGTTCGGCGTCCGCGTCGTCCTTCGGCCGCCAGCTTTCCCAGATTCCGCCGAAGGCGAGCGATTTCCCGGAGGGATCCGTCATGTAGAACGGCTCCTTCTCCTTGCCCGTGCGCCGCCACTCGAACCAGCCGTCGGCGGGAACCAGGCAGCGCCGCGACGCCAGCGCGCGCTTGAACGCGGGCTTCTCCTTCGCGGTTTCCGCACGCGTGTTGATCATCCGCGAACCCGCCGAAGGATCCTTGGCCCAGAACGGAACCAGGCCCCACCGCATGATCCGCAGCGAGCGCTCCGCCGGTTCGTCCTCGAGAACGAGCCCCTCGGCGTCGCGGGGGTGCCGCTGCACCACGGTCACGACGTTCTTGGTCGGCGCGACGTTGTGGTCCACTCGCGCCCGGCCCTCGGTCAGGTCGACCGCGGCGAACTCCTCGACCAGCTTCGCCGGGTCTTTCGTCGCGGCGTAACGGCCGCACATGCCAACCTCCTCGGGGTGCCTCGAACGCCATCGTCGCACGCAAACCGGGCCCGGCGCGACCGGCATGGGATCATTCGACCAGGCAAAGGGCGACCGGGAGGACGTGGGCGGCTTGGGGCGAGGCGACTGGAGGCGGCTGGACGAATCCGACGTGCGGGTGCGTCCCGGCAAGGGCACCAGGCCACGCAGCAAGCGCAGGCCCGAGCACGCCGACGCGGTCACCGCGATGGTGATCGGCAAGGACCGCGGCCGCTGGACGTGCGCGGTCGACGCCGATCCGGGTCGCGTCGTGATGGCCATGCGGGCCCGCGAAATGGGCCGCGTCTCGGTGGTCGTCGGGGACATGGTCGCACTGGTCGGCGACGTGTCGGGCAAGCCGGACACGCTCGCCCGGATCGTCCGCGTCGACGAGCGCACCAGCGTGCTGCGCCGGACCGCCGACGACACCGACCCGTACGAACGCGTGGTCGTCGCCAACGCCGCGCAGCTGCTGATAGTCACCTCGCTGGCCGATCCCCTTCCCCGGCCCGGATTCATCGACCGCTGCCTCGTCGCGTGCTACGCGGGCGGCCTGGAACCCGTGCTGTGCCTGACGAAAGCCGACCTCGCCAGCCCGGATTCGCTGCTCGCCGGCTACGCGGGCCTCGACGTCCCGGCCATCGTCACCCGGCACGACGAGGAACCCGAGGGCCTGCGCGAACGCCTCGCCGGCCGGATCACCGCCCTCGTCGGGCACTCCGGAGTCGGCAAGTCGACATTGGTCAACCGCCTGGTGCCCGCCGCCGAACTGGCGACCGGCGACGTCAGCTCGGTCGGCAAGGGACGGCACACCTCGGTCGCCGCGGTGGCGCTGCCGCTGGCGGGCGGCGGCTGGGTGGTCGACACCCCCGGCGTCCGGTCGTTCGGGCTCGCGCACGTGACCGCGGACGACATCGTGAACGCCTTCGAGGAGTTCGCCGCGGCCGCCGAGGAATGCCCGCCGAACTGCGGCCACCTCGGCCCGCCCGAGGACCCGGACTGCGCGCTGGACGACGTGGTCGCCGACGGAAACGCCGGAGCGGAACGGCTGGCGTCGCTGCGCAGGCTCCTGGTGTCGCGTTCGGGCGGCGGGGACATCCGCACCGAATCGTGACCTGAACGGCGTAACCCCTGGCGTCGGCCGCCGATACGGAGTGCGACAGCTTCCAAGTCCAGGGGGAAATCCATGCGGCTCCGCGTTGGTGCCGCGGCCGTTTGCGCCGCGCTCGCGCTGGCTGGGTGCGGCGCGCCCGCGCCATCGACGGCGGGCCCGTTCACCGATCTCGGGTCGCTCGCCGCGGCTGTCCGCCAGAGCCTCGGGAAGACCGGCACGGTGCGGCTGACCATGTCCGAGGAGAGCGGCAAAGGAACGGCCGACGTCGAGGTCGGCCTTCTCTACAACGGCCCGCACACCGCGGTCGACCTGCGCATGACCAACGGGGCCGAACTGCGCATGTCCGGCGAGACGGTGTTCGTCAAACCGCCCACCGCGCAGGCCGACTCCGGCGGCCGGTGGATCCGGGTCTTCCCGCTCGCCGCCGACCTGTACTCCAGGGCGTTCTGGAAGCTCGCGGAGCAAACCGCCGAGCAGACCGACCCGCTGCGCACCGTCGACCAGCTCATCCGAGGCGGAGAACTGACCGGGTCCGAACCAGCCGAACTCGACGGCCGCAAGCTCACGCACTACCGCGTGCGGCTGGATTTCGAGCGCGTCGCGGACCATCTGATCGGCTTCATCTCCGACGAATCGCAGTACCGGATCCGGACGCGTTTGTCCGGGAAGGGGGTGCGGATCCCGCTCGATCTGTGGCTCGACGACTACCAGCGGCCGGTCAAGGTCGTCCTGGACGAACGGCCCATGGCCCGGTTCGACCCCGATCTGACCGGCTCGGTGCTGACCGTCCAGTACCGCCGCTGGGGCACTCCGGTCGAGGTCGCGGCCCCGGCCGCGGATCTGGTGGACAACCTGGGCGGATAAGGTAAACCGGAAGAACCTCTCCGGCGGAGGGAACCTTTACCCGCCGGACGGCGTCTCAGAAGCAACCTCGCGGAGCCGCCCCGCGCGCCGGACCGCAAGGACGCGGCCGCGAAGGCAGCCGGCGGCAACGCAGGTGAAAGACCGATTCCTTCCTAGGGGGAGAACCATGCGCAAGACCACGACGTTCGCTGTCGCCGCCGGTGCGGCGCTGGCGCTGGTGCTGACGGGCTGCGGCTCGAGCGCCGAGAACGGCACCGCGTCCCCGGCCGGGCAGTCCAAGGACGGCGGGTCCGGCCTGGCGTCGCCGTTCAGCGACGCGCTGAAGCTGGCCGACGCGGCCAAGCAGGGCACGGAGAAGGCCAAGTCGGCGAAGATGACGATGGAAATGATGGGCCAGAAGGCCGAAGGCTCGATGCGCTTCGACGGCGAGAACTCGGCCATGGCCATGACGATGGACAGCCCGCAGGGCCCCACCGAAATGCGCTACGTCGACAAGACCCTCTACATGAAGGTCCCGGCCTCGCAGTCCAAGCAGTTCGGCAGCGACAAGCCGTGGCTGAAGATCTCGCCGGACGCCACCGACCCGATGTCGCAGTCGTTCAGCAAGATGATGTCGCAGTCGACCCAGCAGAGCGACCCGACCCAGATCCTCGACCAGGTCTCGAAGGCGGGCCGGATCGTCTCGGCCGACCAGGTCGACCTGAACGGCGAGAAGGTCAACCACTACAAGGTGGAGCTGGACGTCAGCAAGTCCATGGAGACCTACGCCAAGGGCATGCCCGAAGAAGTGAAGACCCAGATGAAGAAGATGCTCGAGGGCAAGAGCATCCAGATCCCGGCCGAAATCTGGATCGACAAGGACCAGCTTCCGGTGCAGATCACCATGGACCAGACGGAAATGATGAAGCAGCTCGGCGCCTCGACCGGCTCGCCCGCCGCGGCCGCGGCCGGCGGCAAGATCGACGTCAAGTACAGCGACTGGGGCAAGCCGGTCGACGTGACCGCGCCGCCCGCCGACCAGGTCACCGACTTCGGCGAGCTCATGAAGAAGATGGGGCGCTGACCCCCGCCGCTCTTCGCGGGCCCCGAGCCGCTCCGGCTCGGGGCCCGTTTTTTTGTGCGCTACTGCCGGTAGCACGCGTTCCCCCGAACGGGGCGGACCCGCCCGTTGTGCTTGGCTTGAGGCACCTTACGGCCGGTCAGAGAGGGTTTTCGGATGCGCAGGACGGCCGTGGCGGGTGTCGCCGCGCTGCTGGCGATCGTCTCGGCGGGTTGTTCCAGCACCCCGGAACCGCAGCGCTTCACCGACGCCCGCGCGCTCGCGGACGCCGCTTCGGCCGCGACCTTGGCCGGGCACACCGCGAAGTTCACCGCTGACGTCACCACCGGCACCCTCGTGTCCCACGGCCAGGGCCAGGCGAAATTCGACCCCGCCGGAACGTCGCTCTCGATGACGACGGACTACGTCGGCGAGCCGATCGAACTGCGCCTGGTGGACAAGACGCTGTACGCGAAGGTGCCGGAAAGCGCGCGAGACCAGGTCAGCGACCACAAAGCATGGGTGAAGGTGTCGCCGGACGGCACCGATCCGCTCTCGCAGGTGCTGGGCGGCAGCCTGGCGCAACTGGCCGAGCAGAACGACCCGGCGCGCACCCTGGCGCAGGTCCGCACGGCGGGAACCGTGGCGTCCAGCGAGCAAACCACCCTCGACGGAGCCTCGGCCGAGCACTATCACCTGACCGTCGACCTGGGGAAACTCGGCTCGGAACTGCCCGGCGGCCTGCCCGCCGAAGCGCTGACCCGGCTCGGCGACCGCGGCAAGACGGTGCCGTTCGACCTCTGGCTGGACCCGCAGCACCGGCCGATGCAGCTGGTCCTGGACCTGACGCCGGTCATGCAGGCCACCGGGCAGACCGGCGTCGCCACGGTCAAGGCGCACTACACGGACTGGAACTCCCCGGTCACCGTGAACGCCCCCGCCCCGGCGGAGATCGGCGTCCTCACCGGCGGTTGACGTGCCGTGAAGGGCTCCTTCCGGGAATCTGATTCCCTCAAGGAGTCCTTCACGGACCGCTAAAGCAGTTCGAGCAGGAAGGGCAGTTCCTGCAGCGCGTACCAGGCCAGCTCGTGGTCTTCGGCGTCGCCGAGGGTGAACTCGGCGTCCTCGTCGCCGAGGTCAGCGGCGTCGATCACCGCCGCCGCGGCGGCCACCGCTTCCTCCGCCTCGGCCGAGTCCACGTGGATCGCCGCGATCTGGGACTTCGGCACCGGACCGGCGAGGCGCACGACGGCCGCGTCCAGGTCCGGCCGCAGCGTCGCGTCGTCGACGTCCACCGAGACCACGGCCCGCCGCGGTTCGGCCTTTTCCTCAGCGGCGATCAGGCGCAGCGAGGCACGGGCCGCGTCCAGCAACGCGGCGTATTCCAGTTCCTCGTCGGAACCGCTCGCGTACGCCTCGCGCAGGGCGGGCGTCAGCGCGAAACCGGTGCCGCTGCGAGCGCGGAACTCGCCATTGGCCTCCAGGTCGCGCAGCATCGCGATCGTCGCAGGCAGATAAACCCTCACCAGTGCGCACCCTTCAGCTCTTCCAGTGCTTCTTCGATCATCCCGCCGAGCAGCCCGACGTCGAACGCGGCCTTGCGGTCGCCGTTGAGTCCGAAGTAGACACCGCCGTGGTAGGAGGTGACCCCGATCGCCAGCGCCTGCGTGCGCATCAGCGGCATCACCGGGAACATCTCCACCAGTCTCGCCTCTCCGGCATACATCGGCACCTGCGGCCCCGGCGAATTCGTGATCATCAGGTTGAAAATCCGCCCGGACAGCGAACCGCCGGCCCGAGCGCCGAGCGAATGCAGCGTCGCCGGTGCGAACCCGCTCACCTTCAGCAACCCGCGCGCGGCCACCGATCTTCCCGAATTCAGGTGCTCGGCCATCGCGTGGCCGATGTGCTGCAGCCGCAGCACCGCGCTCGGCTCGCCGACCGGCAGGTCGATCAGGTAGGCCGCGACCTCGTTGCCGACCAGCGCGGGCGTCGCGAACTCGGCGGTTTCGGCGTCGGTGACCGCCATCGGCACGAGCGCGCGCACGGTCTCGGTCGGCGTGAGGTGCTCCCCGCGCGACAGCAGCCATTCCCGCAGCGCACCGGTGATCGCGGCGAGGATGACGTCGTTGACCGTGCCGCCGTGGTCCGCGCGGATCTTGCGGAAATCCTCCAGCCGCGTGCGCACGACCGAGAACACCCGGCCGCCGGAGACCCGGACGTTCAACGGCCCGGGCGGCGCGGGTCGGGTGATCGTCGCCGCGACGCCACCGAGCGTCTCGACGGCCTTGCTCACCGTGGTCACCGCGTCACCGGCGATCGAGCGCACGTTTTCGATCAGCTCGCCGGGACGTTGCACGGTCTCGCTCATCGCGTCGAGCACCAGCTGCGCACGGCTGGGCTCGCGCCGCGGCGCCCACATGTCCTCGAACGGCTCGGGCGGTTCGGGAGTCTCGTCGAGGATGAGCTGGCCGAGGTCGATCGTGCCGACACCGTCCACAACGGACTGGTGCGTTTTCGTCACCATCGCGACCCGGTCGCCGGCCAGCCCCTCGACGAAATACGCCTCCCACAACGGGCGCTCCGGCGCGAGGCGCCGCGACATCAGCCGCGCGACCAGGTCGAACAGCTGGTCGTCGCTGCCCGGCTGGGGCAGCGCGGAGCGGCGGACGTGGTAGTTCAGGTCGAAGTCGACGTCGTCCACCCACACCGGGCGCGCGAGGTGCCCCGGCACGCCGAGCACGCGCTGGCGGTAGCGGGGCAGAAACGACAGCCGCGCGGCGACGAGGTCGAGGACCTGCTCGTAGGTGAACCCGGACGACGGCCGTTCGAAGATCGCCACGCCCCCGACGTGCATCGGCGTCGTCTGGTCCTCGACGTACAGGAACGAGGCGTCCAGCGCGGACAGGCGGTCGGGCATGAGCCGATCCTTACACAATGCGAGACTGGCCGGTGTGGGTGATGAGCTGGCGGGTTCGCCGAAAGACCGCTTCCTGACCGTCTACGGGCGCAAACCCGTGCTGGAGGCACTGGGCGATCCGGATCTGCGCGTGGACAAGGTGATCCTCGCCGACACCGCGCGCGGCCCCGCCGCTGCGGAAATCCAGCGCGCCGCGAAAGCCGCCGGGGTACCCGTGCAGCGAGCGAGCGCACACCGGGTGAAAGTGCTGGCCGGCAACGGAAAACAGGACCAGGGCGTACTGGCCGACGTCGTCGCGCCGCGAATGCGAGCCCTCGCCGCGGCCCTCGACGACCGCCGCCCGCCGGCCCGGCTGCTGCTCCTGGACGGCATCACCACGCCGGCCAACGTCGGAATGATCCTGCGCACCGCGACGGCCGCCGGCCTGTCGGGCGTAATCGTGCCGCGCCGGGGCGTCGCCGCACTGGATCCGATGGTGGTGAAATCCTCGGCAGGCGTTGCCTTCCGGGCACCGGTACTGCGCTGCGGATCGGCGCGCGAGGCGGCGGAAATGCTGGTGGAAGCCGGATACAGCCTGTTCGCACTCGGTGCCTCAGCGTCGACCTCGGTGTTCGACGTGGAGCTGCCGCAGCGTTCGGCCTTCGTACTGGGCGGCGAAACCGAAGGCGTCGGCGAGGCAGTTGCCGAACTGGTGACTGAGTGGCTGTCCATCCCGATGCCCGGCGACGTCGAATCACTGAACGTCTCCGCCGCCGCTGCCGTGCTGTCGTTCGAACTGGTGCGACGCGGGGTCAGCTGAACAACGCGGCCAGCTCGTCGAGAGTCTCGGCGATGCTGCGATGGTGCACGCCGACCATGCCCGCGGCGACCGCCCCGCGCACGTTCCGCTCGGCGTCGTCCACGAACACACACCGCGGCGCGGCAAGCCCGATCCGCTCAGCCGCGACAAGATAAATCTCGCGGTTCGGCTTGGCGACGCCGACCTCGCCGGAGAAGACGAGGGCGTCAAAGTATTGCGCCAGCTCGGTTTTCACCCCAGGGGCGGCTCCGGGTGCGTTCGAGACGAGCGCGGTGCGGGTTCCGTTCTCGCGGGCGTCGCGGAGGTATTCGTAGAGAAGCGCGGCGTCCGGGTCGGTTAGGACTCCGGCGTAGTCGACGAGCAAGCCTTTCAGCACTTCGCCAGCCTAACTGTTTTGTTCGGGCGGTCGGGTTTCCCAGCAGCGTGGTGCGCAGCGAGTCCGCGAACCATGCCCGCGTTTCGCTCGACCGGTCGCGGGTCGGTGCCGGTCGGTCCGGCCCCCTAGCGCATCAGGCTCATCCCGTCTGCGCCAATCTGCCCTTTTCGCCGGATCAGGCACTCAACGTCCCATCCCCCGGCCCCCGGACACACTAATCCGCGGGTGGACGTCCATGTTTCGGGGAGGGAACTCAATGACGAACCACAGCCTCCGGCCGCTGGCCGCGGTCCCGGAGGTCAAGGGGCGGCGCAGGCATCGACGCGGTCGGTGGCCGTCGCCGCACGAACTGCCGCCTGCTGGGCATCGGCTGGTGCGGCTTGCCGATCCGCCTACCGGGCAGCGGCTGAGCCAGCGGCTCAACGCCATCCTCGAAGTCCTCGCCGGGCGGCGGGCGGCCGGGCAGATCCGGCCGCTCGTGGACGAGGCGTTGTTTTCCCGGCTCAGCAGCCAAGGGCTGATGCCGGGCATCCGCCATCACGTCGCCGGGGAGTTGCGCGTCTGCCGTCCGGCCGAGACCGCGTTGGAGACCAGCACGATCATCCACTCCGGACCCCGCGTGCTGGCCCTGGCGGCCCGGTTCGAGCGCACGCGGACGGGGTGGGTGTGCACGCGGTTTCACGTCCTCGCGCCGCGCGCCGAGATCGCGCAGGCTGGTCGGTCCTCAGTGGCCTGATTCCCAATGGGACACGTGTCCTGAAGATTAGGACATACAGCCTAGAACGAGTCCACTGTGGAGACAAAAAAGAACGGCAGCACGAGGGTTCTCGTGCTGCCGTTCTCAGTCCATACCGTCCACAGTGGACGGAGTTAGGCACGCGTCAGCGACGCGGGCCCTTCTTGCCCTTCTTCGCCTGCGCCCGCTCGGCGGCCCGGCGTTCGCGGCGGGTGCCGCCCGCGGCTCCGGCGTCCGCGTCGTTCGCGCTGTCCGAATGGGACTCGACGCCGCCGCCCTCGGAGGGGCCGGACATGGTCAGTCCGGATTGGACACCGCCGCCGCCGAGGCCCTTGCCGCGCAAGGCGGACGGGACCGAATCGGAGTCGGTGGCCGGGGGCTGCGGCGGGGCGGGGCGGGCGTGCTTGCCCTCGTCCTCGCCCTGGTTGCCGAAGGCGCCCGCCGCCGCGGCGGTCGCGGACGTGACTCCGCCCGGGAGCGCCGACGGTTCCGGCTGCTGCACGGTTTCCGGCTCGGCGCGCTCGACCTGAAGGTTGAACAGGAAGCCGACGGCCTCCTCCTTCAGCGAGTCGAGCATCGCGCGGAACATGTCGAAGCCCTCGCGCTGGTACTCGATCAGCGGGTCGCGCTGCGCGAGCGCCCGCATGCCGATGCCCTCCTTGAGATAGTCCATCTCGTAGAGGTGCTCGCGCCACTTGCGGTCCAGCACGGTGAGCATGACCTGGCGCTCGAGGCGGCGCATCGAGCCTTCCTCGCCGACCAGTTCGTCGATCTCGGCCTCGCGCTTGGCGTACGCGTCGAGCGCGTCGTCGACCAGCGCCTGGCTGAGCGATTCCGCGTCGAGGTCGCCGTCCTCGATCAGGTCGTCCCAGTCGAGGCTCACCGGGTACAGCGTCTTCAGCGCGGTCCACAGCTGCTCGTGGTCCCAGTCCTCGGCGTAGCCCTGGGAGGTCGCGCCCGAGACGTACGCCTTCACCACGTCGACGATCATGTGCTCGATCTGCTCGCGCAGGTCCTCGCCCTCGAGCACGCGGTGGCGCTCGGCGTAGATCACCTTGCGCTGCTCGTTCATGACCTCGTCGTACTTGAGGACGTTCTTGCGGGTCTCCATGTTGAGCTGCTCGACCTGGGTCTGCGCGCTCTTGATCGCCTTGGAGACCATCTTGTGCTCGATCGGCACGTCGTCCGGCAGCCGCATGGTGGTCATGATGCGTTCGACCAGCACCGCGTTGAACCGGCGCATCAGGTCGTCGCCCAGCGACAGGTAGAACCGCGATTCGCCGGGGTCGCCCTGCCGTCCGGAACGACCGCGCAGCTGGTTGTCGATGCGCCGGGACTCGTGCCGCTCGGTGCCGAGCACGTAGAGCCCGCCCGCCTCGCGGACGACGTCGGCTTCGGCGCGCGCCTCTTCCTTGATCTCCTCGAGGACCTTCGGCCACGCGGCCTCGTACTCCTCGGAGTGCTCGACCGGGTCGAGGCCGCGCTCGCGCAGCACCTCGTCGGCCATGATGTCCGGGTTGCCGCCGAGCACGATGTCGGTACCGCGGCCCGCCATGTTCGTGGCGACGGTGACCGCGCCCTTCCGGCCGGCGCGCGCGACGATCAGCGCTTCCTTGTTGTGGTACTTCGCGTTCAGCACCTCGTGCGGCACGCCCAGCTTGAGCAGCAGCTTCGACAGGTGCTCGGACTTCTCCACGCTCGTGGTGCCGACCAGCACCGGCTGGCCCTTTTCGTGCCGTTCGGCGATGTCCTCGGCGACGGCCTCGAACTTGGCCTGCTCGTTCTTGTAGATCAGGTCGGCGCGGTCCGCGCGGACCATCGGCCGGTTCGTCGGGATCGGCACGACGCCGAGCTTGTAGGTCTGGTGGAACTCGGCCGCCTCGGTCTCGGCGGTACCGGTCATGCCGGACAGCTTCTTGTAGAGCCGGAAGTAGTTCTGCAGCGTGATCGTGGCGAGCGTCTGGTTCTCCGCCTTGATCTCGACGCCTTCCTTGGCCTCGATCGCCTGGTGCATGCCCTCGTTGTAGCGGCGGCCCACCAGGATGCGCCCGGTGAACTCGTCGACGATCATGACCTCGCCGTCGCGGACGATGTAGTCCTTGTCCTTGTGGTAGAGCTCCTTGACCTTCAACGCGTTGTTCAAGTAGCCGACCAGCGGGGTGTTCGCCGCCTCGTACAGGTTCTCGATGCCGAGCTGGTCCTCGACGAACCGGACGCCCTTCTCGGTGACCGCGACGGTGCGCTTCCGGACGTCGGTCTCGTAGTGGTACTTCGAGTTGATCAGGTTGGCCTTCTCGACCCGTTCGCGCGTGCCCATCGTGGTGGTGTCGATGCCCTGCATCAGCGGCGCGAGCCGGGCGAACTCGACGTACCACCGCGACGACTGGTCCGCCGGGCCGGAGATGATCAGCGGGGTGCGCGCCTCGTCGATGAGGATCGAGTCGACCTCGTCGACGATCGCGAAGTTGTGCCCGCGCTGCACGCATTCGTCGAGCGACCAGGTCATGTTGTCGCGCAGGTAGTCGAAGCCGAACTCGTTGTTCGTGCCGTAGGTGACGTCGGCGTTGTAGTGCTTGCGCCGTTCCTGCGGGTCCTGCTCGGCGACGATGACGCCGACCTCGAGACCGAGGAAGCGGTGGATGCGGCCCATCCACTCGGCGTCGCGCTTGGCGAGGTAGTCGTTGGTGGTGACGACGTGCACGCCGTCCCCGGGGATGGCGTTCAGGTAGGCCGCGAGGACACAGGTCAGCGTCTTGCCCTCGCCGGTCTTCATCTCGGCGACCTGGCCGAGGTGCAGCGCGGCCCCGCCCATGAGCTGGACGTCGTACGGCCGCTGGCCGAGCACCCGGTGCGCGGCTTCCCGCGCGACGGCGAAGGCCTCCGGCAGCAGTTCGTCCAGGGATTCACCCTTGCCGTACCGCTCGCGGAACTCGTCGGTCTTGGCCCGCAGTTCGGCGTCCGACAGGTCCTTCACGTCGTCTTCGAGGGTGTTGATGTGATCGGCGATGTTGCGCAGCCGCTTCACCATCTTGCCCTCGCCCGCGCGGAGCAGGCGGTTCAGCACCATCCGGTCGACCTCACTAGCTGATCATGATCGCGCCCAGGCCGTTCCCGGGCAGTAAATCGCCACGGCTGGCGCCCGTGTGCGCCGCCGCCGTCTCCCCCATCGTAGGGAACGCGGCCTGGTCCGCGCACGCACGTCGTCGCAGAAGGTCACGGAGGTGTGCACAGGTCCCGACGAAGGTCGTGCCGCGGGTCGTGCTCCGGGCACGCGGACGGCCCGCACGCGTTCGCGTGCGGGCCGCCGGTGCGGTTTGTCCCTGGCTGGATCAGCCCAGCCGGATCACGCCGTAGTCGAAGCCCTTTCGCCGGTAGACGACACTCGGCCGGCCGGCCTCGGAGTCGTTGAACAGGTAGAAGTCGTGGCCGACCAGCTCCATCTCGTAGAGAGCCTGGTCCACCGTCATGGGATCCGCGTCGTGTTGCTTCTCGCGGACGACGCGGCCGGGCTGATGGCCCAGGTCCTCGTCTTCCCAGCGCCCCTGCCGGGGAATGTCGCCCGCACTCGTCGCCGCGAAACCGTTCACCATGGGTTCGGTCGCGTCGGGTGCGTCCAGGACGGCCGTGCCCATGGCGGGCCCGGCGACGGCATCGGATCCGCCGACCATCGAGGTCGCCTCGGCGACCGACTCCGGACGGCTGCGTCCGTAATGCACGCGCCTGCGGTCGTGTGTCCGCCGGAGCCGGTTTTCCAGCTTGGTGACGGCGGAGTCGAGCGCTGCGTAGAAGTCGGCTGCGCTCGCTTCCGCGCGAACAGCCGGACCGCGGCCCTTCCCGGTGATCTCGACGCGCTGGCAGCTCTTGGCCTGCCTGCGGTTGGGCTCGTGGAAGAGCTCCACGTCGTAGCGGATGACCTTCTTGTCGTAGCGCTCAAGGCGGGCCAGCTTTTCGCTGACAAGCGCCCGGTAATGCTCGGGCACCTCCACGTTGCGGCCCTTAACGACGATGTCCATACACGACCTCCCTCGCTGAGGAAACTGCGAGCTGTTGTGTTCTCACGGCACCGGTACTGAACGGCTACTGCACGGGTTCGGCGGGCTGATAAAGAATTCGCGACCGGATCACGACGTCTCGTGGCGGTAGCGCGAACGCGGACTCAGCGGGCCGCCGGCGCCAGGGACATGGGCTGCACACCTCCCTGCCTGCGGGTATTGCTGATAGCGGAGCACGTTAGCTTCATCACGCCGTCCGCAACAGCCCCCGAGCCGGGGGATGTCACGATCCGGGAACCCGTCACGGGGCGCAGTGAATCATGCGTGCGCAGCCCGGAGCCGCCGCTCGGAAGGCCGAGCGCGCGTGCCCAAGTTTCACGCGGACGGCTCAACAGAGCGGCACCTCGGACGCCGAGGGTGACCGGCCCCCGCAGCACAGCCGCCACCTCGGTGGACTGCCCCGTCGCGGGGGTGATTCCGGCCTCGACCCTCATGCCCCGACAACGGGCGACGAGGACAGGAGGTTCCCTCTTGACATCACTCGTGTAGGTGACACCTGGCGGTAGTGGGCATTGCGAACGCGAGTTGCCTCCCTGGCGAGAAAGCGGACGGACGTTTTCGGGTGGACGGTTTTGGAATCGTTCCGTTTTGGCCGGACACGGAGTGGAGGATCGGTTTCCGCGTAACCGGATTTCGGTTTCCGAGCTCGCCGAACTGGGGCGCGCGGCGGATTCGCGGGCGGCCAGGGGCGCGCTCGGGTTCCCGATTCGCGCACGGCCAAGGTGCATCCGGGTGCCGGATTCGCGCACGGCCAGAGCGCGCTCAGGTTCCCGATCCGCGCACGGCCAGGGCACGCCCGGGTCCCCGATACACGCACGGCCAAGGCGCGCTCAGGTCTCGGATTCGCGCACGGCCAAGGCGCATCCGGGTTTCGGAAGTGGGACAGGCCGCCTTTCAACGTGGGACAGGCTCCCTTCAGACTGTCGCCAGCAGGGCCAGCACCGCCACCACCGGCACGCCCGCGTTTTTCAACGCCGTGACGCATGCGGCGGACGTGGCGCCTGTGGTGATCACGTCGTCCACCACCACGACCCGCGTGCCCGGCGGTGGACGCCCTGCCGCGGCGAATCGCAGCCGTCCCTCCAGATTGGCCGTCCGTTCCGCCCGGCTCAGCCCGACCGCGTCCCGGCCGCCCTTCAGCACCAGGGCAGGCGCGACATACGCTCCCGTCAGCCGAGCGGCTTCCGAGGCGATTCGCTGGACGTGCGGACCGCCGCGCACCCGCGAAGCGATCCGGCGGCTCGGCGCTGGAACCAGGCACCAAGGACTGGCGCGAGGACCGCCGGAAGGCAACGCCGTCAGCCCGGCCGCCAGTACCCGGCCCAAAAACGGGGCCACGTCCCGACGGCGGCGTTCCTTGCAGGCGATCAAGATCCGCTTGGCGGCACCCGTGTAGCGAGCCAAGGCGTAGGCGGGGACCAACGCTGCCAAAGGCGCGCGGAATACCGCAGTGGGGGACCCCCACGTCGTGGAGCATCCGGCGCACACGGGCGCGCCGCGGGTTTCACAGCCTGCGCAGTAGGTCGGCAGGAGCAGGTTCAAGAGCAGTCTCAGCAACATGACTCCGAGTGTGCACCCGACCACCGACAGTTTTCGGCCGCGCGAGCACCGGAGCCCGGAAATCACCCCGGATAGAACGGATCCGCGTTCTGCATCGAGTGCGCCTGCGGCCGCCACACCTCGCCCAACTCGGTCGCCGTCCACAGACCCCCGGCGTCCGCGACCACGATCGGCTGGCTCGGGGCGGACGCGACCGCCCGCACCGGCGCGGTCAGGTTGGAACTGTTGTAAGCGTCCATCCGCCGTCCGTCGATCGACAGCCGCTGGACCGGCTGCGAGGGCGAGGACGTCGCGGCCACCAGGGTGTCCGGCGTCGAGCCCCAGTCCACGTCCAGCACGTCGGTGAGCACGCCGGGCTGCAGCACCCGCGGCTCGCGCAAGGTGACCGTGTCGCCGCTGCGCACCACCGACGCCACGACCAGCTGGCCGTTCACCGTCGCGGCCACGCGGGCGCCGTCCCGGGAAAGCCGCAGGACGCCGATTGACCCCAGCGCCAGCAGGTCGTTCGCGTTGACGCTCTGGCGCAGCCAGTGGCCGTTCGGGTCGAGGACCATCCGCGCGATGATCGAATGGTCGACGACCGTCCACACCTCGTTCGACGGCCCGGCCCCGGCCTGAGCCGGACGCCAGGTCGGGCGGCTCAGCGAACCGCCGCCGAGGTCGACCGTCGGCAGGTCGCGGCCGAGGTCGCCGATGCGCAGCCGCACGCGGTCGCCGTCCTGCTCGACCACCGCGAGGCGTTTGCCGTCGATCGACTCGGCCGCGCTCACCACCGGGTACGCGCCGTTGCCCACCGCGCCCGGGATCGGCGCACCGTCGCTGAGCGAGCGGACCCGGCCGCCGACCGTCATCAGCCCGTTCGGCGACGAGGAAGCGTTGTACGAGGGCAAATCGGTGCTGCGCCAGTATTCGTGACCGGCCACGAGCGGCGCGCCGTCGGCGAGCAGCCGGATCCGCGTGGACGTGACCGTCTGCATGGACAGCACGATCTGCGCGGCGATCAGCGACCGCGTGTCCGCGCCGACGCCGGTGAGCCCGCTCAGCTGCACGGTCAGCGAGCCGTCGTCGTTGTTCTTCACGTTGTTTTCGAGCGACACCCCGTCGCCGAACAGGTTTTTCACCGCACCGGTGAGCCCGGCGGACGGGCCCTGGAGGATCAGGTCCATCACCCGGCCCGGCATGCCCGACTGCGGTTTCGCCGGAACGTAGCGCAGGTCCGGCGCGAAGGATCCGGAGTCGGGCGAGTAGAAGCTCACCACGACCGGGTTGTAGTTGCCGTCGAACTCGTCGTCGGTCACCAGCAGCACCGGCGGGGGCGGGCTGGAGATCCGCCATTGCCCGTCGGCCTGCTTGCGCACCTGGAAAGTCTGTTCGGCGGGACCGCTGCCGGGGATGAACGCGGAATCCGCGCTCAGCGTGCCGAGCACCGAACCGCGCACGGTGACCGTGCGAACGTTCGGGTCCGGCGCGGTCGACGACGGAGTGGGCGTCGTGGTGGCGCCGGTGCTGGCCGTCGGGTCGTAGACCGTGCTGAAGGTCTTGTCGATGATCGTGAACGAGCGGTTCGGCCGCCACGCGCCGCGCTGTTTGTCGTCGAGGAACGCCCGCGAGGCCGCGTTGCCCGACCGCGGATCGGCGTTGGCCTTGATGAACAGCCGCACGATGTCGAGCGGTTCGGCGTTGGCCGGCGGTTCCGGCGCGTTGTTGGCCTGCTGGGGCGCCTTTTCGACCGACACCACGACCGGCAGCGATTCCTGCGGAACGTTCGCGCAGCTCACGAGCACCAGTGCGCAGGCGAGAAGGACGAGCACTCGCCTCACTGACCGACCTCCTCCCGGTCCGGCGCCGGATCGGCGAGGATCGCCTCCGGCGCGGGATGCAGTTCGGCGACCGACGACGGCGACAGCGTGATCTCCGAAACGGCGTCCGGCGGCGGCAGCACCAGCGGGCTGTCCGCGATCGGCACGCCTTGCCGGCGCGGCACCACGAGCCGGAAGCACGCGCCGTGTCCCGGCTCGCCCCACGCGTCGAGGACGCCGCCGTGCAGCCGCGCGTCCTCCTGGCTGATCGCGAGGCCGAGCCCGGTGCCGCCGGTGCGCCGGTTGCGCGACGGGTCGGCGCGCCAGAACCGGTTGAACACCAGGTCGGCCTCCCCCGCCCGCAGGCCGACGCCGTAGTCCCGGACGGTGATCGCGACCGCGGACTCGTTCACCGCGACCGTCAGCACCACGGGTTTGCCCTCGCTGTGGTCGACGGCGTTGGCGAGCAGATTGCGCAGGATCCGTTCGATGCGCCGCGCGTCCACCTCGGCGGAGGTGTCCTCGTCCGGCAACACCAGTTCGACCGCGCTGCCCGCGGTCCCGGCGAGCACCCGCACCTGCTCGACCGCGCGCGTCGCGATCGGCCGCACGTCGATGTACTCCGCCGACAGCTCCTCGACGCCCGCGTCGAGCCTGCTGATCTCCAGCAGGTCGCCGAGCAGCGCCTCGAACCGGTCGAGCTCGTCGACCAGCAGTTCGGTCGAGCGGGCGAGGCCGGGCGGGAACTGCTCGCGGGAGGCGTGCAGCACGTCGGCGGCCATCCGCACGGTGGTCAGCGGGGTGCGCAGCTCGTGCGACACGTCGGAGGTGAACCGGCGCTGCAGACCGCCGAATTCCTCGAGCTGGCGGATCTGGTTCTGGATGCTGGCCGCCATGCTGTTGTAGGACACCGCGAGTTTGGCGAGGTCGTCCTCGCCCACGACGGCGAGCCGCTGGTCGAGGTCTCCGCCGGCGAACTGCTCGGCCGCCGCGACGGCTTGCCGGACCGGCCGCACCACCTGCCGGACCACCAGGTTCGTGATGCCGGCGAGCAACAGCAGCAGCACGATCCCGGCGACGAACAACGTGTTCTGCACTGTCGACACGGTGGTCTGCTCGCTGGTCAGCGGGAACAGCAAGTACAGCTGCAGCGGACTGGCCGCGGTCGACAGCGGAGTGCCGACGATCAGGTAAGTGGTCCGGACGCCGTTCTCGTCGACGGTGTGCTCAAGCCGGGCGAGATGGTCGGCCTCGACGAACTGGCGCAGCCGCTCCGGCACCGCGGGGAACGGCCCGACGTACACCGGGTCGGCGTCCGACTGGCCGCGGCCGACGCTGGCCAGCACCGGCTCGAAGGTGCCCGCGGTGGAACCCGCGCGCGACGAGGACGTGGTCGAGATCTTCTTGAGCGCGTTCTGCAGGCGCGTGTGCAGCGCCTCCGGGGACTCGCCGCCGATCCCGACCAGTTCGCGCGTGGCGGTGTCGGCCAGCGCCTGCGTCTGCTCGATCGCGGCGCGGCGTTTGGTGTCCAGCAGCCGTTCGGTGATCTGGTTCTGCAGGACCATGCCCAGCACGAACACCACGGCCGAGGACAGCGCCAGCGTCGAGATCGTGACGCGGAACTGCAGCGAGTGCTTCCACAGCTCGTTGAACGCCACCGCGCGGCGGCGTGCGAAAACCACGACCCGGGCCGAAAGCCGAGCCGTGGCGCGGGCGGCGGCGCGAAGCCGCCCCGCGAAACCGGTCATCGCACAATCACGGCGGGCCGGCCTTGTACCCGACCCCGCGCACCGTCAGCACCACCTCAGGGTGCTCCGGATCCTTCTCCACCTTCGAGCGAAGGCGCTGGACGTGCACGTTCACCAGCCGGGTGTCGGCCGCGTGCCGGTAGCCCCACACCTGTTCGAGCAGCACCTCGCGGGTGAACACCTGGCGCGGCTTGCGGGCCAGCGCCACGAGCAGGTCGAATTCGAGCGGCGTCAGCGGGATCGCCTTGCCGTCGCGGGTGACCTCGTGTCCGGGAACGTCGATCGCGAGATCGCCGATGGTGAGCGATTCGGCGGGCTCGGCCTCGGTGCGGCGCATCCGGGCGCGCACGCGGGCGACAAGCTCCTTCGGCTTGAACGGCTTGACCACGTAGTCGTCGGCGCCGGACTCGAGCCCGAGCACGATGTCCACGGTGTCGCTCTTCGCGGTGAGCATGACGATCGGCACGCCGGACTCGGCGCGGATCGCTTTGCACACGTCGATGCCGTTCATGCCGGGCAGCATGAGGTCGAGCAGGACCAGGTCCGGTTTCAGCTCCCGCAGCGCGGGAAGCGCGCGCGAACCGTCCGCGACCACCGCGGTGTCGAACCCTTCGCCGCGCAGGACGATGGTGAGCATCTCCGCCAGCGCCGGGTCGTCGTCGACCACCAAGACACGTGCCTTCATGACCACATGTTCGCACTACCTCCCGCACCCGTGCGCACGACCCGCGCGTTTGACCACCGGAAAGATCAAGATCACCGACCCGGTTGGGCCATCCGGACGCCTCGGGCGCCCGGCCGCGGCCGGATTCGCCCGCTCAGCCGAACAGATCGCAGCCGAGCGGTTACTGTTGCGCTATGCGGAACCAGGACTCGGGAAACGCAACGGGAAGCGCGGTGCAGTCCGTCGACCGGGCGATCACCGTCCTGGAGCTGCTGGCTCGCAACGGCGAAACGGGCATCACCGAGATCGCGGGCGAGCTGGGCGTGCACAAGTCCACCGCGTCCCGGCTGCTGAGCGTGCTGGAGGCGCACGGGCTGGTCGAGCAGCTGGGCGAACGCGGCAAGTACGCGATCGGGTTCGGCGTCGTCCGGCTGGCGGGCGCCGCGACCGGCCGGATGGACCTGGCGAAGCTCGGCAGGCAGACCTGCCAGTCGCTCGCCGAGGAACTAGGCGAGACGGTCAACATCGCGATCGCCGACGACGGCGTCGCGATCAACATCAGCCAGGCGCGCGGGTCGGCGGCGATCACCACGCAGAACTGGACCGGGCAGCGCACGCCGCTGCACGCCACGTCCAGCGGCAAGGTCCTGCTCGCCGCGATGGACGACGCCGAGCGCAAGCGGATGCTCGCGCACGAATTAGAGCAGTACACACCACGGACCACGGTCGACCGGGACGAGCTGGCGGCCGAACTGGACCGCGTCGCCGAGGACGGCTACGCGGCCTCCTTCGAGGAGCTGGAACTGGGCATGCACGCGGTCGCGGTGCCGGTGCGCGGCCCCGGCGGCGAGGTCGTCGCGGCGATGAGCGCGTCCGGTCCGTCCTACCGGCTGTCCAAACAGCGGATCCGGCAGATCGTCGCGCCGATGGCGGAAGCGGCGCGGGAGCTTTCCGCTCAGCTCGGCTACTTTTCCGCGTGACCCCGGCGGCCGCGGCGGCTCTCTTGACAGCACGCCCGCGATCCCGCAATTTGTGAGTTGCAGCAGACGGAACATCGATCTCCATCCGCAACGCGTCCGTTCCCCGGCGGGGGCGTTCCGGCATGCCTGTCTCGTCCCGAGCCGGGCCGTCCGCGACGGCCGGCAGGCAGGAGGTACCTCGCGATGGCAGTGCGACCGCGGGTGGTTGTGCTCGGCGCCGGGCTCCTCGGCTGCGCGGTCGCCGACGAGCTGACCGGACGCGGCTGGACCGACGTCACCGTCCTCGAACCGGAACCGGCGCTCGCCTCGGCCGGACCGGGACTGCTCTTCCGCACGCACGCCGACCGCACGGCGTCCGAGTTCGCCAAGTACACCGCGGAGAAGTACAGCGGGCTGACCGTCGACGGCGGCTGGTGTTTCCAGCCGGTCGGGAGCCTGGAGCTCGCGACCACGCCCGAGCAGCTTTCCCGGTTGCGGCAACGGCTTGGCTGGGCGACGTCGTCCGGCGTGCGCGGCTACCTGCGCGAACCGGGCGAATGCGCGCAGCTGCACCCGCTGCTCGACTCCGCGAAGGTGTTCGGCGGCCTGCACATTCCCGGCGACGGGCTGGTCAAACCGATCCGCGCGGCGCTCGCCCAGGCCCGCCGCGCGAAGGAGCGGGGCGCGAAATTCCTTACTGGGCAAGAGATTGTCGAGATCGTGCGCACGGCGGGCCGGGTGACCGCCGTGGCGACCGCGACCGATCGGTTCCGCGCCGACGTGGTCATCTCCTGCGCCGGAGTACGCGCGCCTCAGTTCGGCCGGCTGGTCGACCTCGCCGTGCCGGTGGTGCCGATCGCCGTCGAGCACGCGCGCACCACGCCGTTGGCGCAGCTCGCCGGGGACAACGACCACTTCACCGAGGCGGACAAACCGATCCTGCGCGGAGCCGGGTTGTCGCTGCGCGAGCACGTCGACCGGCTGGGCATCAGCGCGCTGGGTCCGGTCGAGGCCGACGCAGAGTTCGCTCCGGCGGGCTTCGAGGAATCGTGGACGGCCGCGCTCGGACTAGTGCCCGCGCTCGCCGACGCGAAGGTCGAGGAGGGCGTCCGGCAGCTGGTCCCGGGCACGCCGGACGGGTTGCCGCTGCTGGGCGAACATCCGGAGCTCGACGGGTTCTGGGTCGCCGAAGCGGTGGACTGCGCGTGGTCCGCCGGGGTCGCACGGGAGCTGACGCGCTGGCTGATCGAGGGGCAAGCGCACCTCGACCTGCACTCCGTCGACCTCGCCCGGTTCGATCGGCTGCAGCTCGCGCCCGGCCGGGTGCGGGAGCGGAGCCTAAGGGCGGCGGGTCATCAGCGACCGGCGACGGAACTGGTGCGGACCACGCCCTGTTACGAGCGCGAAGTCGCGCTGGGCGCGGAGTTCCGCGAGGTGGACGGCTGGGCGCAGCCGCAGCGGTATTCGTCCGGCAGCCGTGCGGAAGCAGTCGCGGCCCGGAGCCGGGTGGCGTTGTTCGACCAGACCCCGCGGCGACGGCTGGAGATCACCGGCCGCGGCGCGCTGCCGTTCCTGCAGACGATGACCACGAACCAGCTCGACCGGCCGCCCGGTTCGGTCACCAGCACGTTGCTGCTCGGCGAAGACGGCGGGATCCGCAGCGATCTGACGGTCGCCCGGCTTGGCGCGGAGCGGTTCCACGTCGCCGCGCACCATCATCGGGACGTCGCCTGGCTGCGCCGTCATCTGCCCGGGGACGGCTCGGTCCAGCTGCGCGAAACCACCGGCGGTACCTGCTGCCTCGGCTTGTGGGGACCGCTCGCCGAAAAGGTGCTGCCCGAACTGTCCACATCGGTCTCGCGCGCGTGGAAGACGTACGTCGGCGACGTGCCGGTGACCGTGCTGCGCGGGTCTGACGTGGGCGAACCCGGCTGGGAGCTGCACACCGGCGCGGATCTCGGGCGTGCGCTGTGGGACGCGGTCTGGTCGGCCGGGCAGCCGTACGGGATCGTCGCGGCCGGAGAGGACGCGCTGCGCAGCCTCCGGATGGAGGAGGGCCACCGGAACTGCGGCGTCGACGTGACCACCGAGCACGATCCGTACGAGGCGGGGCTCGGGTTCGCGGTGCGGATGGACAAGGGCTACTTCCTCGGCCGGGACACGCTTCTCCACCGTTCTCCCGCGACGGTACGGCGGAAACTGGCGTGCTTGACCGTCGACGATCCACATTCGGTGCTGCAAGGCCGGGAGCCGGTGTACGTCGACGGCCGTCCGGCGGGATACGTCACGAGCGGCGCGTACGGCTACACCGTCGACAAAAACCTCGCCTACGCCTGGCTTCCCGTCGAGGACGCCAGGCCGCGGACGCCGGTGGAAATCGAGTACTTCGGGAAACGGCTCGCGGCGAAGGTGGCCGCGGAACCGTTGAGGAGCAGTGAATGACGCACTACGACGTGATCGTGATCGGCCTCGGCGGAATGGGCAGCGCTGCCGCCTACCGACTGGCGCAGCGGGGCCAGAAGGTGCTCGGGATCGACCAGTTCGCGCCAGTGCACAACCTCGGTTCGAGCCACGGCGGTTCGCGGATCACGCGGCAGGCGTACCTCGAAGGTCCGGACTACGTACCGCTGCTGCTGCGCGCGCACGAGATGTGGGACGAACTCGAACGCGACTCCGGACGGTCGCTGTTCACCCGCTGCGGCGCGGTGATGGGCGGACCGCCGGAGTCGCGCACGATCGCGGGCAGCACGCTTTCCGCGGAGAAGTTCGACATCCCGCACGAAATCCTGGACGCGGCCGAGATCCGGCGCCGGTTCCCCACCATCACCCCGGCCGACGACGAGGTGGCGCTGTGGGAACCAGGCGCCGGTTTCGTATCGCCCGAAGGAAGCGTCGCCGCACACCTGCAACTCGCCGCGCGCCACGGTGCCGAATTGCACCACGAGGAGCAGGTGTTCACGTGGACCACCACGGAAACCGGGGTGCGCGTCGGCACCGCTTCGAGCTACTACACCGCCGAGCGGCTCGTGCTGTGCCCCGGCGCTTGGGCACCCGTGCTGCTCGCGGACCTAGGCGTCGATTTCGAGGTGCGCCGCCAGGTCCAGTACTGGTTCGAACCGGCCGACGTGCGGCCGTTCACCGATCATCCCGTCTACCTTTGGGAAACCGCCGAAGGCGGCCAGTTCTACGGTTTTCCCGCGCACACCACGCAAGGCGTCAAAGTCGCCGTGCACCTTGGCGGCACGCCGTGCACCGCCGACACGATCGACCGGCGAATCCATGACGACGAGGTGCGCGCGGTCGCGGACGTCGTCGGCTCCCGGATCCCGACGCTCCCGGCGACCTTCCGCCGCGCGGCGACCTGCCTCTACACCAACACCCCGGACGAGCACTTCGTGATCGCCCCGCACCCTCGGCATCCGCGCGTGGTCGTGGCGTCCGGGTTTTCCGGGCACGGCTTCAAATTCGTGCCGGTGGTCGGGGAAATCCTCGCCGACCTGGTGGTGGACGGCGAGACGCGGCACCCGATCGCGCTGTTCGATCCGGCGAGGTTCACGCTGTAGCGAAGTAGTGCTCTTCGGCGAGATCTTCAAGCAGGCCAGGGTGTTCCGGCTTCCAGTCGAGGAGTTCACGGGTGCGCGCGGCGGACGTCGGCGCGTCCGACTGCACCATTGGTGCCAGGAACGAGAAGTGCGCCGCGGCTTCCTCCGGCGCGATGGACTTCACCGGAACACCGAGCCGCGCACCGATCGTCTCGGCGATCTGCCGGAGCGAGATGGCTTCGTCGCCGACGGCGTGCAGCATCGTGCCGGCAGGAGCCTTCTCCAGGGCCAGCCGGTACAGCCGGGCCGCGTCGAGCGTGTGCCCGGCGGACCAGCGGTTGGCACCCTCGCCGACATACGGCGAAACCCCGGCCGCGCGAGCGAAGCGGATCATGGTCGGGACGAAGCCGTGCTTGTCGAGCGAACTGTGCACCGACGGCGGCAGCCGCACGACTGACGACCGGACACCGCGGTCAGCGAGCCCGAGCACGTAGTTCTCCGCGTCCACGCGCGGGCCGCCGGGGAGCCGGTCGTCCTCGGTGCCGGCGCGGCCGAGCCCGGCGAACATCAGGGTTCCGGAGGCCGAGACCAGTGGCTTTCCGGTGCCGGCGAGAGCCTCGCCGAGCGCTTTCAGCGCGGACAGATCCGCCTCGACCGCCGCGCCGAACTCGCCGCTGGCCATCAAGTCGTGCTTGAACGCCAAGTGCACGACGCCGTCCGCCTCGGCCACCGCTTCGCGCAGGCCGTCCAGATCGTCGAGGTCGCCGCGCCGCACCTGCGCACCGCGTTCGGCGAGCGCCGCGGCGGAGGCGTCCGACCGGGCGAGCCCGACCACCTCGTGTCCGGCGGAGAGCAGTTCGGGAACGAGGGCCGAGCCGACGTGGCCGCTGGCCCCGGTGACGAAAACCCGCATGGGCTGTCCTTCCACAGTTGATGACACCTAGTGCCATCACCGTACGCCTGATGTCATCCGGTGTCATCACCTAGACTGGACGGCATGGGCCGCTGGGAACCGAACGCACGCCAACGCCTGGAGCAGGCCGCGCTCGACCTGTTCACCGAACGCGGATACGACCAGACCACGGTCGCCGAAATCGCCGAACGCGCCGGGCTCACGAAACGGACCTTCTTCCGCCATTTCGCCGACAAGCGCGAGGTGCTGTTCGGCGGGCAGGAGGAGCTGACCCGGCTGTTCTCCGAGGGCATTGCCGGGACACCAGCGGGCGCGACGCCGTTCGAAGCGGTCGGCGGGGCATTGGATGCCGCAGCGGCGGTTTTCACCGGCGAGCGGCTGGCTCAGGCCCGGGCGCGGCAGCCGGTCGTGGCGGCGAACAGCGAGCTGCTCGAACGCGAATTGCTCAAGCGCACCAAGATGGTCCAGGCCATGCACGACGCACTCGCGGCACGCGGAATCAGCGAGCCGACCGCACGCGTCGCCGCGGAACTGGGCTGCCTCGCATTCGGGACGGCTTTCCACCGCTGGGTCGAGGCAGGGAACCGGCGGGAGTTCGGGGCGCTGGCCGACGAAGTGCTCAGCGAATTGCGCAAGGCGACCGCGGCGCTGGGTTAAGCGAGCAGAGACTTCGCCAGCATCGGCAGATCAACGCCCGCCACGCCGTCCAGCACATGCCACGGCGCGAGCCACGAAGCCGCGGCCAGCTCGTCGTACACCGCGGCGCAACGCTGCTGCAGCGAATCGTCCGACTCGAACGCGTCCCGCGCTCGCGCCGCGTCCGACTCCGCCCGGCGGACTGCCCGCTCGGCGGCGACCTCCGGGCTCACCCGCAGCAGCAGATGCGCGTCCGGCCGGGGCAGCCCGAATCGCGTCACCTCGAGGTCCCAAACCCACTGCACCACAGCGCCATCCGCGTGCTCGCGCAGGCGCGCGGCGGCGTACGCGGCGTTCGAGGCGACGTAACGATCCAGCAGGACCACGTCGTTGGCCTTGAGCAGCGCGCGGATCTCGTCGGCCGCACCGCTGCGGTCGAGGGCGTAGAGCAACGCCATTCCGTACACCGAGTCGGCGAGGTCGCCGTGCCCGCGGTGCAGCGCTTCCCGCACCAGGTCGGCGTGCACGCTGCGGCCGTAACGCGGGAAGGCGAGACTGCCGACGCTCGCGCCCGCCTCTTGCAGCGCAGCAGTCAGCCCCTCGGACAGCGTCCGCTTGCCCGCGCCGTCCAGACCTTCGATCACGACCAGTCGCCCCACGCCGTCGAAGATACTTGGTGGCGTGCTCAGGCCGTCTCTCGGCGGGCGCGGGCGTAGCCGAGGTAGCCGACCGGCACCGCGACCAGCAGCCCGGCGAGGCAGAGCAGCGGGATCCAGTCGTCGCCGTGCGGCTGCGCCGGCGTGCTCTGGCCGCCGTCCCGCTGCACCACCTCGCTGCGCGGTGCGGCCGTAAGGTGGGCGTTGCCGGTGTCAGCGGGCTGCGCCGCGCCCGCGCCCGGAGCCGACACCGGCAACGCCAGGCCCGTGAACGCCATGAGGAGCAGCAAGCGTCCGACGTGCCTTCGGCAAGTGGTCGAGGACCGCCGGACCCGCCCGGCAGTGCTCCCCACGTGATTCGGTTTCCCCAGACCCATGACGCACCTCCCGCCTAGACGTGGCCAGTGGTGGTCACAACGGTGAACCGGTCGATCACTCCGAGCAAGATGCCTGTCCGGCGACGAGGGTGTTCCGGGTCCGCGGTGGAACACGGAACGGTTACCCTTCCGTGGCCAAGCACACCAAACGGGGGCCGGACCCGTTACCGCGCGCTGCTAACGTGAACGTTCCGCGGCATTCACGCCCAGCGCACGGGCGGCGTTGAAGGGACAGCGGTGGCACGAGACGGGGATGGCCCACTGATCATGGAACCTGGCCGGCGCGGCGCGGGTGAACTGCCGCCCGAGCTCGGCGAAGCACTGCGATCCGGTGAATTCCACCAGGCGCTGCGGCTCGCGATCGCGCATCGCGGCCTGTCGCTCGCCCGGCTGCGAGCGCATCTCGCGCTCCGCGGCGTCCACATCGGACAGTCGACGCTGAGCTACTGGCAGCGGGGGCTGCGCCAGCCGGAGGTGCCGAAGGCGCTGCCCGCGGTCCGCGCGCTGGAGTCGGTGCTGCAATTGCCCGCGGACTCGCTCGTGGTGCTGATCGGCCCCCGCACGGCGCGCCCGCGCGGGCACCAGGCCGCGGCGTCGTTCCACGACCTGCGCTCGGGCGAGATGGGCGCGATCGTCGAACAGCTGATGAGCGACCTCGGCGCGGCGCCAGCGTCCCGGCAGTCGAACTCCGACCTGGAGATGCTGTCGGTGCACGACCAGATCACCATCGACGAACAGAAACATCAGGTGAAATTCCGGACCCGGCTGGTCACCCGCGCGCGACGGCACGGCCCGGACCGGTACGTGGCGGTCTACAACGGCGACCCCGGCTGCCGGATCGACGACGTCGAGCTGATCACCGCGGAAGGCTGCCGCGTCGGGCGGATCCGCAGGCATCCGGCGCGCGAGACGATGGCGACGGAACTGCTTTTCGACCGGAAGCTCGCCGAGGGCGAGATCCACGTTTTCTGCTTCGAAATCCACGACAATTCCGCCGTGACGTTCCCCGGGTACTACCGGATGCTGCGCGACCAATGCGCGAGCTATCTGCTGCAACTGCAGTTCGCGCCCACCGCGATGCCCGCCCGGATCACCCGTGAGGTCCGCGCCCGCGACGACGCGCTGCCGGTCGAGGCGGAAGAATTGCCGTGCGACACCGGCGGCGTGACGAGCGGGTATTTCCGCGACACCGGACCAGGGCTGGCCGGCATCGCGGTGGAATGGAACTGAGCTTTATCCGTCCACCCGCTGCGGCGTGCCCTTGGTGATCCGCACCAGTTCGTCGAACGTCGTCGGGAAGACAGCGTTCGGCGTACCGGCCGCTGCCCACACCTCGGTGTACTGCCGCAACGCCTCGTCGACCACGGTCTCCAACGGAGCCGGATGCCCGACCGGTGACACCCCGCCGATCACCTGCCCGGTAGCCGCGCGCACCTCGTCCGGCTTGGCCCGGCGGATCCGGCCGCGCTCGAGCCGCGCGGCGAGCGCCTCGGTGTCCACGCGGTGCGCGCCACTGGTCAAGACCAGCAGCGGGGCGTCGTCGGCCATGAAGACCAGGCTGTTCGCGATCGCGCCGACCGGACAGCCCAGCGCGTCCGCCGCCTCGGCCGCCGTCCGCGTGGACTGCGGGAGAGTCCGCGCCCGACCTTCGACGCCCGCCTCGTCGAGCGCGTCCTGCACGTTTTGCACTGCCGACATCTGCACACCTCCAGCTGTTCCGTAAACAGAACACTAGACTAGGCCCAATGTCGACGTCACCCGCCCCGGACGGCCGCGCCCTCGCCGCGGCGGTCGGTACCCGCATCCGAACGCTCCGCACCCGCGTAGGCGTCGGCCTGACCACGCTCGCCGCCGACAGCGGCCTTGGCAAGGGAACGCTGTCGGAGCTGGAGAACGGCCGCCGAAACCCTACGTTGGACACGCTGTTCGCCATCGCCACCGCGCTGTCGATCCCGCTGAGCGACTTGCTCTTCGGCGACGACGGGGTGGCTGAAGCGCATGGCGACAGCGTGGCGGCGACGCTGCTCGGCCGATGGGAGGATCCGGACGGCGTAACCGAGGTGTACCGGCTGACGATCCACGAGCGGGTTCAGGTGTCGCATCCGCACAGCCCGGGGGTGCGGGAGGTTTTGACCGTGCTTACCGGGACGGCAGAGGTAGGGCCGGTTGACGCGCCGGTGACGGTTACCGCTGCCGGGACGCATACGTTTATCGCGGAGACGGACCATGTTTA
The DNA here is from genome assembly GCF_004522315.1 of Amycolatopsis sp. CFH S0740. Lineage (NCBI taxonomy): Bacteria > Bacillati > Actinomycetota > Actinomycetes > Pseudonocardiales > Pseudonocardiaceae > Amycolatopsis > Amycolatopsis sp. CFH S0740. Next base: position 131,616 of record NZ_SDLS01000021.1, on the reverse strand, counting down.
TCGAGGAATCGGCGGACCGGCTACTGCGGTGTTGACGATGCGGTATCCGCGTTAGCGGACGAGGAGGCCATTGGCCTTTGCCGCATCAGCCTGCCGCGCGTCACAAGTAACCACAGTGACGGGTTCACCGCCAGTGAGGTCGGCGGTTTCCCGCATCACGACCGCGAGATGAAGCGCATCAAGCGTGCGAAGAGAATAGTTTTCGACGACCAATCGCTGCGCGGCGGGAAAAACACGCGCAGGCCGGAACGGAATCACGCCCAACGTCGAAGAACGACTCATCGCGTCGAACTGATCGAGAAACTCCCGCGCATCCGGGATGCGCCCGGACCGCTTGGCCGCCGCCATCGCGCTCGCGAACTCGATCCGGGTCAGCTCACTGGCGAGAACCCGGTTCCGGCCACTCGCAAGCAGGTCGCGCAACTCGGCGTGCTCGGGCTCATCAGCGAAGAACACCCGCACGACCGCGCTCGTATCGGCGTAATAGACAGTCACCATTCACCCCGCGACCAGTCGAGCGCCTCGCTGACCGACGCACCCCATCCAGCCGAACGCCGCTCCAGTTCGTCGAGGCCAACCGGCTCCCGCTCAGACTCGAAAGCGATCAGCTTGCCCTCCGCGAGCAGCCGGGCTTTCCACGCCTCCGGCGTCTCTTCCCTGTTGAGCGCGTTGCTGAGCACTTCGGTGACCAGGTCGTTCATGCTGCGCCCCTCAGCCTCGGCCCTGGCCTTCAGCCGAGCGTGCAGCTCGTCGTCGACGCGAGTGATCAATTGCTTCACCACACCATGATAAAACGTAACCAATTAGAGTTATCACGTGTTTTCATCTGCAGACAAAAGCCGCCCCAAAACGCATTTCGGGGCGGCTTTAGCGTCAGCGATCAGTAACGATAGTGCTCAGACTTGAACGGACCCTCGACATCCACGTCGATGTATTCCGCCTGTTCCTTCGACAGCTTCGTCAGCTCGCCGCCCAGCGCTTCCAGGTGGATCCGCGCGACCTTTTCGTCCAGTTTCTTCGGGAGGCGGTAGACCTCCTTGTCGTACTCCTCAGTCTTGGTGAAGAGTTCGACCTGCGCGATGACCTGGTTGGCGAAGCTGTTCGACATCACGAAGCTCGGGTGCCCGGTCGCGTTGCCCAGGTTCAGCAGCCGGCCCTCGGACAGCACCAGGATGCTCTTGCCTTCCGGGAACACCCATTCGTCGACCTGCGGCTTGATGTTCACGCGCCGCACGCCCGGGTAGCGCGCGAGGCCCGCCATGTCGAGTTCGTTGTCGAAGTGGCCGATGTTGCCGACGATCGCCTGGTGCTTCATCCGCGCCATGTGCTCGACCATCACCACGTTCTTGTTGCCCGTGGTGGTGACGTAGATGTCGCCCTCGTCCAGCACCGTTTCCAGGCGCTTGACCTCGTAGCCGTCCATCATCGCCTGCAGTGCGCAGATCGGGTCGATCTCGGTGATGATCACGCGGGCGCCCTGGCCGCGCAGCGATTCCGCCGCGCCCTTGCCGACGTCGCCGTAGCCGCAGACCACCGCGACCTTGCCGCCGATCAGGACGTCGGTGCCGCGGTTGATGCCGTCGATCAGCGAGTGGCGGATGCCGTAGCGGTTGTCGAACTTCGACTTCGTCACCGAGTCGTTGACGTTGATCGCCGGGAACAGCAGTTCGCCCGCGGCCGCCAGCTGGTACAGCCGCAGCACGCCGGTGGTGGTCTCCTCGGTGACGCCCTTCACGCTCTGCCCGATGGCGGTCCACTTGCCCTTGTCCGCCGCGACCGACGCGCGCAGCAGCTCGAGGAAGACCTTCCATTCCTCGGGGTCCTCGTCGTCGGCGGGCGGGACCACGCCTGCCTTCTCGTACTCGGTGCCCTTGTGGACCAGCATGGTGGCGTCGCCGCCGTCGTCGAGGATCATGTTCGGGCCTTCGCCCTCCCACGTGAGCATCCGCTCAGTGCACCACCAGTATTCCTCGAGCGTTTCGCCCTTCCACGCGAACACCGGGACGCCCTTGGGCTCCTCGGGCGTGCCGTGCGGTCCGACGACGACCGCGGCCGCGGCGTGGTCCTGGGTGGAGAAAATGTTGCATGAGGCCCAGCGCACCTCCGCGCCGAGCGCCACCAGCGTCTCGATCAGCACCGCGGTCTGCACGGTCATGTGCAGCGACCCGGCGATTCGCGCCCCGCGCAGCGGGTAGACCTCAGCGTATTCGCGACGCAGCGCCATCAGGCCGGGCATCTCGTGCTCGGCGAGCCGGATCTCCTTCCGGCCGAACTCCGCGGCCTCGAGATCGGCGACGGCGAATTCGAGGCCGCCCCGGGTGTCGTGCCGCTTGACAACGCTTTCGGGGGTCATAGTGCGGTTCCTCCAAGGTTTGATGGCACCTGAACAGTACCGTTGTCGGCTCGACCCTGACTCGAACGGATGAGGAGAGAACCACCGTGCCCGCCCCGCTCCCCGGCCCTGACACCCGCATCGTCGAAATGAGGGTGTCCGGACTCGTGGGCACGAGCGGCGAGACGCTCCTCGACACGGTCCAGACCGTCGACGTCGCCGGCGACGAACTCGGCCGCGTGGTGCGCCCGGCCGACCGGCTGCGGCGCCCGGCTCCCGGTCCGGTGGTGCCCGCGCTCGGCCGGTCGATCCCGCGCACCGTCGAAGGCTACCTGTGGAGCGGCATGACGTCCGGCGGCGTCGCGAAGGCCGCCTGGGCGCTGCTGTTCCCGTTCTCGCTGGCGAACGTCGCGTTCTGGATGCTGCCGCCGGTCCACCGCGGCCGCTGGCTCGGCGGCCTGTGCCGCGGCCTGCTGCGGATCGCCGCGGTGCTGCTCACCATGCTGCTGGTCAGCCAGGTCGCGGCGGCGGTGCTGGACCTCGTCGCGACGCAATGCCTGGCACCCGGACGCGCCTGCCTCACCTGGGTGACCCCCGAACTGCGCAAGGGACCGCTGCGGATCGGCGTCGGGGTCGCCGTGCTCCTCGCACTGGTCTACGCCCTGCACCGGATCTCGTCGACGAACTGGCGAGTCCGCCCGCCCGGTCCTCCCGTCCGCCAGGGCGTCCCGATGCGGTTGCGCGCCGATCCGGAAGCGCCCGGAATGTCCGCGACGCACGCGGTCGCCGCACTCGCCTGCATCTCCTTGCTTCTGCTGGGCGGACCCTTCCACGTGCCCACGAAAATCCCGCAGTTGATCGCGTGGATCTGCACCCTCGCCCTGGTCCTCGCGGTTCTGCTCGGAGGCGCGATCGGCAGCGACACCGGCACCATCGCGCGCCGGAGCTTGATCACCTTCGCGACGCTGCTGGTCATCTTCGCCACCGTGCTGGCCGCGCCCGTCGACAATCGGTTGCCCGGCGTCGACAACACCGTCGAAGGACTCGGCGGCGCTCTGCTCGTCGTCACCCTGCTGTTCGCACTCGCGCTGATCCCGTCCGCGCTGCTGGCCCGCTCCGCCTGGCGCGACCGCCCACGCCGGCTCCGCCCGTGGCTCGGCGGCTGGGCAGCGGCCCCGGTACTCGCACTCGCCGGCCTCCTCGGCGGCGGTTTCGGCGCCGGACTGGCAATCGCCATCCGAAAACTTCTCCGCGCGGAGAAACTGGCCCTGCCCACGACGTACGACCTGGTCACCGTCCTGTGGGGCGGCGGTCTGGGCCTGATGGCCCTGCTCGCCATCGCTGGGTACGCCATCGCCGTCCCGCTGCGTCGCCGCCGACGTGGCATCCCGCCCATCGTCGAACTGATGGAACACGACGAACAACAAGAACAAGACGCCGCGCGAGCCTGGGCCCGCTCAGCCTGGGAACGCCGCCACCTGCACCACCTGGCCGTGATCGTCGCGCTGGGCCTCTGCGTCGGCGCGATCGCCCTGCTGGTCGTGCGGTTCGGTTTCAACCTGCAGCCAGGCTGGTTCACCACTGTGTCGGCGATCGGCGTATTCGCTCTAGGCGCGCTGGCCGCCGGCCTGCTGCGGGTGGTCTACTCCGCCGCCCGCTCCCCCCAACGGAGCCGCCACCTGGGCGCGCTGGCGGACCTGGTCTCGTTCTGGCCGCGCGCCGCCCACCCCGGCGTACCCCCTTGCTACGCACTGAAGGTCGTCCCCGAACTGGCGGCACGAGTCAAGGAACACCTCGCCGAGCCAGGCACGCGAGTCGTCCTGTCCGGCCTCAACCTGGGCAGCATCCTCACCGTGCTCACGGCAGCTCAACTCAGCGCCGAACTCCCCCCGAACGAACGCGACCGAGTCGGCCTCCTCACCGCAGGCTCCCCCTTGCAGTGGGGCTACCAGCGCGCCTTCCCCGCCGTCCTGCCGCAAGATTCGCTGGCCGACTTGTTCTCGTCGCTGGACGGCCGCTGGCGCGCACTGTGCCGAGGCACCGACATCTTCGGCGGCGGCGTGACGACCTGGCGCCACCAAACGAGCAACGGCCACCTGCTGGGCGAGGGCTACCTCCCGGACGGCAAATGGGGCGCCCTGGAAACCACCCCAGACGACGCAGGAGTCCTCATCCTCGGCGGCGACCACTGGGTCCCCGACCCCCTGCGAGCCCCCGACGGCCGCAGCCGCTGGGCCCCCGGAGTCCTGAAACACACCGAGTACCTGGCCGACCCAGAGTGGGACAACGCCGTAGCGATGGCCGCAGGCCTAGGCCGCCCCAACGGCCGCGCCCGCACACTAGGCGAACAAGGCTCCCTCTTCGGCGACCTGCCCCGCCCCCGCTAATCCCCCCGCGTTGTCCGTGCGGGCCACCCTCGCAGCCCCAGAGTCCCGCAACGTTCCCCTCACGACCTTTGCGCGTACGTGAGGGCCACCCTGAGGGAACCTGATTCCCTGAGGGTTCCCCTCACGACCCGCTCACGACCCGAGCGAGTCCGTGAGGGACCCCTTCACGGCCCGCCCTCGCCAGCCGCGGCCGCCGGGGGGTGCTGGCCCCAATGCCANCGCCAGCCGCGGCCGCCGGGGGGTGCTGGCCCCAATGCCACATTGGTTGCGTCCCACGCACCGAACGCCACATTGGGTGCGTCAGATGCACCCAATGCCGCATTGGGGCGCTAGCCCCGCCGCGAACGAAACCGCCGCCGATGCACCCGCCATCGAGGCACCCAGCCCCAACCCGCAACCAATGCACCCACCCGTCGAGGCACCCAGCCCCAACCCGCAACCAATGCACCCACCCGTCGAGGCACCCAGCCCCAAACCGCAACCAATGCACCCACCCGTCGAGGCACCCAGCCCCAAACCGCAACCAATGCACCCACCCATCGAGGCACCCACACCACCCCCGCACCCCGATACGAAGCCAAAAATGCGGGCGGCGGGTGTTTGTCAAGGCATCTTTCCCGCCTTGACAAACACCCGCCGCCCGTCATCACAATCAGCTTCGGGGTGCCCCGCCGCACCAACCGTGCGCAATGTCGCCGCCAGGCGACGAGCCGAGGCTCCCGAAACGGACTCAGTTAGTCCCGCGCCGCCGAACCTTAAGCAGCACCAGCAACCCGCCACCGCCAACAATCAACACCCCAGCAACCCAAAACAGCCAGGCATTGTCGAACCCAGTGTTAGCCAACCCGCCCCCAGTCCCATTCTGGTTCCCAGCCGGAACAACCGCCGGAGCACTGGTCGTAGTAGCAGGAGCAGAAGTCACACCGCCCGGCACCGTCGACGTAGCCGGAGCGCTAGGCGTAGTGCTAGGAGCCTCCGAAGTCGGCTGCGACGGAGTAGTGGTCGGGGTCTCCGAGACCGGCGGCTTGGTCGGCGTGGTCTTGGTTCCGCAGGCGAACCAGTGGCTGATCGTCGGCAGCTGGTCGCCGCGGTTGTACGGCGAGCGCAGCTTCTCCCACGGCGGCGTGGCCGACATGCCGCGCTCACCCGGCACGTACACGTTGAACCCGGGCCCGCCCTTGACCACGATCGCGGTGACCGTGACGCCCTCGCCCACCGCGGTGACGTTCAGGTACTTGTCCTTCTGCGTGCCGCCGGTGACGGTGAGGTCGCCCGCGTCGAGCAGGTCGCCGGGCACCTTCGCCTGGGCACAGGTGGTCGCGTTGCCCTCGACCGGCTTCGCCCGGCCGTCGTCCGTGGTGCAGGCGAGCGCCGAGGTCGCGGTGCCGAGCAGGGCGAGTCCGGCCACCGCGGCGACCGTGAAACCGGCACGCAGTCTGGTGCTGATGGGCATGGAGTTACTCCTCAGGGAAAAATCCGAACGGGGGATAACACACGCGGAGAACTGCGACCCTCCGTAGGAACCCCGACCACTGTTCGTGCGAATTACCCGAGAGTGATTAACCCGTCAGAGGGAAGACGACGCGGAGGGTATCGCACGCTCAGCACGCCTTCCCTGGTGGGCCCGAGTAGCCACCCGAACCGAGATCCGCGAGTTGCGCATCCGTGACCGACCATGCGAAACGGCCCGCCGCCCACAGTGGGCGACGGGCCGCTCGTCAGCGAAAACAGGTCAGTCGGCGACCGGCGGCGCGGGTTCGGAAACCGCACCGCCCTGGTCGACGCCCGACTGCCGCTTCCCCAGCAGCGAATGCCGGCGGCTGTAGGCGAAGTAGATCACCACGCCGATCACCATCCAGGCGACGAACCGCAGCCAGGTCAGCACGGTCAGGTTCAGCATCAGCCACAGGCAGGCCAGGATCGCCAGCGGCGCGATGACCCACACGCCCGGCACGCGGAACGCGCGCGGCAGGTCCGGGCGGCTCTTGCGCAGCACCAGTACGCCCGCCGACACGAGGATGAACGCGAACAGCGTGCCGACGTTGACCATTTCCTCGAGCTTGTCCGCCGGGAAGAACGTCGCACCCGCCGCGACCAGCGCACCGACCACGAGCGTCGCGCGCTTCGGCGTCCCGCGGTCGCTCGTCTTGGCCAGCGAACGCGGCATGAGGCCGTCGCGGGACATCGCGAAGATGATCCGCACCTGGCCGAGCATCAGGACCATGACGACGGTGGTCAGCCCGGCCAGCGCGCCGACGGAGATGACGTTCGCGGCCCAGTCGACGCCGTTCGCGGAGAACGCGGTGGCGAGCGTCTTGTGGCTGCCGTCGCCCGCCGAGGTCGACAGGTCGGTGTAGGGCACCATGCCGACGACCACCAGCGACACCGCGACGTACAGGACGGTCACGATCGCCAGCGAGCCGAAAATGCCGCGCGGCACGGCCTTCTGCGGGTTGCGGGTCTCCTCCGCGGTGGTCGCGACGATGTCGAACCCGATGAACGCGAAGAACACGATCGACGCCCCGGCCAGCAGGCCGAAGATGCCGAACGAGCTGCTGCCGCCGCCGGCGAGGAGCGAGAACAGCGACTGGTCGACGCCGCTCGACCCGGATCCGGCGGGCTTGCCCTCGGGCACGAACGGCGTGTAGTTGCTGGACTTGATGTAGAAGAAGCCGAGGATGACCACGAACAGCACGACGGCGACCTTGATGCCGGTGATCACCATCGAGAACCGCGACGACAGCTTCGTGCCGAGCACCAGCAGCGTCACCAGCGCGGCCACGACGATGAACGCGCCCCAGTCGATGCCGAAACCGCCGCCGAGATCGATCGACGTCTTGGTGCCCTTGCCGAAGATGTACTCCAGCACCGTCTGCAGGTACGACGACCAGCCCTTGGCGACCGCGGCGGCGCCGACGGCCAGCTCCAGGATCAGGTCCCAGCCGATGATCCACGCCATGAACTCGCCGAAGGTGGCGTAGGAGAACGTGTACGCGCTGCCCGCGACCGGGACGGTGGAAGCGAATTCGGCGTAGCACAACGCGGCGAGCGCACAGGCGATCGCCGCGATCACGAACGCGACGGACACCGAGGGACCGGCGAAGTCCCCTGCCGTGCGTGCGGTGAGCGTGAAGATGCCGGCGCCGATGACGACCGCGACGCCGAAGACCGTGAGGTCCCAGGCGCTCAGGTTCCTGCGGAGTTTTGTCTCCGGTTCATCGGTGTCCGAAATGGACTGCTCGATTGACTTAGTGCGCCACAACCCAGTGCCGGGCAACGTTGACCTCCTGCGGTGACCTTCGTGGGGACCGGGCGCCACCCTAGCCTGTCGGTTGGGCGCCAGCTGTCCGGACAGTCAGCGCGTCTCGCGGTCGAGGTCGGGCTCCAGGTAAATCAGCGTCGCGACGGGGACCTTCGCACGCACGCGGGCCTCGGCGTCGTCGATCGCACCGGCGATCGCGGCGGTGTCGAGACCGGGAACGAGCGCGAGCTTCGCGGCGACGAGCAGTTCGTCCGGGCCGAGGTACTGGGTGCGGATGTGGATGACGCGCTCGACCTTGCCCGCGGCCAGTTCGTCCACAATGGTCGCGAGATCGGTTTCGGTCGCGCCCTCGCCGATCAGCAGGCTCTTCATCTCGATGATCAGGATGATCGCGATGACGCCGAGCAGCACCCCGATGAAGACGGTGCCGATCCCGTCGAACACCGGATTGCCGGTCAGCACCGAAAGCCCGACGCCGAGCAACGCGAACACGAGACCGAGCAGCGCGCCGGAGTCCTCCAGCAGCACGACCGGGAGTTCCGGCTCCTTGGCCTGGCGGATGAACCGCCACCAGCTCGCATTGCCCTTGATCTTGCGCGACTCGCCCATCGCGGTGTAGAAGCTGTAGCCCTCGAGGCAGATCGCGACGAGCAGGATGATCACCGCGACGACCGGCGTCTCCAGCGGCTGCGGCTCGATGATCTTGTGGATGCCCTCGTAGAGCGCGAACGCCGCGCCGAGCGTGAAGAGCATGAGCGCGACGATGAACGAGTAGAAGTACCGATCGCGGCCGAACCCGAACGGATGTTCCTTGGTGGCACGCCGCTTCGAGGTCTTCTGCCCGAGCAGCAGCAACCCCTGGTTCGACGTGTCGGCCAGCGAGTGCACCGCCTCCGCCAGCATCGACGACGACCCGGTGACCAGGAAGCCGACGAACTTGGCCACCGCGATCCCGGCGTTGGCGGCGAGCGCCGCGATGATCGCCTTGGTTCCCCCGCCAGCTGACACTTCCCGCTCCCTGCTCCGCGCCCGAATTGCCCGGTGGGAGCCTAGAGGAACCTTCGCGGCGAGGAGCGCTGGGCCGTCACCCTGCTTGCTCTTCCTCGCCAAGGTATCCGATCAGATACCTCGGGAGTGGTATCCTATCGGATACATAGCGGGCTCGAAGGAGGGCGACGATGCACACAGCCGAACTGCTCACGACAGCACGCAGGGCGGCGGAGCTGAGCCAGCAAGAACTGGCTCAGCGAGCGGGCACTTCGCGCCCCACCTTGTCCGCGTACGAAAGGGGCAAGAAGTCGCCCACTGTCGACACTGTCATCCGCCTGCTCGCCGGGGCGGGCTTCGCGCTTGCCCTTGAGCCACAGCTGCTTTTCCACGAACACACGAGCAGCGGCCGCTCGATTTCAGTACCCGCCAGCTTGCCCCGGCTGCCCCTCGCTAAAGCCTTCGCGACGGTGGTCCTGCCGATCGAACTCAACTGGTCGGAACCGGAACGCCGCTTCGACCTCTCCGCACGCGCGGAGCGGGCCAGGGTCTACGAGATCGTGCTGCGGGAAGGCACGAGCGAACACATCGCGGAGTACATCGACGGCGCGTTGCTGATCGACCTGTGGGACGAGTTGGTCCTGCCGCGGGGTGTGCGAGCTGCCTGGGCTCCGCTCGTCGAGAGCGTCCGGCCGGTACCTGCGTCGTGACGGCGCCGGAGGGGCTGACTTCGTTCCAGGTGGCTGTCGCGAAAGCATTCTTCGAGTTGCCGCAAAGCGATGGATTCCTGCTCGCCGGCGGCGCGGCTCTGCTGGCGCAACAGTTGACGACCCGGCCGACGCAGGATCTCGACTTCTTCGCCAGCCCAGGGCACGGAGACGTGCCGCATGCCAGGGACGCGTTCGAGTCCGCTGCCCACGCCCGCGGCTGGCAGGTCAGCAGAGTTCGAGACGCCAGCACCTTCTGCCGACTAGTCGTGCTCGGGCCGGAGAGCCTGGTCGTGGATCTCGCGCTCGACGCGGGACCGACCCTCCCGCCGACACTGACGTTTCTCGGCCCACGTTCGACCGGGAAGAACTCGCGGGACGGAAGGTGGTCGCACTTTTCGACCGTGCCGAAGCACGCGACTTCACGGACGTCTACGCGCTGTCCGCCACCTACTCGAAAGACTTGCTCCTGACCCGGGCAGCACAGCAGGACCCTGGCTTCGATACCTCGGTGTTCGCGCAGATGCTCGGCTCACTGTCCCGCTTCGGAGATCGAGACCTGCCAATCGCACTCGACGAGGTCCGAGCGCTGCGCCGCTTTTTCGCCGTCTGGGCCGCCGAGCTGAACGCCTGAAGTCAGATCACAGCTCGCAAGCCCCGGCGGTAGCCCGGAACAGCTGCGACCGTTCCCCGCCCAACGGGCGTACCCGCACCGCCGGATCCGCGGCGGGCAGCCATACCGACTGTCCCCTCCGCAATTCCGCCTGTTCCCCGTCCGAGGCGAGCACCAGGAGATCCCCTTCGGTGCACAGCAGGATCTGTGGCCCGGCCGAATCGACCTCGATCTCGGTGTCGTCCCCGGCCGCCCATTCCATTCGGGACAGTTCGAATTCCGGGGCGTCCGTGTGGTACACCGCCATCCGCTGGCCGGCGCATTCTCCGTGCTGCACCGGCATTTCCCCGCACGCGAAGTCGACCACGCGCAGCAGCTCCGGCACGTCCACGTGCTTCGGGGTGAGGCCGCAGCGCAGGATGTTGTCCGAGTTCGCCAGGATCTCCACCGCGGTGCCGTGCAGGTACAGGTGCAGGTTGCCGGCAGGCAGGTAGATCGCCTCGCCCGCACGCAGGGTCAGGCGGTTGAGCAGCAGCGCGGCCAGCACGCCTGCGTCGCGCGGGTGGGTTTCGCCCAGTTCCAGGATCGTGCGGCATTCGGTCGCGAACTCGCCGTGGTCCTGGACGTGCCGGACGCACGCGTCGAGCACCTCCGGCAGCAATTCGTCCAGCGCGGACTGCGGCAGCGTGATCCAGGTGGTGAACAGCGCGCGCAGCCCGGCCGGGTCCGGTTGGGCTTCCAGCAGGCCGGTGTACTTGCCCAGCCCGGGCGTCTCGATCGCCTTCAGCAGCTTGACCGTGCGGTGCGGGTCGCGGAACCCGGCGAGCGCGTGGAACTCCGTCAGCGCGCAGACCAGCTCCGGCTTCGCCGTGGGGTCCGGGTAGTTCCGGTTCGCGGCGTCGCGCGGGATGCCCAGCTTCTCCTCGCGGGCGTGTCCCTCCGCGGCCTGCGCGGCCGACGGGTGCGCCTGCATCGAGAGCGGTTCTTCCGCGGCGAGGATCTTCAGCAGGAACGGCAGCCGGTTGCCCCAGCGCCGCGCGCAGTCCTCGCCGAGCTGGCCGACCGGATCGGCGTCGACGAGTTCGAGCAGGCTCACCTCGGCGCCGTCCGGGCCGAGCACGTGCGACGGGTCCCCTGGGTGCGCTCCCATCCACAGCTCGGCCTCGGGGTGCGGCGCCGGCACCGGACGGCCCTGCAGCTGCGGGATGGCCGTTCGCGATCCCCAGGCGTAGGGCCGTACGGCGTTGCGCAACAGCTCCACTGTCAACTCCCAATCCTTCCCGTCGGCACTGGGCCGACGCACGCGGCGGCGGAACCGCCTGCCCGCGTTCCCCCCTGCTCCCTCAGGCGGAGGCCGGTTCGTATCTCCCGGCCCCGCCGATGCTGCCCGCCGCCAGCCCCAGGTACACCGCGGCCAGCTCGAACCGCAGCGCCAGCACCGCGGCGCGGACGATCTCGTCCGCCTCGATCTCCTCGGCGGGCGCGATCAGGTCCGCGCCCGGCAGGAACTCCTCGGCCTGGTACCGGGCCGCCTCGGTGGCCGGACCGGTCCGCACCGACAGCAGCAGCACCCGGGTCGCGACTCCGCCGGGGGAGTCGTCCGGGTCGGCGAAAATGTCCCGCTCCGCCCCGCCGGACTGCGCGACCCGGCGCAACGCCGGGCGGGCCAGCGCCTGCCGGTAGTCCTCCACGTCGCACACCAGCGCGGCGTGCGCGGCGAACGCGTGCGCCGCGTGCTCGCCGACCGCCACCGCGACCGGGTCGAGCCCCCACAGCAGCGGCACCCGGTCCGCGACCCGCAGCGCGAGCGCCTTCGCCGGATTGGCGAACGACTCGCGTGCCAGGTAGTCCTTCTCCGCTTCGAGGTCGAGCTGGTCAGCGAGCGCCTGCACGTCCGCGACCAGCAGGCCGAGCGCGTTCGCGGTGAGCAGCCCGGCGGCCAGCCCGCGCGGGAACGCCAGCTCCGGCGGCACCGGCACGCGCGGCGCGAGCAGCACGCCCTTGCCCGCCACCGACGCCGCGACCGGCCCCTCCGCCGGCGCGGACAGCACCACCGACGCGCCGAACCGGGCGGCGCGCTCCAGCGAAGCGGCCAGCTCGCGGTCGCCCGCGTCGTCGGTGTGCGCGAACACCACGTCGAGCGCGCCGATCCAGGCCGGCACCGATTCGGCCACCACGACCGGCACCGGGCACGACGGCGTGAGCAACGCGGCCAGCAGCCGGGTGAGAGTGCGGCTCACCCCTGGCCGGTCGATGAGCACCAGCGAACGCGGACGCCCGACGTCCAGCCGTTCGCTCAGCTCCAGTTCGGCCGCCGCCTCGGCGGTGGCCCGCACCTGCGCGCCGGCCATCGCGGCGGCGCGCAGCAACCCCGCGCGGTCGGCATCGGCCAGCCGCGCGGAGTCGTCGAGCAGGGAATCGTCAAGCATGGTCAAGCACTGTCGCCGTGGTCAGCGGCCGAACCGGGCAGCGTCGCCTCGTCGAGCAGCAGCACCGGGATGCCGTCGCGGACCGGGTACACCCGGCCGCATTCGGTGCAGGTCAGCGCGTCGGCCTCGGCGTCGTCCGGCGTACCGGGACGCAGCGGGGCGTGATCCGGCGACGGGCACGCGAGGATCTCCAGCAGCTGTGCGTCAAGCGTGATGGCCATAGTTCCTCCATACCACGCGTCGTTGGGGTGTTGAGGGCGCCTTCCGGACACAATCCGGCGCCAGCCGGTCAGGCCCGGACAATGGCCAGCACCTCGGCGGTGAGCGCCTCGACCGCGGCCCGGTCGGCGGCCTCCACGTTGAGCCGCAGCAGCGGTTCGGTGTTGGAGGGGCGCAGGTTGAACCACGCGCCGCCGGGCAGCTGCACGGTGAGCCCGTCCAGCTCGTCGATCTGGACGCCGGACTTGCCCGCGTACGCGTCCTTCACCGCGAGCATCCGCGCGACCTGGTCGCTGACCGTCGAGTTGATCTCGCCGGACGCCGCGTAGCGCGAGAAGTCCTGGGTGAGCGCGGACAGCGGGCCGTTCTGCTCGCCGAGCGCGGCCAGCACGTGCAGCGCGGCCAGCATGCCGGTGTCGGCGCGCCAGAAGTCGCGGAAGTAGTAGTGCGCGGAGTGCTCGCCGCCGAAAATCGCACCGGTGCGGGCCATCTCGGCCTTGATGAAGGAGTGCCCGACCCGCGTGCGCACCGGCTTGCCGCCGTGCTCGGACACGATCTCCGGGACGCCCTTCGACGTGATCAGGTTGTGGATGACCGTTCCGCCCGGCTCCTTGGCCAGCTCGCGCACCGCGACCAGCGCGGTGATCGCGCTCGGGGACACCGGCTCGCCTCGCTCGTCCACGACGAAGCAGCGGTCCGCGTCGCCGTCGAACGCCAGCCCGGCGTCCGCGCCGACCTCGCGCACCTTGGCCTGCAGGTCGACGATGTTGGCCGGGTCGAGCGGGTTGGCCTCGTGGTTCGGGAAGGTGCCGTCGAGCTCGAAGTACATCGGCACGACCTCGATCGGCAGCCCCTCGAACACAGTCGGGACGGTGTGCCCGCCCATGCCGTTGCCCGCGTCGACCACGATCTTGAGCGGCCGCGAGCCGGAGAGGTCGACGAGGTTGCGCAGGTAGGCGGCGTAGTCGCTGAGGACGTCGCGCTCGGAGACGGTGCCGCGCTGGCCGTCGAAAGCGGGAACGCCCTGCTCGACGGTGTCGCGGATCTCCGCGAGGCCGGTGTCCTGCCCGACCGGCGAGGCTCCGGCGCGGCACATCTTGATGCCGTTGTACTTCGCGGGGTTGTGGCTGGCGGTGAACATCGCGCCCGGCAGGTTGAGCGAACCGGAGGCGAAGTAGAGCTGGTCGGTGCTGGCCAGGCCGATCGTCACCACGTCGAGGCCCTGGGAGGTCACCCCGTCGGCGAACGCCGCGGACAGTTCCGGCGACGAATCGCGCATGTCGTGGCCGATCACCACGGCCGGCGCCTCGGGTTTGATGAGCAGCGCGAACGCGGCCCCGAAGTCCCGGACGAGGGCGGCGTCGAGCTGTTCGCCGACCACGCCGCGAATGTCGTAGGCCTTCACGATGCCCGAAAGGTCTGGCACGCCTTCTCCCCGCCGCTAGTTCCGTGGCGACGCCACTCGCGCCGCGGGCGAAAGCCTACCGGTCGGGAGGATGGCTCAGGCGCGCCCCGGGAGGACGCGCAGATGGCCGCGCCTGCCGGAGGGCCCTTCGGGCTCGGGCTGCGCGGGCGGGACGTCGGAGCGACCGGCCTCGCGCACCGCCTCGGCCAGCGCGGTCAGCTCGTCGGCGGACTGCTCCGGAGCGGCGAAGGCCCCCTCGTGGCGGACGACTTCCCAGCCCTTCGGGACGGTCAGCCGCAGCGCGTGGGCCTCGCAGAGGTCGTAGGAGTGCGGTTCGGAAGCGGTGGCCAGCGGTCCGACGACCGCGGTCGAGTCCTGGTAGGCATACGTGAGCGTGGCGACAGCGGGTTCGAGGCAACCCGTTCGCGAACATTTCCGTACGCTCCGCACGATCCGAAACGATAGCGCGTCGCCGCAAGCGAGTACCGGCGACACGCGCGTTCCCCTGGCGACCGCATAGACTTGGCCGGTGGCGACGGCTCGTGACTACCGACAACGGCAGCGGCTGCGACGGGACCGGCACGGCCGGGGCCTGCGCGGAACGCTCTATCCGGCGACCCTGCCAGCGGCCGCGAGCCGCGCGGAACGCTTCGACGCGCTGGTGCTGGACGCCCTGGAGCCCATCGAGGCCCGCTGGCGACACGAGCTGACGAAACTGGACGTGGCGGTGGACGACGTCCCCGAAGTCCGCATGGACGGCCGAGCCCCCGCAGACGGAGTGCTGCACGACGGCGCAGTGCCCCTGTCAAGGCTGGTCCCAGCCGGTGTCGACCGAGCAGGCCTGCCCACCCGCGCCCGCATCGTCCTCTACCGACGCCCGCTGGAAGCACGCGCAAAAGACCCGTCAGAACTGGCGGACCTGGTCCACGACGTCCTGGTAGAGCAAGTCGCAGGCTACCTAGGCGTAGAACCAGACGTCATCGAAGGCGACTGACGCACCCTCGTCCGTGAGGGCCACCCTCATTGACTCTGATTCCCTCAGGGTTCCCCTCACGGCCCTAAAACCGCAGCCGGTGCACCCAACGAGCGAGGCACCCAGCCCTCCCCCGCACCCCGATACGAAGCGCACCTGCGGTCAGCACAATCAAGCTTCGGGGTGCCCCACGCAACCAAGGTGTGCAATGTCGCCGCCAGGCGACGAGCCGAAACTCACTCGACCCGCCCCCGAGACGGAATAGCCGTCAACGCCGTAAACAACACCGCCGCCAGTTGAACCAGCAGCAGCAACCCCCGCTCAGTCCCAGGAAACGTCACCGACACCTCCGAAGACTTCGCAGGCACCGACACGGCAACCTGATGCCCCCAAGCAGGCACGATCGGCACCGCTTTCCCGTCGACACTCGCCTGCCACCCAGCCTCCTGCTCAGCTGCCAGCACGAGCAACCGCCCAGTAGGCCCCTCAGAAGCCCGCACCCGCACATCCGGCAACCGAGCAGCCACCGGCGAAATCCCGGGATTAGTCCCCGGCGCACCCCCGCCAGTAACGGCCTGCTTGGCCAACTCCGGCGAGATCAACGCCACCTCCCCGGACTTGGGCAGCAACCGCAACGTAGGCCGCCCGTCCGACATCGGCGCGGCCACCGCAGCGAGATCACTAGCTGCCGCGGCGAACGCCCGAGCGTCCGTCCCCACCGGCAACACCACGTACTGCACCCCAGAAGCCGCAGCAGCCGCGAACACCCGCTTCAGCGCCGCGACATCCCCCTGCCCCAGCCCACGCCGCCAGTCGGCCAGCCGCTCCGGCGTCCCCTTGACCGGCGCGAGTTCATCGTCCCCGAAGAGCGCCAGCCGACCACCGGTCTGCCGCACCTGCCCCGCGCTGACGTCCAGCACCGAACGCCCCGTAGCCGCGACATCCGCCGCCACCTCAGGCGCAAGCTGCGGCCGCGCCGCCGCCGTCAACGGCCCCTCGGACCCGGTCGCGACCGCCCCGACACCCAGCGCTGCCACCACCACAACTCCGGCGACCGCGAGCACCTTCGGCAACCAAACCGCAGGCACCGCCGCACCACCCCGCTGCCAAGTAGCCAGCACCGCCCACAACAACCCGGCCCCGACCACCAGCAACGGCACCCCGGCGTACCCGGACGCGGGCGCCCCGCCCTGCATCGGCGTCAGCTGCACCTGCCGCACCAGCACGACGCCGATCAGCCCCAGCACCGCCAGCGCCAACCCGCCAACGACCTGCTTCCGCGGCCGCACCACAAGCGCGACCAGCGTCGCCACGAGCACCACCACCCCGATCGGCCACGCCCCCGGTCCACCCGGCGTAAGCCCGGCAAGATCCGTAGCGGACGCGGGCGCAGCCGGACCGCCAAGGCCTTGCAGCAACAGTTCCGGATGCCGCAGCAGCACAGTCGGCCAAGGCAGCAGCAGCACCAGCGGCAACAGCACCACGATCCCGACCGACGCCACCCGCCGAGCCAGCCCGGACGGCGCGGGCAGCACCACGAACCCGACCAGCAGACCCACCAGCGCCAGCCCGTGCGCGAGCGGCGAGAACGCCCCCAGCAACGCGACCCCGAACGCCGACAGCGCCGAAACGTGCAACCACCGCGTGCCCGGCCGGGTCAGCAACCGAACGATCCCCGCGACCACAAGCGGCAGCACGAGATGCACCACAACCACATCGAGCCGCCCCTGCGCGACCGACGCGGTCGCGGCAGGCAGCAACGCGTACGTCGCGGCAACGGCAGCGCGCACCCAGCGGCGCACGGCGAGCTTGCGAGTGGCGACGTACGCACTCAGCGCGGCAAGCGGGATGTCGCCGATGAGCAGGATCGCCACGAGCGCGGCCGGACCGCCGATCGGGGCGAAGATCGCGCCGATCGTGCCGAGCACCGGCAGCGTCGCGGGAGCGGGCGCACCGGTGCCGCCAGCGACCGAATGCCACGGCGACAGGTACGTCGACCAGATCTCGCCGAGCCCGCCGACCGGAAGCAACTGGCCGCCCCACAGGTCGAGACCGAGCCGGCCGCGGTTGAGCACCAAGGCCAGCGCGGTGAGCAGAACGACCAGCACCACCGGCGGCGCGAAGACGGTCGCGGCGAGCACGCGTCGCCGGTTGACCTCCACGAACACCAGATCCGGTTCGGGCGCGGCGGGTTCCGGACGGGGCGAAGGCGAAGGCTGAGCGGCGGTCTCCTCGGCCGGTTCAGTGTCCTCTTCGGACACCGGCGCTTCCGGCAGTGTTACCGCGACGACCGTGCCCGGCCGGCGCAGTCCCCGGCCGCGAGTGCTCAGCCCGCGCAGCGCACCGGCGGGCAAGGCGTCCGGACCGACCGGACGCGCGCCGGACGCGGCGAGCGCCTCCGGCGGAATCCACGCCGACTCCTGCTCGACGCTTTCCGGCACCGTCCCGAGTGCTACATCGCTCTGTACCCCGCGCCGGACGAGTCCAACCACCCCGGCGCTGATCGCGTTGCGCAGCCTCGCGATCCGGCTCGTGAAGAGCCCGCGGACAGTGCCGGGTCGCGGCTGCTCGCGCCGCCGCGCCCGGGCCGCGCGGAGATTTCCCTTGCCCCCGCACAGGTATCCGAGCGCGGCCAGTTCCGCGCCCGCTTCGGTGGTGCGCCGCAGCACGAAGAAGACGAACGCGCGCAGCACCAACAGGACCGGCAGCCGGACGAGCCCGAACCAGAAGGACGGGGTCGAGCAGTTCACGAGAAAGACGCGTACGCCGTGCGAACGGTTCAGCGCGGCCAGCGGACGACCGGCGGCGTCCGGGGTGCGCTGTCCGGTGGACACGGCGCGAGCGTGCCGGACGCGCGCGGAGGGCACCGACAGCACGAGCGAGCCCGCCGCGTTGGCGCGCCAGCCGAAGTCGAGATCCTCGCGCAGCAACGGGAAGTCCTCGTCGTAGCCGCCGAGCGCGTCCCAGAGTTCCCGCTGCACCAACGATCCGGCGCTCGGGACGGCGAGGACCTCGCTGGGTGCGCCGTCCGGCGCGGCCATCTGCTGGCGGTGCCCGGAGGCGTCGGTGGACAGCCCCGCCTCGACGATCAGCCGCGGATCGGTCCAGTCGGTGCCGAGCGGCCCGAGCACTTTCGCGGACGGGTTTTCCTCCGCGGCGCGCACGAGCTGGTCGAGGCAGTCGGGTTCGGGGGCGCAGTCGTCGTGCAGCACCCACAGCCACGTTCCCGGGTCGCCCCACCGTTCCACCGCGTGCGCGACGCCCGCGGCGACCGCCTCCGCGAACCCGGTTTCACTCGTCAGAGTGACAACTCCGGACAGCACCGGCTCCTCGGCGGCCGCCCCCGGTTGCGCTGCGTCGGCGAGCAGTTTCGGGGTACGGTCGGTGGATCCGGTGTCCACGGCGAGCACGTGCCGCGGACGGACTGTGCTGCGCCGCAACGCGGAAAGCGCCAGCGGCAGCCATTCTTCGCCGTCGTGACAGACCACAATGGCCAGAACGGGCAACGTCCGCACAGCGGGCGGAACGACGGTGCGAGGCAAGAACGGCTCCTGCTCGGACGGGACGATGGGTGCGGTCACCCTACGGCCTGCGCGGACGCGCGGGCACCGGCCCACGCCGCGCGTCCGGCGGATCCCACCGCGTGGACGAACCGAGCACGAGAAAAAGTCCGCGACCGCCGAACCGGCGCGCTCAAGCGACGCACCGACACCCGATCCAGCCGCGAGATCCGCGGCACACCGGGGTTTCAGCGGCGGAAGACGAAGATCACAAAGAGAACCACGGCACAGCACCGATTTTCCGGCCGCTGTGACGGTACTTCTGCCCTCATGGCCGCCGCCTTGGAGGCGGCCGCACGAATCCGGCGAATGTGCCCGGCGCCACCTCGGCGAGGACTCCCATCCCGCCGCGGGCGCGCCAGCCGCAGCACTCGCTCACCGCCGTGCCGACGGCGGGGCGCACCCCCGGTCCGCGTGGACCGGGGGAACCGAAACCCGTTTAGACAGCCCGTTTCTTCAGCTTGCGACGTTCCCGTTCGGACAGTCCGCCCCAGATGCCGAAGCGCTCGTCGTGCGCCAGCGCATACTCGAGACAGTCGTCCTTGACCTCGCAGCCAAGGCAAATCCGCTTGGCCTCGCGGGTCGAGCCGCCCTTCTCGGGGAAGAACGCCTCCGGGTCGGTCTGCGCGCACAGGGCGCGCTCCTGCCAGTCCTGCTCCTCGGGGACGTCGAAAAGGTCGGTCAGATCCCCGAGCTGCTGCTCCGGGTTCTCTCCCCAACCCACGACGTGCCCCCATTCCCTGTTGTCCGCTTCCAACCGCACGTCCGCCTCCTCGCTCCTACGCACTCCCCAGGCTGGCGGTGGTGAAACGACACCCGCTGCCCCCTCCGACAGCGAATGACATCACTGTGATTACACCTGTGTAGTGCGGCCAGGTCAAGCCGAGTAGCGAGTTCGGGGGATCTCTGTGCCCGGGTGCGCAAGGGGACACGCCGAAGACTTCACACCGGGCATACGGAAGACTGGTGGGGTGCAGAGATCAGCAGTGCGTCCGAGCCCGATCTTCCTCGGCATCCTCGCCGTCGCCGTCGCCGGTGGTTTCCTGGCTGCATACGGTGATTCCACGACTCTTCTCGGTTCCCGCGACCCGATGTTCATCGCGGGCGTCGTGCTGCTCGTCCTGGGCGGCTGGATGGCGTCGCTGACGCTCCACGAGTTCGGGCACGCCTTCGTCGCCTTCCGCGGCGGTGATCACGAGATCGCTCACAAGGGGTACCTCTCGCTGGACGTCCGGCGCTATGCCGACCCCGTCCTGTCCTTCGTGCTGCCGCTCATCTTCTTGCTGATCGGCGGCATCCCGCTGCCGGGCGGCGCGGTGTGGATCAACCGCGGCGCGCTGCGCAATCGCGCGACGGCCTCGTGGACCTCGCTGGCCGGTCCGCTCAGCAACCTCGCCGTCGGCGCCGCGCTGTGCCTGGCGACGATGCTGATCCCGATGGCGACCGGCCTCTTCTACGCGATGTCGTACCTCGCGCTGCTGCAGATGATGACGTTCCTGATCAACATCCTGCCGGTGCCGGGGCTGGACGGCTGGGGCGCGTTGGAGCCGTACCTCTCGCCGCAGGCGCGGGCGTTCGGCGCGCGGGTGCGGCCGTGGGCGCCGCTGGTGCTGTTCGCGCTGCTCTTTCTTTTCCGGCCGGTGTCGGATCTGCTCTGGACGATCGCCGGGCACATCTACGAACCGCTCGGCGGGAACGCGGCCGCGGCCTACATCGGGCAGAGAGCGTTCCTCTTCTGGCACTGAGGGGCGTCGTGAGTGGCTATACCGGTTAGAACCGGCATAGCCACTCACGACGACGATCAGGCCCACTCCCGGTGGGTCATGAGCCACGCGTGCGCGCGCTTCCAGACCTTCTTAAGCCCGGAGCGCTCGCCGAGGTAGTCGCCCGCCGCGCCGACCACCGGCAGCATCCCGAGTGCCCGGTGGAACCATCGGCCGCGCGGGCGCTTCTCGAGTTCGCCGGTGATCCCCCACAGCGACTTGCCCAGGTGCCAGAGCGTGCTGGCGACGGCTTTCGCGGTCACCTTGCCGTGTTTGCGGTGGGATTCGTCGAGCTCCTCGGTGAGCCGCGCGGTCTCACTGTCCTCAGCGGACTTCGCGGACTTGTCGTGCTTCGCTCCCGACGCTAGGTCGGCGTCGATGTCGCGTTCGAACAGCACCGAGGCGATCAGCCGGACCCGGCTGCCGACGTCGGTCACGCCGTACTCCCCCGCGATCGCGCACAGCACCAGTCCCTGCGACGCCGCGCCGAGGGTGTCCTGCACCGGCAGCCGGTCGGCGAGCGCGCCGCCGAGCCCAGGGATCGAGGTCAGCAACGAGGTGAGCCTGCCGACGCGGTTGACCCACCAGCTCGCGCGCTGGTCGATGTCCATCCCCGCCCACCCCGCGGTGCCCGGCACCTTCACTGAGGTCAGGGCGCGGAGCATTTTCTTCTTCAACCCGGCGTCGGAGAATTCGCCCTCGCCGCGCCGGGCGCGCGCCTGCATGCCGAACGGGTCGGCCTCGCGCAGCGCGTCGATCATCGGCGCGCAGGCCCGGACGAACGGACGCAGGATCGCCACGACCTGACGGTCCGAAATGGCCTCAGACACGGACGCCTCCCTTCGCCGCGGCCCGGCCCAGCCCGCCGCCGAGGACCAGCGCGGCGGGCAGGGCGCTCGCGCCGAGCAGCAGCAGCGCGCGCCAGTCCTGGACGAGCACGACGTCGCCGCCCGGACCGAACAGGCCGACCCCGAACACGACGAGTACCCACACCAGCAACGGCACGAACGAGAGCCCAGGGCGGACAAGCTTCGCCGCGGTCAGCACGAGCCACGGCGTGGTGACCGCGCCGACCACCGCGGTGATCGGCAGCGGCACCTCGCCGAGCGGGCCGACCCGCAGCGGGAGGAAGAACAGTTCGAGCAGCGCCAGCACGACCGCGTCGAACGCCAGCAGCACCAGCATCAGCCGCTGGTCGCGAGTGAGCGGGGCGGACACCGTCACCACCCGCCGAACAGATCGGTCTCGGCTCCGGCGGCGTCGCCGTGGGCGAGCACGAAGTATTCGGCGGACGGGATCGGCTGCGCGATGCTGTTGGTCAGGGCGAAGTGGCTGACCGCGCCGTCGACCACGGTCAGCTGGGTTTCGTGCGCGCGCAGTGCCGCCAGCTTCGTCTGCCGGTGCGCGGAGATGTCGACCACGGTGGTGATCTTGCCGTCCGGAGTGGACGGAAGCTCGCCGTCGTCAGCCACCCGGAACGGTGATGTTCCGTCGGCGCGCAGTTCGGCGAGCCCGACGGCGAGCGCGGCCTCGGACTGGACCACGTGGAAGACCCGCTGGACCGACGGGGCGTCCGGAGCCGCCGCCATGGTGATCTCGTGCGCGCGGATGTGGTCGGGATGGCCGTAGCCGCCGAAGGAGTCGTAGGTGACGACTACCTGCGGGGCGAAATCGTCGATGAGTTCGCGCAGCTGACTGGTCTGCTCCACCGCCGACCCGCCGGTGAACGCCCTCGGATGCTCGGCGGCGGGCGTGCCCGCCATGCCCGAATCGCGCCACCGGCCGATGCCGCCGAGGTACTCGTGCCGGGCAAGGCCGAGCGCGGCGGCCGCGGCGGCCATTTCCCCGGACCGGTACCCGCCGAGCTGGTCGGCCTCTGCCGCGACGAGCCGCGCGAGCCGCGGCGGGACGATTTCGCCCTCTTCGCCGAGCGTGCAGGTCACGACGCACACCTCAGCGCCTTCTGCGCCGTAGCGGGCGATGACGCCGCCGGTGGCGATGCTTTCGTCGTCCGGGTGGGCGTGGACCAGCAGCAGCTTCCGCTTCACGCCCTCAGGTTAATGACCGTCGCGGCCACGCCCGGGAGGCCGACCCCCGGCGCGGCGCTCAGGACCGGAAATCGGCAACGTGCACGGGAAAATGCATTCGCATCCCACCACGTCGGACCAGCGTCCCGGACCGTGGGCGTTCCCTTCCGCGGAACGTTCCGCGGTTCGGAATACGCGGGCGAGGACGCAAGATGCTCGGAACACCCACCGAGCACCTTTCGCCGTCCGGGCCGCCGTGTCCGCGTTCGGCGGCGGGCGCGTTCTTTCGCTTCACGAGATCGGACCAATTTCTTGTCACTTCGGGTTCGTCGCGGCCGCGTGACTACTCCATTAGCTGGGGTACCGCGTACGGAACGGGGCGGTTATTGTCCGCCGGGCCTCTCGGTCCGCTGGACTGAACTGCCACTCGAACCGGTTCCGAATTTCCGTGATCAACTACTGACCGTAGTCGATCAAGTGCGGAAACCACGGTGCAACCAGGGGGCACGAGATATCTGTTCCGCAACGATCTCACTGAGAGTGTCCGGATCGATAGGTTTGCCGTCTGTCCAATGCCTAAGTTTCACGGCTACGGTGAGCAACGCGATACCGATCGGTGCTTGCGCGTCAGGAAGAGCCGCCTCGCAAACCCGCGACGGCGTCGAGCAAGGAGAATGAATGTTAGTGACGACTAGGTCGCGCGCCGCGAAACTCGGCGCGTTCGTCGCGGGCGCGGCCCTTCTGCTCTCCGCATGCGGTGGTGGCGGAGGCGGCAACAGCGCGGTGCAGACCGGGCAGGCATTCGCCGACTGCGACAAGAACCCGAACACCTGCAACTCGGCGCAGGCCGATCAGCTCCAGCAGGGCGGCAGCGTCACCTACGCCATCGAGAAGAACGTGCCGAACTGGCTCGTCATCTCGGCCGAGGGCAACGTCTTCGAAACCGGCGAGGTCACCAAGGGCCTGCTGCCCTACACCTTCTACGCGACGCCCGATTTGAAGCCGGTCCTGAACAAGGACTTCGTCGAGTCGGCCGAGGTCACCAGCACCAGCCCGCAGACGGTGGTCTACAAGCTGAACCCGAAGGCCACCTGGTCGGACGGCACCCCGTTCTCCGCCGACGACTTCATCTACAACTACAAGGTCCAGAACGGCAAGGACTGCCCCGGCTGCGCCGCGGCCAGCACCGCGGGCTACGACCAGGTCAAGTCCGTCACCGGTTCCGACAACGGCAAGACCGTGACGGTCGTGTTCGACAAGCCCTTCACCGACTGGAAGCTGCTCTGGAGCTCCGGCGGCGCGATCTATCCGGCGCACCTGGCCGCGCAGCACGGCGACATCAAGACCCCGGAAGGCCTCGCGGCATCCTGGAAGTGGTTCTCCGAGACCGTCCCGACCTGGTCCGGCGGCCCGTGGAAGATCTCGAAGTTCGTCAACAACCAGTCGGTCACCGAGGTCCCGAACGAGAAGTACTGGGGTGCGAAGCCGAAGCTGGACAGCGTCGTGTTCCGGGTGATCACCGACGCGACGCAGGAGCCGACCGCACTGCAGAACAACGAGGTGCAGGTCATCTACCCGCAGCCGCAGGTCGACCTGGTCAACCAGGTCAAGAACATGCCGAACATCTCCTCGTTCATCGGGCTCGGCCTGACCTGGGAGCACTTCGACTTCAACCTGAAGAACCCGGCGCTCTCCCAGAAGCCGCTGCGCCAGGCGCTGTTCACCGCGATCAACCGCAAGGACATGATCGCCAAGACCGTCGGTCAGTTCACCAACAAGGTCGAGCCGCTCAACAACCACAACTTCGTGCCGCAGCAGACCGGCTACAAGGACACGGTGAGCGCGACCGGCCAGGGCTCCGGTGACATCGAGAAGGCCAAGAAGATCCTGACCGACGCGGGCTACAAGCTGGCCAACAACCAGCTGTCCGACCCGAGCGGCAAGCCGATCCCCGAGTTGCGCATCCGCTACACCGTCGGCAACCAGATCCGGCAGAACGAGTGCGAGCTGTTCGCGCAGACCGCGGCTCAGCTGGGCGTCAAGGTGAAGGTCCAGTCCACCGACGACCTCGGTCAGACCACCACCAGCGGCGACTACGACGTCATCGTGTTCGCGTGGGTCGCTTCGCCGTTCCCGTTCGGCGGCGCGATCCAGAACTGGGGCACCGGGCAGGGCAACAACTACGGCAAGTACAGCAGCCCGCAGGTCGACAGCCTGATGGCGCAGGCCAACGCCGAGACCGACCAGACCAAGGCGGCGGACCTGCTCAACCAGGCCGACCAGATCATGTCCGAAGACGCGTACGTGCTTCCGCTGTACCAGAAGCCGACCTTCATCGCCTCGTCGGACAAGATCGCGAACATCCGCAACAACTCGACCCTCGACGGGCCGGTGTACAACATGCAGGAGTGGGGCATCCGGAAGTGATCAACGACCGGTAGATTCCCGCAGGACAACCGGTGAAGGGCCGGCCGCAAAGCCGGCCCTTCACCGTATCCGCGAACAATTGCCCTTTTAGTTCCCGAACACCACGATTGCCCCGTTACGTCGCCTAGGCCCTGCCACCACGAGCGGCGGGCGATGGCAGAACACCGTCCAGAGCAGGAAGACCTCCATGCTTGCCTTCGCACTGCGCCGGCTATTCGTCTCGGTGCCGATCCTCATCTTGTCGACGTTCGTCGTCTTCGTGATGGTGTCGCTCTCGGCCAACCCGTTGACCCCGCTGATCGCGAGAAACCCGCCGCCGCCCCCTCGCACCATCGAGCTCGAACGCATCCGGCTGCATCTCGACCAGCCGATTCTCGAGCGGTACTGGCACTGGATCACCGGCGTGCTGCACGGTGATTTCGGGCCCTCGGTCCAGTCCACCATGAACATCGGCCACGAGGTGTTCGGCCGGTTCGGCGTGACGCTGCGGCTGATCGTGCTCGCCATGGTGGTGGCGCTGATCCTCGCCGTGCTGATCGGCGTGATCAGCGCGTCGCGGCAGTACTCCAAGTTCGACTACACCGCGACCTTCTTCGGCTTCCTCTTCCTGTCGATGCCGTCGTTCTGGTTCGCCCTCGTGCTGAAGCAGATCGGCATCTCGATCAACACGACGGTCGGCGACCAGGTCTTCTACACCATCGGTTCCTCGTCGGTGGTCGCCGCGGGCGGGTTCTGGTCCCAGTTCGGCGACGTGCTCGGCCACCTGATCCTGCCGACGATCTCGCTCGCGCTGACCAGTTACGCGGCCTGGAGCCGCTACCAGCGCGCGTCCATGCTCGAGGTGCTCAACAGCGATTACGTCCGTCTCGCCCGGGCCAAGGGCCTGCCGCGCTGGACGGTGACGCGCAAGCACGCGCTGCGCAACGCGCTGATCCCGCTGACGACGGTGACCGCTCTCGACATCGGCTCGATCCTCGGCGGTGCCGTGGTGACCGAGACCGTGTTCCAATGGCAAGGCGCGGGCGCTTTCCTGCTGGACGCGATCAAGCGAAGCGACGTGTACGCGGTGGAAGCCTGGCTTCTCATCGCGGCCACGTTCATCATCCTGCTCAACTTGGTCGCCGATCTGCTCTACGGCCTGCTCGACCCGAGGATCCGCTATGCCTAACGACGTATTCGACACCCCGCCCACCACCCTGGGCGGCGCTCGGTTCGCTCCGGACGACCCGCAGACCCCGCAGGGCGCGCCGGAACGCGAGTTCACGGTCAAGGAGCGCAGCCAGGCGCAGCTGGTTTTCCGGCGGTTCCTGCAGCACCGGCTCGCGATGATCAGCCTCGTCGTGTTCGTGCTGATCATCCTGTTCGCCTATGTCGGAGCCGCGATCTGGAAGTACAACGCGGCCGACATCACCGACCAGAACTCGGCGCCGCCCTCGGGCGACCACCCGTTCGGCACCGACGCGGTCGGCCACGACACCCTCGCGCAGGTCATGCGCGGGACGCAGATCTCGCTGCAGATCTCGATCCTCGTCGCGATCTTCGCGACCGTCGTGGGCACGGTGTGGGGCGCGGTCGCCGGTTATTACCGCGGCTGGCTCGACACGGTCCTGATGCGCATCGCCGACCTCGTGCTCACGCTGCCGCTGCTCGCGGTGGCCGCGGTGCTCGGCCACCAGTCCGGCGGCACGTGGTGGCTGATCGCGGTCGTCATCGGCGGGCTTTACTGGGCGTATGTGTCCCGGGTGGCGCGCGGTGTCGTGCTTTCCTTGCGCGAGAAGGAGTTCGTCGAGGCGTCGAAGGCGCTCGGCGCGAGCGACAGCCGGATCATCTTCCGGCACCTGGTGCCCAACGCGCTCGGCGCGATCATCGTCAACCTGACGATCCTCGTGTCGATCGCCATCCTGCTCGAGACGGCGCTGTCGTTCCTCGGCTTCGGCGTGCAGCCGCCGGACACCTCGCTCGGGCTCCTCGTGAGCAGCGCGCAGACCGCGATCGACACGCGGCCGTGGCTGTTCTACTTCCCGGGCATTTTCATCATCCTGATCGCGCTGACGATCAACTTCATCGGGGACGGCCTGCGGGACGCGTTCGACCCCCAGCAGACGAAGGTGCGCGCATGACCGAGAACGGCTCGCAAGGACGCGGCGGCGATCCCGTCCTCGTCGTTGAGGACCTGACCGTGCAGTTCCCGACCAGCGAGGGCGTGGTCAGCGCCGTGCGCGGCGTGAACTACCAGCTTCGCCGCGGCGAAGTGCTCGGCATCGTCGGCGAATCGGGTTCCGGCAAGTCGGTGACCTCGCTCGCGGTGATGGGCTTGCTGCCGAAGACCGCGAAGGTGTCCGGCTCGATCCGGTTCGGCGGGCAGGACCTGCTGAAGTCGAACGAGAAGGAACTGAACCGGGTCCGCGGCAAGGGCATCGCGATGGTCTTCCAGGACCCGATGACCTCGCTGAACCCGGTGTACACCGTGGGCGACCAGATCGCCGAGGCGATCACCGCGCACCACGACGTGCGCAAGGACGTCGCGAAGAAGCAGGCGATCGAGCTGCTCGACCTGGTCCGCATCCCGAACCCGGCGCAGCGCGCGGACGAGTACCCGCACCAGCTGTCCGGCGGCATGCGCCAGCGCGTGGTGATCGCGATCGCGATGGCCAACAACCCGGACGTGATCATCGCGGACGAGCCGACCACCGCGCTCGACGTGACGGTGCAGGCGCAGATCCTCGAGGCGCTGCAGGCCGCGCAGAAGGAAACCGGCGCGGCGATGGTGCTGATCACGCACGACCTCGGCGTCATCGCGGGGCAGGCGGACCGGGTGCACGTGATGTACGCGGGCAAGGTCGTCGAGTCCGGCACGGTCGACGACATTTTCTACAACCCGCGGATGCCGTACACGCTGGGCCTGCTCGGCAGCCTGCCGCGGCTGGACGTGAAGACCGACCGGCTCACGCCGATCACCGGTTCGCCGCCCGCCACGCAGAACATGCCGCCGGGCTGCCCGTTCAGCCCGCGCTGCCCGCTGTCGCAGCCGATTTGCGACGAGGAGGAGCCCGCGCTCGTGGCGGGACCCAACGGCCAGCACGCGGCCTGCCACTTCACCGAGCAGGTCGTCGGGAAGGACCCGGCCGAGCTGTTCAGCGCCACCTCGGCCGACGCGGCAGCCGTCCCGGTCGCCGTGGAGGCCGCCGCGACCGACACGGAGACGAACCGATGAGCGAGGCCACGACGGGGCAGGCGCCCGTCCTCTCCGCGCATAACCTGGTCAAGCACTTCCCCATCCGCGGCGGCGGCCTGATCCGCCGCGTTTCCGGGGCCGTGCAGGCAGTGTCGGACGTGTCGTTCGACATCTACCCGCACGAGACGCTCGCGCTGGTCGGCGAATCCGGCTGCGGCAAGTCCACCACCGCCCGGGTCGCGCTGGCACTGCAGCCGCTCACCAGCGGCAAGGTGACCTACGAGGGCAAAGACCTCGCGACGATGGGCAAGCGCGAACTGCAGCGGCTGCGGCGAAGCATGCAGATCGTGTTCCAGGACCCGTACGCCTCGGTCGACCCGCGGCTGCCGGTGAACGAGATCATCGCCGAACCGCTGCGCATACACGGGCTGTACGAAAAGGGCGGCAAGCAGCAGGTCCGCGACCTGATGAAGACCGTCGGCCTGCGCCCGGAGCACGGCAACCGGTTCCCGCACGAGTTCTCCGGCGGACAGCGCCAGCGCATCGGCATCGCCCGCGCGCTCGCGTTGAAGCCGAAGGTGCTGGTGCTGGACGAGCCGGTGTCCGCACTGGACGTCTCGATCCAGGCCGGCGTGCTGAACCTGCTGAAGGACCTGCAGGCGGAACTCGGCTTGTCGTACCTGTTCGTGTCCCACGACCTCTCGGTGGTGCGGCACGTGGCCGACCGGATCGCGGTGATGTACCTCGGCAAGATCGTCGAGACCGCGCCGTCGGAGGAGCTGTTCCAGACTCCGGCGCACCCGTACACGCAGGCGCTGATCTCGGCGATCCCGGTGCCGGACCCGCGCAAGGAGCGGACCCGGCAGCGGATCGTGATCACCGGTGACGTGCCCAGCCCGGCCAACCCGCCGTCGGGCTGCCGGTTCCGCACCCGGTGCCCGAAGTTCGCGAACCAGCTGGACGACGCCGGACGCGAGAAGTGCAAAACAGAAGAGCCCGCTTTGGTGGACCGGGGGCACGCGCACCCGGTGGCTTGCCACTTCGCGGAGAGTCTGCAGTTGATCTGACGCAAGATGCGGAAAGGGGCCTCGCGCTTAACGGTGCGAGGCCCCTTCTGCATGACCGACCGCCCCCGGGGGCCTCGCTACGGCGATGCGCAGCGTCGGCCGCGCGGCATGGCTTCCCCGCTCCCGCTGACGTCCGTGAGGGCCACCCTGAGGGAATCTGATTCCCTCAGGGTGGCCCTCACGGACGTTCGCACCGAGCCGAGCGCGGCGGTGTGCGATGGCGAGATCCGTCGGAGCGGAGAAGCAGCGCGTACCGGATCAGGTCGCGCCGCGGGTCCAGTTCACCGCCGAGCCGAAGGGCCCCTGCATCGGCGGACCGGGCGTCAGGCCGGAAATCCCCTTGCCCACCGCCAAAGTCTCGGCTTCCTGGAACAGCGGGATCACGACGTTTTGGGACCACAGCTGCGGTTCCAGCGTCTTGAGCGAGTCGGCGATCGTCGCCGAACCAGTAAGGGCGGAGTCGATCGTCGCCTGCAGGCTCTGGTCGCACATTCCCGCGGGATTCGCCGGGATCACGGGCTTCGTCTTGTCCACCGGCGCGGGTTCCGGGGCGCAGCCGTAGCTGGAGGCCAGCACCGTCGCCGGGTCGCCGCCGACGGGTTGGCCCACGACGGCGATGTCTACGCCGACGGTGCTGTTCGAGTCCGGGCTCGCCTGCTGTTTCCCGTTCACCACCGGCATTGCCAGCAGGGACGAGTACAGGTCACGCGGCTGCGGTTTGATCTGGTTGACCTCGATGCCGCCCGCGACCAGTTCCGACGCCAGTTCCTTCGCGATCGACGCGTACGGTTCCTGTTCGCCGGGCGACGCGAGGACGATCGACAGCGTCTTGTTTCCCTTGCGCCACACGCCGGCTTCCTTCTTGTACCCGGCGGCGGTGAAGTACTGCTCTGCCTTGGTCGCGTCCGGCGCGGCGGGCGGGCCGGCCGGAATGGTGGGGGCGTATCCCTTCGCTGAAGGCGGGAGGACCTGGGCGTCCGCTTTGAGCGTCGCGGACGGGCCGCCCTTCGCCCCGGTCGTGATCAGCTTTCCGCGGTCCAGCAGCGCGGCGATGCCCGCGCGGACTTGGGGGTCGGAAAGCGTCGCGCTCACCGGGCGCAGCAGCACCGACGCGGTCAGCGGACGCGGCACCGTGTGCAGTTTGACCGCCGAGCCCAGGTCGTTCAGCAGCTGCAAGCCGGTGGAATCGGTGCGGGTCAAGGAGAACTGGTCGTTGCCGCTGCGCAGCGCGGTCGCGATGCCGGACGCGTCGGAGCGGCGCAGGATCAGCGTGTCGACCGCGGCCGGCTTTTCCCAGTACCGGTCGTTGCGCTGGAGGGTCGCTTCGCCGCGGGCGGTGTCGATCGTTTTGATCGCGAACGGTCCGGCGACCGCGGGGAAGCTCGTCGCGAGGGCGTTCGTCCAGCCGCCGGGCGAGTCCTTGAGCAGGTGTTGCGGCAGCAGGTTGTCGAACAGCGTTTGCCAGGCCGGATACGGCTTGCTGAAGGTGACCTCGACGCCCTTGCCGCCGTCACGGGATTCGATGTCCGAGATCAGCCGGTACCCGGCCGGGTCGATCACGCCGGGGTTCGTCTTCATCGCGTTGGCGAGATAGATGAAGTCCTCGGTGGCGATCGGGGCGCCGTCGGACCACGAGGCGTCCGGGCGGATCACGTACTTGACCGTGAACGGCACCTGCGAGACAACCTCGGCGGAAACCATCAGCGTCTTGTCGAGCGTGCGCGTGCCGTCGTCGGACTGGCGGAACACCGAGGGCAGCAGCAGCTGCGACAGCGCGGTGGTGATCGTCGACGAGTCCGCGATGCTGTGCGGGTTGTAGCCGCCGACCACGTCGTCCACGCCGACCACGATCTGCGACAACGACGCCGCGGTGGTCGTGCTCGACGGCGGGGCCGACGTGACCACCGGGGGCGGCGGGGTGTTCGAACACGCGGCGAGCAGTACTCCCGCCAGCGCCAGGACCGGCGCAAGCCGGCGTCCGAATCGCACGCTCGTCCTCCTGAAAGTTCCCGCCGCGCTCCGTGGTCCGAGCGGACATGCTGCCACGCCAGGGCGGGGGCCGGCATCGAGATTCCCACATCGGCCGCCTCTCCGTGACACCGGAGTGGATACCGCCATAAGAGTGGACGCACGAACCGCTGCCGGGGTTCACGCGAAAGGGCGCCTCCCGGGAACGGGAGGCGCCCTTTTTCACCTGCGAGAGGTTCAGCTGTTGTTGTCGCGGCTCTTGGCCCGCGAGCGCTCCTTGGCGCGGGTGTTGATGTCGAGCGTGACCTTGCGGACCCGCACGACCTCCGGCGCGACCTCGACGCATTCGTCGCTCGCGCAGAACTCCAGCGCCTCTTCGAGGCTGAGCTTGCGCGGGCGGGCCAGCGTCTCCATCACGTCGGCCGAGGACTGCCGCATGTTGGTGAGCTTCTTTTCCTTGGTGATGTTGATGTCGAGGTCCTCGAACCGCGGGTTCTCGCCCACGACCATGCCCTCGTACACCTCCGCGCCGGGCTCGACGAAGAACGTGCCGCGGTCGGCGAGCTGGATCATCGCGTACGCGGTGATCGGGCCGGACCGGTCGGCGACCAAGGAGCCGCTGTGCCGGGTGCGGATCTCGCCCGCCCACGGGAAGTAGCCCTCGAACACGTGGTTCGCGATGCCGGTGCCGCGGGTTTCGGTGAGGAAGTCGGTGCGGAAGCCGATGAGGCCGCGCGACGGGAGCACGTAGACCAGCTTGATCCGGCCGGTGCCGTTGCCGCTCATGTCCTCCATGCGGCCCTTGCGGGACGCGAGCAGCTGCGTGATCGCGCCGAGGTGCTCCTCGGGCGAGTCGATGTACAGGCGCTCGAACGGCTCGTGCAGCTTGCCGTCGATCGTGCGCAGGACCACCTGCGGCTTGCCGACGGTGAGCTCGAAGCCCTCGCGGCGCATCTGCTCGACCAGGATGGCCAGCGCCAGCTCGCCGCGGCCCTGCACCTCCCAGGTGTCCGGGCGCTCGGTGGGCAGGACGCGGATCGAGACGTTGCCGATCAGTTCCTGGTCGAGGCGGGCCTTGA
The DNA here is from genome assembly GCF_004522315.1 of Amycolatopsis sp. CFH S0740. NCBI lineage: Bacteria > Bacillati > Actinomycetota > Actinomycetes > Pseudonocardiales > Pseudonocardiaceae > Amycolatopsis > Amycolatopsis sp. CFH S0740. Next base: position 99,236 of record NZ_SDLS01000021.1, on the reverse strand, counting down.
CCAGCCGCGCGGTGACCTTGTCGCCGCCGTTGCGCCCGGCGAGCGGCGAGGTGTTGACGCCGATGGTCATCGAGATGGCGGGCTCGTCGACGGTGATCCGGGGCAGCGCGACCGGGTTCTCCGCGTCGGCGAGGGTGTCGCCGATGGTGATGTCCGGGATGCCCGCGATCGCGACCAGTTCGCCCGCGCTGGCCTCGGACGCCGGGACGCGGGTGAGCGCCTCGGTGACGAGCAGCTCGGAGATCCGGACGTTCTGCACGGTGCCGTCCTCGCGCATCCAGGCCACGGTCTGGCCCTTGCGCAGCTTGCCGGCGTGGATGCGGATCAGCGCGATGCGGCCGAGGAAGTTCGACGCGTCGAGGTTGGTGACCAGCGCCTGCAGCGGGGCGTCCAGGTCCGCGGCCGGGGCCGGGACGTGCTGGAGCAGGGTCTCGAACAGCGGGTCGAGGTTTTCGCTGTCGGGAAGGCCGCCGTCCTCGGGCTGCTCGAGCGACGCCTTGCCGGCGCGCGCGGAGGCGTAGACGACCGGGAGGTCGAGGATCGCGTCGAGGTCGGCGTCCTCGATGTCGCCGGCCAGGTCGAGCAGCAGGTCGTGGGTCTCCTCGACGACCTCGGAGATCCGCGCGTCCGGCCGGTCGACCTTGTTGACCAGCAGGATCACCGGCAGCTTCGCCTCGAGCGTCTTGCGCAGCACGAAGCGGGTCTGAGGCAGCGGGCCCTCGCTCGCGTCGACCAGCAGCACGACGCCGTCGACCATGGAGAGGCCGCGCTCGACCTCGCCGCCGAAGTCGGCGTGGCCCGGGGTGTCGATCACGTTGATGGTGACCGTGCCCTCGGGGGTCTGACGGTGGATCGAGGTGTTCTTCGCGAGAATGGTGATGCCCTTTTCCCGCTCGAGCTCACCGGAGTCCATCACGCGGTCGACCAGCTCGGCGCGTTCGGCGAAGGCGCCGGACTGGCGGAGCATGGCGTCGACCAGGGTCGTCTTGCCGTGGTCGACGTGGGCGACGATCGCGACGTTGCGCAGGTCGGGCCGGGTCTTGCCGGACGCGCGGCCGGTTTCGACCGCGGTGGCGCTGGCTGCGGGCACGCGAAGACTCCTGAACTTCGAAGAATAAAGGCGGGTGGCACCGCGCGGCGGACGGGATGACGGGCACCGGACACAGCGACCGGCTCTCGCTGACCGGCTTTGGCCACACGCGGACTTCAATCAGGATACCTGTTGGGTTGGTGTGAGGAGCGCCACGCCCTATGATCGGTTAGGCTCACCTAACCTGATGGGTGTTCTTGACGGCCGGTTTGAGGAGTGCGCGGTGGGGAAAAAGGGCGCGGACGATCCTCGGGCTGTGGTGCGGAAGTTGATGAAGGCCGGGAAGGTCAAGAAGAAGTGCTGCCGGTCTAAGGATCGGTGTAAGAAGTGTCCGGTTTTGGCGTTGAAGAAGGCTAAGAAGCAGGTGGCTAAGGCTGCTTGATCGCCGTTGGTCTTCGGCTCGTCGCCTGGCGGCGACATTGCTTTTTTTGAGGGTGCGGTGGGGCACCCCGAAGCTTGATTGTGCTGACGGTCTGGGGTGGCTTGTCAAGGCGGGAAAGATGCCTTGACAAGCCACCCCAGACCGCAGGAGAGCTTCGTATCGGGGTGCGGGGGTGGTGTGGGTGCACCGACAGTTGCGTACACCGGCGGCGGTTTCTCGCGGTGTGGGGCTAGCGCCCCAATGTGGCATTGGGTGCATGCGACGCACCCAATGTGGCGTTCGGTGCGTGGGACGCACCCAATGTGGCATTGGGGCGCTTCCCGAGCAGGCGCGAGGCGGGCGGCGGCCGAGCCGAGGGTCGTGAGGGGAACCCTCACGGAATCAGATTCCCTCAGGGTGGCCCTCACGGAATTCGCTAGTTCTTGTCCAAGAGTTCGTTCACCAGGTTCAGCTCGGGGGCCGTCCTGGTGGGCTGGAAGTGGATGATTTCGTAGGTGGCCAGCTGGCCGATCGCGAAGGGGTCGGTGGCCAGGATCGCGTCCAGCTGTGCGCGTTCCATGGGGCGGGTGATCAGCACGCCGCCGGTGCGGGGGCGTTGGCCTCCGGAGGCCAGGAAGTGGCCGTCTTCGTACTGCTTCGTGAGCCACTCGTTGTGCGCTGGCAGGGCGCGGTCGATTTCCTCTAGCGGAACGATGTACGTGAGCACGACGACGAACATGGTTCGAACCGTAGTCCGGTGCTAGGCTCGTCGCATGCGTTTCCAGAGCACTCAGTGGTGGCCGCCCGTTGGCGGCCCTGAAGCTCTGCGCTGAAAAACCAGCGAAGGCCGCCCCGGTGGGCGGCTTTTTTTGTGCCTGCTCCCGGGGGCGAACATCCAAGGGAGAGGGAAAATCCAATGGTCCAGTTGTCCGGCATCACTCCGTCCGGTCACGTTCAGCTCGGCAACCACCTCGGCGCGTTGCGGCGGTGGGCTGCGGAAGGCGGGCCGGACGATCTGTATTTCGTCTCTGACCTGCATGCGATGACTACCGCGCACAATCCGGCGAAGTTGCGGTCGCTGGCGACGGAGCAGCTTGCCGTGCTGGTGGCTGCGGGAATCGCGCCGGAGCGGGTGTTCGTGCAGTCTGATCTTGCCCGGGAGCTCGGGGCGCTGACGTGGGTGCTGGAGTGCACTTGCTCGTACGGCGAGGCGGCGCGGATGATCCAGTTCAAGGAGAAATCCAAGGGGCAGGCCGGGGTGCGGCTCAGTTTGCTGACTTATCCGGTGCTGATGGCGGCCGACATCCTGTTGCAGGGGGCGGACGAAGTGCCGGTCGGCGAGGATCAGCGGCAGCATGTCGAGTTGGCTCGCACGCTTGCCCGGCGGTTCAACTCCACCTACGGCGAGGTGTTCGTCATTCCGGAGGCGACGTTGCCGCCTGCCGGGGCTCGGGTGAAGGACCTCGCTGAGCCGACTCGGAAGATGTCCAAGTCCGCGCAGGATTCCGCCGGGGTCGTGTTCGTGCTGGACGAGCCGGATCAGGTGCGGCGCAAGATTCGCAAAGCGCGCACGGACGGTGATTCGGTGCCGGTTTACGACCCGGAGAATCGGCCGGGGATCTCGAACCTGCTCGAGATCCTGGCTGCGTGCGGGGGCGGTGATCCGGCCGAGCTGGCCGAGAAGTATCCGTCGTACGGCGTGCTCAAGGACGCTGTCGCGGACGCGGTCATCGAGGAGTTGCGTCCGGTGCGGGAGGGCACGCGCGCGTTGCTGGACGACGTCGCCGAGCTGGAGCGGGTGCGCAAGGCGGGGGCGGAACGGGCGATCGATCGCAGTTCGCACCGGGTGTCGGCGGCGCTGCGGATGGTCGGGGCTGCTTGAAGGGCCTCGTGAGTGCTGGTTCTACTGGGAGCCAGCACTCACGAGAGCGCTCAACGCGGGCAGCAGGTCCCGGTCCGCGGGGAGCCAGTCCAGTTCGTTCAGTTCGTCGTGTCCGACCCAGCGCAGTGCGGTGTGTTCGACCGCGCGCGGCTCGTCGCCCGGGGACAGCAGCGCGGCGGAGTACACGCGCAGCACTTTTCCGCCTGGCAGCGGGATTTCCGGGCCGACCCGGTCGCCGACGGTGACCACCACGTCCAGTTCCTCGTGGCATTCCCTGGCCAGCGCGAAGGCCTCGGTCTCGCCCTCCTCGACGCGTCCGCCCGGCAGTTCCCACTGGCCTGCGTGATGCGGCGGCCAAGCCCGTTGCTGGGCAAGAAGCTTGCCGTCGCGCACCAGTGCCGCCCCGACGATGACCGCGTCCATGCGCTCAGTCTCCCCCACCGGATTCACCGGTCCGCGCCCGCCCGCCAGGTGACCTCGAACCGCGCGCCGCCGTCCGGCGATTCGCCGACCCGTACGTTGCCGCCGCGACGGCGCACGGTTTCGGCGACCATCGCCAGGCCCAAGCCGGTACCGCCGGACGAGCGCGCCCGGTCGTCCGACACCCGGTAGAACCGGTCGAACACCTTGCTCCGGTGCTCGGGCGCGATGCCGGGACCGTCGTCGTCCACCACGACCCGCACCTTCGAGCGCGAGGCCAGCACGGACACCACGATCTGCCCGGACGCGTACCGGCAGGCGTTGCGCAGCAGGTTGTCCAGCACCAGCTCGACCTCCTGGTGCGCCGCCGACGCCCAGGCCTGCGCCACCGCGCTGCTCACCCGCGTGTCGGGCGCCCCGGACGGCAGCCGGCGCACCGCCGCGCGGACCTCGGACACCACCTCGACCGGTTCCGCGGGCGGCACCTCGCCAGCGTCGGAACGAGCGAGTGCGAGCAGGCCGTCGAGCAGGCCGGACAGCCGTTCCGACTCTTCGAGGATGTCCGAGAGCGTCTCCTGCGACAGTTCCGGATCGGGATTCGTCACCGCCACCTCGGCCTGCACCCGGATCGATGCGACTGGCGACCGCAGCTCGTGCGCCGCGTCTCCAGTGAATCGACGCAGCCGCTGGCTGACCTCCTCCTGGCGTTCGAGCAGCGCGTTGAATTCCTCGGCCAGCGCGCGCATTTCGTCGTTCGACGTCGGCAGCGGCAGCCGCGAACCCGGCGGCAGCGTGCGCACCAGACCACGCATCCGCGCCACCGGCCGCAGCGCGAGTCGCACGACCAGCCAGGTCGCCAGTGCTGCCACCAGCGCACCGACCAGCGCGACCACGACCAGCCACAACCCGCCGTAATGCACCGCGGCGGCGAACCCGACCAGCCCGGCCCCGGCGACGACCAGCCGCTGGCTGCCGTTCGGCGCGCTGACCACCTCGCCGCGCCAGCGCGATCCGTCCGACTGCACCGGCAACCCCGCCTTGAGCTGCGAGACCTCCTGGCCGGTCAGCTTCGGCCGCGCCTGGCCGTCCACCGGATTCCCGGCGATGTCCAGCACCCGCACCGTTACCGGGTCCGCGGCGGCGAGCGGCGTCCCGGCGGAAACCGCGCTGGTCGCCGGGACGAGCGCGGCCGACAGCTCCTCGTCGACCGAATCCGTGAGCAGCGGGTCGAGCTTGTTCGCCGCCAGCGCGGCGAGGCCCAGCAGGCAGCCGAGGGTGATCGCCGCGGCCAGCACGGTGATCCGGACCTGCAGCGACCGGCGGCCCCACCACGACGACGGCGAGCCGGTCACCTGACCTCGTCAAGCTGGTCGTCGGAGGCGAGATAGCCGTGCCCGCGCACCGTCCGCAGGATCGAACCCGCGCCGACCGCGTCGAGCTTGCGCCGCACGTAACCCACATACACCTCAACGAGATTCCGCGTGACGGCCTGCTCCTCGCCCCACACCGCGCGCAGCAACTCGTCCTTCGTCACGACCGTCCCCGCGCGCCCGACGAGCACCTCCAGCAAACCGAATTCGCGCGGGCTCAACGGCACGTCCTGACCGTTCCAGTGCACCTGCCGCAGCGCCCGGTCGACCTCCAGCGCACCGAGTTTCAGCGCGCCGCGCGACGCGTCCGGCCCGGCACGACGCAGCACCGCCCGCACCTGCGCGACCAGCACGACGAACGAGAACGGCTTCACGAGGTAACCGTCCGCGCCGAGGTCGAGGCCGTCGGCCTGGTCGATCTCGCCGTCTTTCGCGGACACGAGCAGCACCGGCGTGGTCACGTTCTCCGCGCGCAGCCGTTCCAGCACGCGGTAGCCGGACAAGCCGGGCAGCATGATGTCCAGCAGCACGACGTCGAACGAACCGGTGCGCGCGAGCTGCAGCCCGGTCGGCCCGTCCGCGGCGGTGACCACGTCCATGTCCTCCGCGCGCAGGCCGCGCTGCAGCGCCTTGCGCACACCAGGTTCGTCGTCGACCACCAGCACCCGAGGTTTCACGATCCTCATCATGGCCGGTTTGTGCAGTTGACGCGCGTACTCTCAGTGCCATCTCAGCTGAACGGGCCGAACATTCAGGGGTATCTCAGCCTCGGCAGTGGAACGTCTGCACCGGGAGCCGGGCCCGCCAAAGCCCGGGAACACAGGGAGAGACGAGATGGATCCGAAGAAGAAGGCCATCACCGCGGCCGTCGTCGGCACCGCGCTCGGCGTGGGCGGACTGGTCGTGGTGGCGATGCCTGCCTCGGCGGGGGACGCGCCGAAGCTGCCTCAGGTCAGCGCGGAGGAACTGGTCCAGTCGGTGGTCGCCGCGAAGCCCGCGCCGTTCGACGGCACGGTGACGGTGAGCAACGACCTCGGCCTGCCGAAAATGGCGACCGGCGCGGTCCCGGGGGCGAGCGCGCTCGGCATCGACTCGGCGCAGGTGTTCAGCGACGGCGCGGGCAAGACGAAGGTGTCGCTGACCAAGGGGCAGACGCAGGAGACGATCGTCCACAACGGCAACACCGTGTGGGACTACGACTCCAAGACCAACAGCGCGACCAAGACCACCATCCCGGCGGACGTCGCGACCAAGCACCAGCCGGTCGATGGCCAGTCCCCCGACCCGGCTACCGCGGCCAAGCAGCTGCTGGCCAAGGTGCGCGAGAGCAGCAACGTCGCGGTCGACGGCACAGCCACGGTCGCCGACCGGCCGGCGTACGAGCTGGTCCTCACGCCGAAGCCGACCGAACGCACGCTGCTGCGCGAGATCCGCGTCGCGGTCGACTCGCAGACCCGGATGCCGCTGCGGCTTTCGGTGCTGAGCAACGGAACCACCGCCCCGGCGCTGGAGCTGGCGTTCAGCAAGATCGAGTTCGCCGGACAGTCGGCCGACCTGTTCGCCTTCACCCCGCCCAAGGGCGCGAAGGTGACCGAGAAGCAGGCCAAGATCGACGAGCGCGACAAGGCGCTGGCGAACGAGGCCAAGCAGGACACCAAGCTCGTCGGCGACGGCTGGGACACCGTCGTCACCGGCAAGGTGCCCGCGGACCTGATGCAGGCGAAGCAGCAGGCGCAGGGCCAGGAAAAGGGTCCTGACGTGCAGAAGATGCTGAGCCGGTTCGCCAAGCGGGTCAACGGCCCGTGGGGCAGCGGCTACCTCTTCACCACGAAGGTGGGCGGCGCGGTCCTGACCGACGACGGCCGGTTCGCCGCCGGCGCGGTCCCGGAGCAGGTCCTCTACGAAGCGCTGGGCGCCAAGTGACCAGCACCGCGGTCGAAACCGGGGCGGGCGTCTCCGAGGAGGCGCCCGCCCCGGCGGTCCCGCTGGCCGCGCGCACCCGAGGGGTGCGCAAGGTCTACCGCGGCACAGTCGCGGTGGACCACGTGGACCTGGACGTTCCCGAGGGCGCCGTGCTCGGCATGCTCGGGCCCAACGGTTCGGGCAAGACGACCACGATCCGGATGCTGCTCGGGCTCGTCCGCCCGACCGCGGGCGAGGTCGAACTGCTCGGCCGGAAGATGCCGGAGGAATCCGCGCACGCTCTGCCGGACGTCGGCGCGCTGGTCGAGGGGCCGGGCTTCCACCCGTTCCTGTCCGGACGCGACAACCTGCTGCGGTTCGCCGCGGCCGAACCGCGGCTGGCGTCGTCCGCGATCCCCGGCGCGGTCGACGCCGCGCTGGACCGGGTCGGGCTCTCCGCCGCCGCGCGCCGCCGGTACAAGGGCTATTCGCTCGGCATGAAACAGCGGCTCGGGTTGGCCAGCGCGTTGCTGGTGCCGCGCCGGATGGTCGTGCTCGACGAACCTACCAACGGGCTGGATCCGGCGGGTACCAGGGAGATCCGCCGTATCATCGCCGATCTGCACGCCGACGGCGTGACCGTGGTGGTGTCCTCGCATCTGCTGGCCGAAGTGGAAGCGACCTGTACGCATGTGGCGGTGCTGCAGTCCGGCACGGTGGTCGCCCAGGGCGAACTGGCCGATCTGCTGGAATCCGGGAACGCCGCGCTGCTGGTGCGCACCCCGGACGCCGAGCACGCGGTGGAAACGTTGCGGGAGAACCGGATCGGGGCCCGGCTGACCCCGGACGGCGTCCGCGTCGACCTCACCGCGACGCCCGCGCCGCGAGTGCTGCAGGTGCTCGTGCAAGCGGGGGTCGAAGTGCACGAGGCGACCCGGGCGCGGACCGGGCTGGAAGACCTGTTCGCGCGGCTGACCGAAGGGGAATCGGCGGCTGGCGACGAATCCGAGGGGGACGCATGACTACCGCTGCGGTCGCCGTTCCGGTGAGCCGGACCGGGCACGACACGGTGCCGTTGTTCCGGCTGTTCGCCGCGGAACTGCGCTGGATCTTCCGCAGGCCGCGCACGCTCGCCGTGCTGGGGCTGCTGGCGCTGGTGCCGATCGTGGTCGGGATCGGCCTCACGCTGGTCGGCGAGAGCTCCGGGAGCGACGCGCCGGACGACAGCGGCGGCGCGCTGCTGGCGTCCGCGGTGAACAACGCGTTCGTACTGCCGATCGCCGCGATGGTCCTGACGCTCACGCTGCTGCTGCCGCTCGCCTCCGCGATGGCCGGTGCGGACGCGATCGCCGGCGAGGCCGCGCACGGCACGCTGCGCGGCTGGCTCATCGCGCCGGTGAGCCGGGGACGGCTGCTGGCGGTCAAGGCGTTCGGCGTGGCGACGGTGTCCGTGGTCGCGGTGCTCTCGATGTGCGTGACCGGCGTGATCACCGGGTTGATCATCAACGGCACGGATTCGCTGTTCACGCTGTCGGGCACCACGCTGTCGCTCGGCGAGGCGCTGCTGCGGATCCTGCTCGTCGGCGGCTGGATCGTGCTGCAGCTGTGGGCGGTCGGCGCGGTCGCGCTGGCGGTGTCGAGCTGGACCGAGCACCCGATGCTCGTGGTCGCCTCGGTGCTGGCCATGAACATCGTCTTCACCATCCTCGGTTTCCTCAGCTCGTTGAAGTGGCTGCACCCGTTCCTGCTCACCAAGGACTGGACGATCGCCCCGGCGGCGGTGCTCCAGGATCCGATGATGCTGACGACGTTCGGCGAGGGCGCGGTCCGCGCGGCCTGCTACATCGTGGTCGGCCTGTCGCTGGCCTACGGACGCCTCGTCACCCGAGACGGCTGACCTGGGGGTTCAGCCCACCACGGCGATCCCGTCCGGATCCGGTTCGAGCCGGACGGGATCGCCCGCCCGGAAATCCGCCCCGGCCGGCGCGATCGCGTCCACAGTGGACTCTCCGCAGCGGACGACCAACCGCAGATGCTCCCGCCGGTGCACCGCCGCGGTCACTTCGCCGGGCACCCCTTCTGCGGACACTTTCAAGCCGTGCGGGCGCAGTCCGAGCCTCACCGGACCGTCGTCCACTCCGGAGAGTTCGACGGCGCCCAGTGCGGTCCGCACCACGCCGTCGGCCGCCTCGCCGTCCAGGAACGTCGTGACGCCGAGGAAGCGCGCCACGTCGTCGTCCACCGGCTTGTTCCACACCGACCGGACCGCGCCCTCCTGCCGGATTTCCCCGGCATCGAGCACCGCCACGCGATCGGCGAGCGTGAACGCTTCCTCCTGATCGTGCGTCACCAGCAGCGCGGTGATCTTGCTGCGCCGCAACAGATCCGCCAGGTCGATCGCCAGTTGCTCGCGGAGGCCAGCGTCCAATCCGGACAGCGGCTCGTCCAGCAGCAGCAAGCGCGGTTCCGGAGCCAGCGCACGAGCCAACGCGACCCGCTGCGCCTGCCCACCGGACAGCTCGGTCACCCGTCGCCGTTCGTAGCCTTCCAGGCCGACAAGCTTGAGCAGTTCCTCGACGCGTGCCGCGTGCCGTTCTCGGGGCACGCCGTGCATCCGCAGGCCGAACGCGATGTTCGCGGCGACGTCTCGGTGCGGAAACAGCTGTCCGTCCTGGAACACCAGACCGAATTCGCGCTTGTGCACCGGCACCGCGGCGAGATCAGTGCCGTCCCACGAAACCGAACCGGACGACACCGGTTCCAGCCCAGTGATCGCGCGCAGCAGCGTCGACTTGCCCGAACCGGACGGTCCGAGCAACGCGAGCACCTCGCCGTCGGCGATGTCCAACCGCGCGTCGCGGACCGCAGCGAACGATCCATAGTGGACAGTCAGGTCCCGTACCGTTAACGCCATCAGAACTCCCCGACTGTGCTGCGGCCGCGGACCGAGCCGAACCGGTCGATCAGCGCCACCGCCACCACAGTCACCACCATGAGCAGGGCGCACGAGGCGTACGCCATCTGGTTGTTCAGCTCCCCCGGCCTGCTGATCAGCGTCGCAACGGCCACCGGCAGCGTCGGCGCGTCCGGCCGGGCGAGGAAGCTGGTCGCGCCGAACTCGCCGAGCGCGACGACGTACCCGAAGCCCGCCGCGGCCATCACCGACCGCGCGACCAGCGGAAAGTCGATCTCCCGCCACACCCGCGCCGGGCTCGCGCCGAGCGTCGCAGCGGCTTGGCGCAGCCGGACGTCGACCGCGCGCAGCACCGGCAGGATCATCCGCACCACCAGCGGCATGATCACCAGGGCTTGCGCGAACGGCACGAGCAACGGCGACGTGCGCAGGTCGCCGGGCAGCGCGTCGAGCGTCACGAGATAGCCGAAGCCGACGGTCACCGCGGACACGCCCAACGGGAGCATCAACGCGACGTCCATGGTCTCGCCCATCCCGCGCGCGAGCCCGCCGGGCGAACGCCGAAGCGCCACCAGCACGACGCTGGCGACCAGCCCGACGGCCATCGCCAGCAGCGTCGCGTCGGTGGCCGCGGCGAGCGAATTCTGCGCCGCGATCCAGCCGGACACCTGCAGGGCGTCGTTCTGCCCGACGGTGTTGAGCGCCCGGTATCCGGCGAGGCTCCATCCGTCCGAGCCGGACACCGACTCGACGAGCAGCGAGACGATCGGCGTCAGCAGCAGGCCGAGCACCACGACCGCGGCACCGATCGTCCACCACTCCCCGCCGCGCGGCCGACGTGCGGTGACCTGCGCGGACCGCAGCTTCACCGCGTTCTCCCGCTTCCGGCGCGCCATCGCCCCGAGCACCAGCGCGGCGACCACGGCGGCGAACTGGATCAGTGACAACGCGGCCGCGCCGGAGAGGTCGAGCAGGTCGACCGTCCGGAGGTAGATCTCGGTCTCGAGCGTCCGGTAGCTCCCGCCGCCAAGGATCAGCACCACGCCGAAACTGGTGGCGCAGAACAGAAACACGACTGCGGCAGCGGACGCGAGGGCCGGGCCGAGCGCGGGCAGCGTCACCGACCGGAATGCCCGCCACGGCGAGGCTCCAAGTGCCCGCGCGGCTTCGGTTGCTCGCGGATCGAGGTGCGCCCACAGCCCGGCGACCGTCCGCGCGACGACGGCGACGTTGAAGAAGGCGTTGGCCAGGACGAGCGGCAGCACGCCGCCGTCCGGCCAGATCGCCCGGAAAGCCAAGCCGACGACGACCGTCGGCAGCACGAACGGGACCAGCACGATCGTGCGCGCAAGCCCGACCCCGGGCAGCCGCACCCGCGCCAGGAGGTACGCCACCGGCAGCCCGGCGAGCACCGCGACCACGGTCGACGCGGCCGCGCTGGCCAGCGTGAACCCGGCGAGCCGCCACGTCTGCGGGTCGCCGAGCACGGTGTCGACGCCGCCCGCGGAAAACCCCCGGCCGACGATCGCCACGACCGGCCAGGCGAAGAACACCACCAGGAACGCGACCGGCAGCAGACCGAGCAGCGTGAGCCCGACAGTGCGCGCGGGGATCACGCGCCCATGAGCGAGCGCCATTCCCCGATCCACTTCTCCCGGCCAGCCTGCACCTTGTCCGCGGGCATCGTGGCCGGCGCCTGCGGCAGCGGAGCCGCGGTAGCCCAGCCCGCCGGCAGTTCGACGCCCTGACGCGCCGGGTAGACGTACATGTTCGCCGCGACCGTCGTCTGGAACTGCTGCGACAAGAGGAAGTCGACGACCTTCTGCGCCTGCGGGATCTGCTTGCCGTTGGTGAGCACGCCCGCGTACTCGACCTGGCGGAAGCACGTGTCGAGCAGCGCCTTGGTACGCGGTTTGCCGTCCTCCCCGAGCTCAGCGGCGGGTGACGAGGCGTAGGACACGACGATCGGCCGCGGGCCCTTGCCCGACGAGCCGGAGAAGTCCTTGGTGTAGGCCTCCTCCCAGCCGCTGACGGTCTTGAGGCCGTTGTCCTTCAGCTTCTGCCAGTAGCCCTGCCAGCCGTTCTCGCCGTACTTCGCGACCGTGCCGAGCAGGAAGGCCAGCCCCGGCGACGCGGTGGCCGGGCTCTCCGCGACGGTCAGGTCCTTGTACTTGGGGTCGGCGAGGTCGTCGTAGCTCTTCGGCTCCGGGAGACCCTTGCTCGCGAAGTACGCCGGGTCGATGTTCACGCAGACGTCGCCGAGGTCGACCGCCGCCAGCCGGTGCTGCGGGTCGACGGAGTAGCGCTGCGGGCCGCGGTCGGCCTCCGGGCTGGTGTAGGGCTGGAAGACGCCCTCGCTGAGCGCACGGGAGGCGAAGGTGTTGTCGACGCCGTACGCGACGTCGCCGATCGGGTTGCCCTTCGTGAGCACGAGCTTGTTGGTGAGCGCGCCGGCGTCGCCGGACTTGAGGATCTTGAGCTTGATCCCGGACTGGCGCTGGAAGGCGTCGAGCACGTCCTGCGGGGCGGCGAACGAATCGTGCGTGACCAGCGTGACGGTCGGCGTCTGCTGGTCCTGGCTCGCGGACGACCCGCCCGAGTCTCCGCTGGACAGCGAGCAGGCGCTGGCGAGCATCGAGACCCCGGCGAGGCCTGCCACCGTGCGGACGGTCCGCGACATCATTCTTCCCCTCCTGCACTGCGCCGGATGAGGGAGAGCGATACGGCCTCCCTACGCCGGCATGATCCGGATCCAGGTGCGAACGGTCGCGGGTTGACGGCCCGCCTCTCAGCCCGGCGTACCGGACTCCCGTGGCAATGCCGCAGCGTAGCCGACACCATGGAGTGATGACGCAGCTATTGAACGACTCAGCGGTGGAAGAGGCCCTAGGCACCGTCCCGGAGTGGCAACGCGAGGACGCCGTCATCGTGCGGACGGTCGAACTCCCGTCCTTCCCGGCGGCGATCGAGGTGGTGGGCCGGGTGGCCGAACTGGCCGAGGAAGCCGACCACCATCCGGACATCGACATCCGCTGGCGCACCCTGACCTTCCGCCTCAGCACCCACTACCTCGGCGGCCTGACCGAACGCGATTTCGCGCTGGCCCGCCAGATCGACGAGGTACTGGCGGCCCGCTGACCAGGTGTGATGTCGGCAACCCTGGCAACATGAACGGCCCCTTCGCGCGTCTTCCGGACAGACGCGACGGAAGGAGGCCTCATGGTCCAGGCACTCGTAGTGGGAATGGGTTCGTTCGGCCTGATGGTGGCCGCCGCGGGAGGCGTGCTGTGGCACACCGCGCGCAACCGACGTGACCTTGATCACAAGCGGTAACAGTGAGCTAGATCAAGGCGCTATCCCAGCGGAATCATCGGCACTCGCCCCGCTAGGACTCGCCATGAACAGCACATCCGCCCAGCTCACCGCCGCACAGCGCACGTGGGTCGCGGTGTTCTCGACCGCTGTCGTCCTCCTGTCGATGGTGGTGCTCGGCCTGCTCGGCTGAGCCCCGGCCGGTTCACGGCAGCGGGAACATCCGGATGAACCAGAACATGGCGATTCCGATGAGCCCGACCACGACCGAAGCGCCCCAGACGGCGTAGAGAACGATCCGCACCGGTGCATCTTTGCCGGGTGACCGGGGCGAGTAGGACGTTCGCCGAAATTGCCCCGGCGCGGGTCAGGCGTTCGAGACGAGCCGGAACCGCTCCCGGTACTCGCTGGGCGTCGTGTTCAGCGTCCGCCGGAAAGAGCGGTTCAACGTCGACACCGTGCCGAACCCGCACGTCCCGGCAATCCGCGACAACGTCTCGTCGGTCGTCTCCAGGCGATGCCGCGCGGCCTCGACCCTGGCGTGCTCGACGTAGGCGGCAGGGGTCATCCCCAGCTCCGCCTTGAACACGCGCGTGATCTGGCGGTCCGTCACATGCGCGTGCGCGGCGAGGTCGGAGACGGTCAGCGGATCCGCGAGGTGGGCCGCGATGTACTGCCGCAGCTCGTCGACCCGCCGGGTCGCGGACGCGGGCTCCAGCGACACGCTGAACTGGCTCTGCCCGCCTGGCCGGCGCAGGAACATCACCAGCTGACGAGCCACCCGCGAGGCTGATTCCGGACCGAAATCGTCGGCTACCAGTGCCAGCGCGAGATCGAGGCAGGCGCTCAGCCCGGCACCCGTCCACACGGACCCGTCGCGGATGAAGATCGGATCCGCGTCGACCGTCACCTCGGGATGCTCCGCGGCCAGCTGCCGGGCCGTCGACCAGTGCGTAGTGGCGCGTTTGCCGTCGAGCAGCCCCGCCGCCGCCAGGATGTGCGCGCCGACGCAGACGGACGCCACCCGGCGCGTCCGCCCAGCCATCCTGCGCACCTGCTCGACCACGGCCGGGTCGCATTGAGCGACGACCTCGCCTTTGCCGCCCGTCGTCACGGCCCCGGGCACGATCAACGTGTCGATCGCCTTTCTCCCCAGCTCAGCGAACGTCACGTCGGGCAAGACGCGCACTCCGGCCGAGGTGGTCACCGGGTCCAGCGTCTCGGCGGCGAGCACCACCTCGTAGCCCGTCGGACGGTCCATTTCCCGCTGCAGCAAGGAAAACACCTCAGCGGGACCGGTTACGTCGAGCAGGTCGATCCGGTCGAACAGAACGACGACCACCAGTCTCTTCATTCGCGCCCCCATGTCGGTTTCTGCGCTTTGCATGTCATTGCCGACATCCGAAGCCGAGTCTAGCGTCGCTCGTGCGGAACGGAAACGAGAGGAAACCCCACCATGGCAAGGAAAACGCTGCGGGAGCTGAACGGTTTCGACCAGACCCCGGCAACGCTGGCCGACGCGACGCTGATCCTGGTCGACTACCAGAACACCTACACCCGCGGCGTGATGGAGCTGGAAGGCTGGCGCCCGGCGCTGACCGCGGCTCGGCAGTTGCTCGCCAAGGCCCGCGCCGCCGGTGCGAAGGTGATCCACGTCGTCCACGACAGCGGCGAGGGCACGCCGTACGACGTCCGAGCCGAGATCGGCAGCATCCACCCGGACGTCGCCCCGCTCGAAGGCGAACCGGTCGTCGTCAAGGGCGCGCCGAATTCCTTCGTGAACACCGACCTGGGCGCACGGGTTGACGAAGCCGGGCACAAGAACGTGGTGATCGCCGGGTTCATGACCAACATGTGCGTCACGTTCACCACCGAAGGCGCGTTCCTACGCGGCAACCACCCGACCGTCGTCGCCGACGCCTGCGCGACTCGTCCGTTGCCGACTCCCGCTGGGGAAGTCAGCGCGGATCAACTGCACAACAGCGCTTTGGCAACCATCGGGGATCTTTACGGCGTTGTCGTGCCGAGTGTTGCCGAGCTGAACTGAACCTCGGCCTCGGTCTCGGTCTCGGCGGGTCTTCTCCTGCCGAGACCGGTTCGTCAGAAGTCGATGAACCCCGCGACCACCTCCCGCACGATCCCATCGGATCCCGGAGTGCCGTAGAAGTAGACCGACCCGTAGCCCCAGAGATACTCCTCGATGACGTCCTCGAGCTCGCCCTCGACCGGCCAGCCCTCTTCGTTGACCTGAAAGAGAAACTGATGCCCGTCGGCACGCACTGCGTCGGCGTAGCTCGGCTCGTCTTGAATCAACACCGGCTCGTCCCCGAACTGGACGAGCGCGATCGAGCCTTCCTCGTCAGGCATTTCGGAGAGCGCCGCCGAGCGAAGCCCAGCCCACCCCAGATCGGCCCGCTCCCCGCGCGGCGAGGGCGGGTGCACCAGCGCACGCATCGCCATGTCCGGGTACTGGACGTCGCTGTCGCCGATGTCGAATCCGTTGCGCAGCACCACGGAAACCTCGTAGCCCTGCGCCCAGGGAGCTGCGGGGACGGTCAGCAAATAGCGGTGGGTCGCGAGGAGCGGATGCGCCTCGATCGCAACGGGCGGCGCACCACCCAGACGGCCTCCGTCCGCGCGATCCGGCAAGGACGGGGTGAAGAGCACGGGCATAGAAGGATCCTACGAACCAGGACCGACAATTTCGCGCCCGTGCTCAGCCGCTAAACCGGTCAGACGTTGAAGCGGAACTCCACGACGTCGCCGTCCGCCATCACGTAGTCCTTGCCCTCCATGCGGACCTTGCCCGCCGAACGCGCGGCCGCCATCGAGCCCGCTTCGACGAGGTCCTCGAACGACACGACCTCCGCCTTGATGAAGCCGCGCTCGAAGTCCGTGTGGATGACGCCGGCGGCCTGCGGGGCGGTCGCGCCCTGCGGGATCGTCCAGGCGCGGGATTCCTTCGGACCGGCCGTGAGGTACGTCTGCAGGCCGAGCGTGTGGAAGCCCGCGCGAGCGAGCGCGTTCAGGCCCGGCTCCAGCTGGCCGACGGACTCCAGCAGCTCGCGCACGGACTCCTCGTCGTCCAGCTCCAGCAGCTCGGCCTCGACCTTCGCGTCCAGGAACACCGCGTCCGCCGGGGCGACGAGCTTCGCCAGCTCCTCGCGGCGCGCCTCGTCGGTGAGCACGGCTTCGTCGGCGTTGAAGACGTACAGGAACGGCTTCGTGGTGAGCAGGCTCAGCTCGCGCAGCGCCTCGCCGTCGACGTCCTTCTGCGCCTGGAACAGCGTGCGCCCGGAGTCGAGGATTTCCTTGGCCTTCTGGGCGTTTTCGAGCGCCGGCCGCGCTTCCTTCTTGGTGCGCGCTTCCTTCTCCAGCCGCGGCAGCGCCTTCTCGAGCGTCTGCAGGTCGGCGAGGATCAGCTCGGTGTTGATCGTCTCGATGTCGGACATCGGGTCGATCCGGCCGTCGACGTGCACCACGTCCGGGTCGTCGAACACGCGGATGACCTGGCAGATCGCGTTGGCCTCGCGGATGTTCGCGAGGAACTTGTTGCCGAGCCCCGCGCCCTCGGACGCGCCCTTCACGATGCCCGCGATGTCCACAAAGGACACCACAGCGGGCACGATCTTCTCCGACGAGAAGACCCCGGCCAGCTTGTCCAGCCGCGGGTCCGGCAGCGGCACGACGCCGACGTTGGGCTCGATCGTGGCGAACGGGTAGTTCGCGGCGAGCACGTCGTTGCGCGTCAGCGCGTTGAACAGGGTGGACTTGCCGACGTTGGGCAGGCCGACGATACCGAGGGTGAGACTCACGGCCGGTAAGTCTACGTGCTGCGCGCGGACCGTCGCCGACCCGGTAACGTCGTGTCGGTTTTCCGCCAGTCAGGGCTCTCACCTGCTGGCATCATCGACCGCATGGCTACCTCGACCATTCCGATCTGGCGCGACACCGAGCGCTGCTACCGCGCGGTGACCGCCCGCGACCAGCGGTTCGACGGCCAGTTCATCATGGCGGTGCGCACCACGGGCATCTACTGCCGCCCGTCCTGCCCGGCGCTCACGCCGAAGGCGCAGAACGTCCGCTTTTACCCGACTTCGGCCGCCGCACAAGCCGGTGGTTTCCGCGCTTGCCGCCGCTGCCTGCCGGACGCGGTCCCCGGTTCGCCGGACTGGAACGTCCGCGCCGACCTGGCCGCCCGCGCGATGCGGCTGATCTCGGACGGCCTGGTCGAGCGCGAAGGCGTGCCCGGCTTGGCCCGTCAACTCGGCTACTCGGAACGCCAGCTCGGACGGGTGCTGACCGCCGAACTGGGCGCGGGCCCGATTCGCCTCGCCCGAGCCCATCGAGCCCACTCGGCGCGCTTGCTGATCGAGATGTCACAGCTGCCGCTCACCGACGTCGCGTTCGCGGCCGGGTTCTCCAGCATCCGGCAGTTCAACGAAACAATCCGCGAGGTGTTCGCGACGACGCCGTCGCAGCTGCGCGCGGCTTCGCTCCGCCGCGGAAACCGCAACGAACCCAACGGCGCGACGCGGCTCAGCCTTCGCCTGCCGTTCCGCGCCCCGTTCGACGCCGCGGGCGTGCTGGGCTACCACGCCTCGCGGGCGTTGCCAGGCATCGAAGCCGTCTCCGAGGACGGCTACGGCCGTACTTTGCGCCTGCCGCACGGCCCGGCGTCAGCGTGGGTCAGCCCGCGCGCTGGCTATGTGCAGTGCGACCTAGCGCTCTCGGACCTGCGCGACCTGAGCAGCGCCGTCAGCCGCGTACGACGCCTGCTGGACCTGGACGCCGACCCGGAAGCCGTCTCGCGCGTGCTCTCCGCCGACGAGGCCTTGGCCCCGCTGGTCGCCGCCACGCCAGGCATCCGCGTGCCAGGCGCCGTCGACGGACCGGAAGTCCTGCTCCGCACCCTGCTCGGCGAAGACGTGACCGGCGTTGTCGCCCTCGGCGAGCCCGTCCCGCCCGCCGACCCGCCCATGGACACCCTGACGACCCTTTTCCCGACCCCGTCCGCCATCGCCGAAGCCGACGTGAAACCGCTGGTCAAGAAGGTCGCCGCGGCAATCGTCGCCGGTGAACTGGACCTGCACGTAGGCCGGGACGCCGACGAACTCCGCGCCGAAATGCTCGCGACCGGCGTCGATCCCGCCACCGCCGACTACGTCGTGATGCGCCTGCTCGGCGCCCCCGACGTCCTGTTGACCGCCGACCCAGCCGTCCGCCGCGGCGCGGCCGAGCTGGGCATCGACCTGGCGACGTCCGCACGCGGCTGGCAGCCGTGGAGCTCGTACGCCAGCCGGTATCTCAGTTCCGTGACCGTTTAAGGAGACTTTCCTCGTGCCCACCGCCTTCTGGTCCACTTTGGACACCCGCATCGGCCCGTTCACCGCAGTAGTGACCGGCGACGGCGCCGTACTGGCCTCCGGCTGGACCGCCGACGTCGCCGAGTTGACGCCCCTCATCTCGCCGTCCCTGACCCCGGCGACCCTGACCGAACGCCGCGACCTTGGCCCGGTGACGACCGCAATCCGCCGCTACCACGGCGGCGACCTCGACGCCGTCGCCGACATCGAGGTACGCCAACGCTCCGGCCCGTTCCGCGAGCACGCGTGGGAGATGCTGCGCAAGGTCCCAGCAGGCAGCCCAGTGAGCTACGCGGAGTACGCCGCCCTATCCGGCAACCCCTCCGCGGTCCGCGCCGCAGCAACCGCCTGCGCCCGCAACGCGGCGGCCCTGTTCGTACCTTGCCACCGCGTCGTGCGGACCGGCGGAGCGATCGGCAACTTCCGCTGGGGCGTGCCGGCTAAGCGGTGGCTGTTGCACCACGAAGAGGCCGCCTGACGGCCCGCGCGGGTTGGCTCGGTCGGGTCGAGTTCGCTGAGCCGCGTTCGCTGGTCGGCTGAGCCCAGTTCGCCGGGCCGAGTTCGGTGGCCAGCTGAGCCGGGTTGGCTGGGTCGGCCGCTCGGCTGGGTTCGCTGCTCAGCCGGACTGGATTGGCGCGGTTGGATCGAGCTCGCCGGTCAACTGCGCGGGTGTGCGCCGGGCCAGGCCCGCTGGTCGGCCGGGCCAGGTTCGCCCGGCCGCGTTCGCCGGTCGACCGGGCCGCCCTCGCTCGTCGGCTGGGCTGGAGTGGCTCGGTCGGACCGAGTTCGCCGATCAGCTGCGCCGGGTTCGCCGGGCCAGGTTGGCTGAGGCGGCGAGCGTGGTCAAGGCACCGAGCCTGCTCTCGTCAAGCCATCTGCAACTCCACTCTCGACCCGGCGCGGGACTTCCGCACCCGCAGCCGCGTGGGAATGCGCTGGCGGAGTTCCTCGACGTGCGACACCAGGCCCACCACGCGGCCGCCGGTGCGGAGTTCGTCGAGGATGTTCATCACCACGTCCAGGGTTTCGGCGTCCAGGGTGCCGAAACCCTCGTCCACGAAGAGAGTGTCGAGCAGCGCACCGCCGGTTTCGCCTGCCACCACATCGGCCAACCCCAGCGCGAGCGACAACGACGCGAGGAACGACTCGCCGCCCGACAGGGTTTTCGCTGGGCGCACGGCGCCGGAGTAGTCGTCCAGCACATCCAGGCCGAGGCCGCCCCTCGTGCCGCGCGCGCCGGCCGCGTCCGAGTGCACGAACGAGTAGCGCCCCTGGCTCATAGTCCGCAACCGCGCGGTCGCCGCGAGCGCGACCTCTTCCAGCCGAGCCGCCAGGACATACGAGCGCAGCGACATTTTCCGCGCGTTCTGCCCTCGTCCATTGACCACTTCGGACAGTGCCCGGAGTTCGGCGTATTCCTCCTCCAACGGCTCCAGCTCCGACAGCGCCTTGCTCAACCGTCCGGCCAGCTTCACCAGCTCGCGACGCTGCGCCGAAACCGCTTGCTGCGCGGCAAAAGCGGTATCCGCCCGAGCCCGCGTCTCCTTCGCCCGCTCCGCCAGTGGCGCAACTTCTACGGCGTCGTCCGGCGAGATCCCGAACAGCTCCGGCTGCGCGAGCATCTCCCGCGCACCGGCGGCAGTCGCTTCCGCCTCGGCGAGACCCTGTTCGAGCTTCGTGATCTGCTCGTCGGTCCGGACGGCGGCGCGCATTTCCTCCAAGGTCGAGAACCCCTTGGCATGCAACGAGATCTCCACCAGGTCCCGCTGCTCCGCGAGCCGGGCCTCCGCTCCCGACACCGCGGTATGAGCCTCCGCCGCCAAGTCGAGCGCGCCGGCGAACGTGAGCAGGTGCTGCCGCCGGGCGGGAACGTCCGGGAACTCTCCCCGGCCCGCGACCAGCCGCTGCTCGCGTTCAGCCATCCGTTCGTCCAACGCCCGGATCTCGCCGTTCGCCTCGGTGACCGTCTGCTCGGCGAGGCGCCGCTGTTCGGCCAGTTGCTCGGCACCGCGCTCGAGTTCAGCGACCTTCGCGTTCAGCCGATCCTTGCGCTGTGCCTTTCCGGAGAGTTCCGCGACGACCGTCCTGGCTTCGGTCAGCGCGGTCGCGATCTCCTCCGCAGTGCGTCCGTCCAGCCGTTCGCGCAGGAAGACGACTCGTGCCTTGGCCTCTTCCAACGCGGACACCACTCGCTGGCGCAACGCCGACGCCTTCTGCTCGGCTTCTTCCGCGGCACGTTCTTCGGCCGCGTCCACCAATGGCGCGTCGTGGTTGGCCAGCGCCGGATGTTCAGCCGACCCGCACACCGGGCACGCCGTTCCCTCAGCCAAGCCAGCAGCCAGCTCTGCTGCCATGCCGTCGAGACGGCGTTCGCGGAGATCCAGTCGACGTTGCCGAGCCGCCTGATGCTCGTCGACCACTTCGCGCAGTTTCGCTTCGCCGCGCTCGACTCTGGCTTCAGCTGGCGGTAACTCCTCTGCCGCGCGAGTGAGTACCGTCAGCTCTTCGACGCGGGATTTCGCGCCGTCCAGCTTCGCCGCCGCTTCCCCGGCTACCGTCGCTTCAGTGCGCGCAGCAGCGATCCGACCGGGCAGCTCGGCCAACCGCTCCGCAAGCCTTGCAACTTGCTCGGCGGCTTTCTCCGCGGCTTTCTGCCGCTCCGCACGACGTTGCTCGTCGCTCTTCTGCTGGTTGGCTTCCGCCGCCAACTCAGCGAGAGCGCCCGCCTCCTCGCGAACGGAGCCCGCGCGCTCACGCAAGTCCGCGACGGCGAGCCCGACCGCATCGAACCCGAGGTCGGCGAGATCTCGGATCCGATCGGCCACCAGTACCTGTGCGTCGCCGAGCTCGGCCGTGCGCCGGTCCATCAGCTCGGCCTCGGGAACCACCGCGGCAGCGCGCCGGGCCGCTGCGATTTCTTCCGTCCACTCAGCACGTTCGGTCGCCTGCTCGGCGATCTGAGTCAGCCGGGTGTGTGCGGTGCGCACCCGGCGGATCTTTTCCGCGTCCTCTTCGGCCTCGCGCAGCGCGACCTCAGCGGACTTCGCTGCCGAACGTGCTTGCGCTGCCTCGGTTTCCGCCGCCTCGGCCCGGGCGGCGATCTCGGTCAGCACCGCCTCGACCCACTCCGGCTGCTTTTCCTCCGGCGGCTCCTGCTGCGCTTCCTGGGCGTAACGGGCGAGCAGCTCGCGGACCTCCTGCTGCCGCTTTTCCAGCGCACGGCCGCGTTCCGCGCGAAGATCCGCGAACCAGCGTTCGACGTCGGAGAACCGCTCGGTGCCGAAAAGCCGCTCCAGCAGCTTCTCGCGCTCCGTGGTGTCACTGCGGAGGAACTTCGCGAATTCTCCTTGCGGCAGCAGCACAACCTGGAAGAACTGCGGTGCAGTCATGCCCAGCAGCCGCTCGACGGTGCGCGCCACCTCGTCGATGCGGATGCTCCCGTCCGGCGGCAGCCCGGCGGGCGGTTCGCCGACCCAGGTCAGCGAAACCCGGGCCTGCTGCGTGGTGAATCCGTCGCCGCGTTTCTTCGGCCGCTGGTACTCCGGGCTGCGCACGATCCGCAACCGCTGACCCTGCACGGTCAGCTCCAGCACGACCTCGGTCTGCCGATCCGGTTCGGCGAGATCGCATCGCAACCGCTTGACGTCGCCGCGCGCGCCCGGCACCACGCCGAACAACGCGAACGCGATCGCGTCGAGCAGCGTGGTTTTGCCCGCTCCGGTGTCGCCGTGGAGAAGGAAGAGACCGTCAGCGCCAAGGGCGTCGAAGTCCACCACCTCCCGCCCCGAGTAGGGGCCGAAAGCTTCCACCTCCAGCAGATGCAGTCTCACAGCTTCTCCACCGCCGCCCGGTTCGCTGCTTCGAGCGCCAGGTGCACGAGCCGCTCCTCGCGTTCGGTCGGCGGAGCACCCCGGCAATCGTCGAGGAAGCTGCGCGCGATCTCGATGTCGCTGCGCCCGCGCACCGCCTCGGCGTACTTCAGTTCGGTGCCGGCGACCCCGCCGTCGGGCCGCCAATCCATGTGCACTGCATACGGAAAACGGTCCTGCAGCAACCGCATCGCATCGATCGGGCGCACTCGGTCAGTGACCGTGATCGAGAGGAAATGCTCGCGCCATTGCTCGTGTTCCGGGTCCTCGAGCAACGCGGCGAGCTCGCCGGAGAGCGTCGCGAGCGGGCGCGGCACTGGCAGCTCATGCCTGCGGACCTCGGCCAGGCCGGTGGCGTCGAGATCCACGAACCACACTGATTTCCGTTGCCGCGCTTCGGAAAACGAGTACGCCAGCGGACTTCCGGAGTACCGGAGGTGTTCCGCGAGCGTCTGCGGTCCGTGCAGGTGCCCTAGCGCGACGTAGTCCACGCCGTCGAACACCGAGCCGGGGACTTGCTCGACTCCGCCCACCGCGATGGTGCGTTCCGATTCGCTGGCCTCGCCGCCGGTGACGAAAGCGTGCGCCAGCACTACGGACCGAGTCTTCGGACGACTGGCCAGGTCGTCCCGCACACGCCGCATCGCCTCGCCGAGCACGCCGGTGTGGCCGCGCGCCTCCGGCACGCCCAAGGCGTGTCGCGACGGCTCGGGTTCGAGATACGGGATGCCGTAGAACGCGACCGCGCCGTGTTCGTCGTGCAGCACAACGGGTTCGGCGATGCCTTCGACGGTCGCGCGGACGTGCAGCCCGCCCGCCGCCGCGAATTCGGCGAACGCGCCCAGCCGCGCGGCCGAATCGTGGTTGCCAGGCGTGACCACGAGTTCCGCGCCCGCCCGGCGGATCCGGGTCATCGCGGCCGTGGCGACGCGGACAGCTTCGGCGGACGGCACCGCTCGGTCGTAGATGTCACCGGCCACCACCACGACGTCGACCGACTCGCGGTCGACGAGTTCGGCGATGTGCGTGAGGGCGGCCTCCTGTTCGGTAAGCAGATCGGCGCCGTGGAACGTGCGGCCGACGTGCCAATCAGAGGTATGGAGGACTCTCACGGCGACCACGTTAGGAGCAGACCCCGACGAAATCGGGGAGGCACGCCGGTACCCCACTCGAACGTGTGTACGAATCCGATCAGGTCCGTCGCGGACACGCCCAGCCTCGAATCTGGAAAGTCGCAGGTCAGCTACGCAGCGCGACCGCGGGTGCCGGTTTTTGTCGGTGGGGTCCGCCATGATGTCTCGCGTCCGGACACCCGCCGGACCCGACGGAGAGGAGGACCGGGTGGAGACGGTGATCACCACCGCGGCCGTCGTGCTCGCGCTGCTCCTGTGCGTCGCGGTAGTCGCGCTGTGGCGGCTGTACAACGACGGAATGCGCCGCGCCGACGCGGCCGCGCGGCTCGTGGCGGCGGAGCGTGCGAAAGGCGACCAGCAGCAGCTCGCACTGCGCCGGTACGAGGTGGCGTTCGCGTCGATCCACGGCCGCGGCGAACTCGGCGAACAGGTGCTCGTGGAAACCGCGCGCGCACTCGGACTGCGGGAGGGACTGCACTTCACCCTGCAGACCGATTTGGGCGGCGGCGGAAGCGCGAAGCCCGACCTGGTGCTGAATGTCGGCGGCGGCCGGGCGGTACCGGTCGACGCGAAAGCGAGCATGGCCATCTGGGCGGAGGCAGTCGAGACCGACGACCCGGAAGAACGACTCGACGCGCTGCGCGTCCACGTCCGGCAGCTGCGCTCCCGCGCGGCGGAGCTGGCGGGCAAGGGCTACCAGCGCTGGGCGGACGCGATTTACGGCACCATCATGTTCGTCCCATCCGACGCGGCCGTCGTCGCCGCGCTCGACACCGATCCCGAACTGCTGCGCTGGCTGATCGACCGCCGCGTCTTCCTGTGCGGCCCCACGGGATTCGGGGTGCTCGCGTCGGCAGCGCTGTTCGCCGCCAGCGACCGAGCGCTCGTCGAGGACGTCGAGCAAGTGCGCGCGGGCGCCGCCGCCGCACACCGAGCCGCGGGCAATGCGGTGGAGGCGCTGAATCTGTCCTCCACGCATCTGCAGCGCTTCGTCTCGGCCCGCCGCCGGGAACTCGAGGCACTGGAGTCGTTCCGCGCGACCGTCGCGCCGCTCACCGACGCGTCAGGCAGTCCGGCACCGGTGCCGCAGCTTCGGAAGGGAGACGAGGTGGCAGCTGGTTGAGGTCACGGCGCGATGGCCGCGGGCTCGACAGTCGCGATCGGATGATCGAGGGTGTGCTCCTACGGGGCGGGCTCCGCAACGGGGCTTCCTGACGTCAGATGACGGCCGTGGGCTGATGCTCTCGCACGTGGAGCGTGGTTAACGTTGGGCAGGGCGAGGTTGCGGTTGCCTGGTCTGGCGCGACGATCTGCGCGGGCTTGGCAGGCGCGACCGTGGCGACACGGTTCGGCGGCATGCGTCCGGGACACGGATCCGGTGGCACGTCCCGACGAGCCGAGCCCATGCAGCGCGATCTGGCGGCATGGCCGCTGGCGGCGCGATCTGGCCGAGTAAGCCACGGCAGTGCACTTTGGCGGGCGTGGGTCAGGTGGCGCGATCCGGCAGAGCGTGCCTCGGCGGGCGATTTGGCTCGGCATCGTCCAGCGGGAGTGCGCCTCGTCGAGGGAGCAACTGCGCGGCCTGGCGTGGTGCGGCTCGGCCCCTGGCGCTCTTCGCACGAGGAGCGTGGTCTCGCTCGGGCGGTGGCGCGGCAGGCGTCCGAGGAGTGCCCAGCGACGTCCCGGTGAGCGGTAGGCCGGAGGTCACGCGTCGGAGGCCAACACGGTGACGCGGCCCAAGCGGTCATCGTCCGCAGCGCCGACGGTCGGCGGCTTGCAGCTGAGTGCGGCGAGCGGGTACCAAGGTCCGGATTGCCCGGAACGAACGGCGAAGTCCAGGTTGGACACTGCCGCCGGGGCGAGCGAAAGGGCATGGTTCCGACGTCGCGCGGGCAGGATCCGGACGCTCAGGCGGCTCACGGAAACGTCAATTCCCGGTCAAGTTCCAGAACGGCGAATGTTCCGGAACAGGACCGGTGGCGCCGCCGTCGCGGTCGTCGGCTGGTGGCATAGCCTGGGGTCAGCGCAGGGCCGGGAAACGGGCAGCCGGACCATACCGTCGGTATCACCGCTGGTCAGAGGTCTGGTCCACTGGTTCCTCGTTCGGCGGAGCGGTGCGGGAAGGCCGTACCGCGGGTACCGCTCGACCGTACGAAATGTCATGCGGTCGAGTGGCTGCTTCGTGCTGTCCTCGGCAGTGCCAACAAGATCGTGACAAGTACGGGCTACGGTGTGCCTCGTGACCGCGATACGCGATCGCCAGAGCGATCCCGATGCCGATGACGCCCCCGTGCCGTGGGACGAGCGTCTCGTCGTCGGCACGAGGCGCGGCCTGCCCTGGTGGGCGGCTGTGCTCGTGGGCTTCGGCTTGGCAGTGCTCGGCGCCATCATCGACGAGAAGTCCACCGGCAGCCTCGGTTTTGTTTTCAAGGCGGGCTACTTCCTCGGGGCCGTGATCGCGGTCGGCGCGGTGCAAAGACGCGGACTGTTCGGTCCGATGGTGCAGCCGCCGCTGGTGCTCGCCGTCACCGTGCCGGGTGTGGTGCTGCTGACCGGCGGGGGTCCGGAAGCCAGCGACACCCTGTCGAAGCTGCTCAACATCGGGACGCCGCTGATCAAGGGCTTCCCGACGATGGCGGTCACCACCGGTGTCACGCTGCTGTTCGGCTTCTTCCGCATCTACCGCGAACGCGACCCGGACGCACCGGTCAAGATCAAGGACGGCAAGGTCCCTCGCAACCGGGACGAGGACGACGACAAAGCCGCCAGCCGTCCGCGCTCGCGGCCGCCTGCCGGTCGCGCTGGGCAGTCCGGTCAGACGCCGCCTCCGGGCAACCGTCGCCGTCCGCCGCGGGATCTCGACGCTCCCCCGCCGCGACGGCCGCGTCCGCCTGGCGAGCCGGGTGCCCGTCCGCGGCGCGAGCCGATGGACCCGAACGCTCCGCGCGGTAGTCGCAAGCCGCCGCCGGAAGGGCGTCGGCCGCGGCCGCCGGAGGGGGATCCGCGCCGTCGTGATCCGCGGGGTGACGCTCCGCCGCCGCGTCGTCGGCCGCGCGGGGACGAGCCGCCGCCCGGGCGTCCGCGTCCGCCGCGCAGGGAACCGCCGCGCCGTCAACGTCCTTGGGAAGACGAGGGCTGACCGAGCGCGCAGGCCACCCAGGAACCGGGCGACCCGACGATGGCTGACCGAGCATGCAAGCACGCCGGAGCTGGACCACCCGACGAGAGCTAACCGGGCGCGCAAGGCACATCGAAATCAGACCACTCGACAAACCTGACCGAGCCGGGGCTGGACCAACCGACGCGGGCCGACCGGGCGCGCAAGCCACGCAGGAACCGGGCCATCCGCCGAAGACTGGGCACCCAACTCACGTCGGAAGCTGGCAACACAAGGCAAACGGGAAAGGCCGCCGATCCCCACACTGGGATCGGCGGCCTTTTCATTGCAGCTAAAGGAATTCTCTCGCCCCGGGTCGTGACTCAGCACGAACTACAGTGGCGCGCCATACGCTCCGACTAGACCGCAACCGGCCCACCGCACCACCGAACGAAACCCTCAGGACTCCGACTTAACAGCCTTCCGAAGCTCCTTAGGCAACGCAAAAGCGATCTTCTCGTTCGCCGTAGTCACCTCGTCAACCTGCCCGTACCCGCGCTCGGCCAGCCACTTCAGCAGGTCCATCACCAGCACGTCCGGCACCGAGGCCCCGGACGTGACCCCGACCGTCGAGACGCCCTCGAGCCACGCCTCGTCGACCTCCGAAGCGAAGTCGATCAGGTGCGAGGCCGACGCGCCAGCCTTCAAAGCGACCTCGACCAGCCGCTTCGAGTTGGAGGAGTTCTTCGAGCCCACGACCAGCACCAGGTCGCATTCCGGGGCCATCGCCTTGACCGCGACCTGGCGGTTGGTGGTGGCGTAACAGATGTCGTCGCTGGGCGGGTCGGCCAAGGTCGGGAAGCGGTCGCGGAGCTGGTCGACGCGTTCCATTGTCTCGTCCACCGACAGGGTGGTCTGCGACAGCCAGATCACCTTCGACGGGTCGCGCACGTCAACCTTGTCGACGTCCTCAGGCTTGTCGACCAGCTGCACCTTGTCCGGTGCCTCGCCGGCCGTGCCTTCGACCTCCTCGTGGCCCTCGTGGCCGATGAGAAGAATGTCGTAGTCGTCCTTGGCGAAGCGGTTGACCTCTTTGTGCACCTTGGTGACCAGCGGGCAGGTCGCGTCGATGGTGCGCAGGTTCCGTTCCTCGGCCTCGGCGTGCACCGCGGGCGAGACGCCGTGCGCGGAGAACACCACGAGCGCGCCCTCGGGCACCTCGGACGTCTCGTCGACGAAAATCACGCCGCGTTCGCGCAGGGTTTCGACGACGTGCCGGTTGTGCACGATTTCCTTGCGCACGTACACCGGCGGCCCGTACAGCTCGAGCGCCTTCTCGACGGCGACGACCGCGCGGTCAACGCCGGCGCAGTACCCGCGCGGCTTCGCGAGCAGCACGCGTTTGGCGGCGCCGGACCGGGAGATCGTCGGGGTACCGGCGGGTTCGGTTCCGGGACTCGCAGAAGTCATGCCTCCAGGGTACGGGCAGTGCCGATCCGGGGTTGAGGTCCTCGTTCGGATGATGGCGGCGGCCATTCAGGCTGTGCCGGGCGTCACGTCCGGCGCCTCTGGCCACCCGTTCGGTTGGGCAGAACAGCCCTGATGCGGCACGCTGGACCCATGAAGCCACTCCCGCTCCCCCTCCGGGTCGCCGCGGGCCTCGCCGTCACCACCGCCGAGCGGGTTCGTGAGCTCCCGAAGCAGCTCACCGGCCTGCCGGTCACCGTCGTGAGCCAGGTGCTGCAGCTGTCCATGCGCGTCCAGCAGCAGGTCACCGAGCTGGCCATCAAGGGCGACGACGCGCTGTCGATGCTGCGTCCGGTCGAGGACACGCCCAGCTGGGCCACGTTCGACGAGGACGCCGAGCCCGAGTTCGCCCCGTCCCGGCCCACGCTCGTGCCGGTCGACGACCTGCCTGAGCCGCGCACCAACGGCCATCGCGCGCAGCCGCCGGATCTCGCCGCGGAAACCATCGACGATCCGTGGGTCGAGGAGACCCGCGCACTCGCCGAGGAGCACTCCGAGGGCGAGAACGACAGCTCCTCTGGCCCGGCCGGCCTGGGCAATTACGACGAGCTGACCCTGCCGCAGCTGCGCGCTCGGCTGCGCCGGTTGACCGTGCCTCAGCTGGAAGAGCTGCTGGAGTACGAGAAGTCCCACGCCGACCGGGCGTCGTTCGTCGGCATGCTCGCGCGGCGGATCGGCAACGCGCGCAAGGCCGAGGAACAGCCGGGCGACCCCGCGGAAGGCCAGTGAGCAACGACCCCGCCACCAGCGCGGAGAATCCGTGGCCGGTCCGCACTGTCGCGCGCAAGATCGGCGACTGGGTCCACCGGCTCGGCGACGTCTGGGTCGAAGGCCAGGTCACGCAGATGAACGCGCGGCCCGGCACGCAGACCGCGTTCCTGACCCTGCGCGACCCGTCCGCGGACGTCTCGATGTCCGTCACCTGCCCGATGTGGCTGGTGCGCGAACTGCCGACGCCGCTGCGCGAAGGCGACCGCGTGGTCATCCACGCCAAGCCGTCGTTCTTTTTCGGCCGCGGCACGCTGAGCCTGCGCGCGGACCAGATCCGCGCGGTCGGCATCGGCGAACTGCTCGCGCGGATCGAACGGCTGCGCAAGCTGCTGGCCGCCGAGGGCATGTTCGCCCGCGAACGGAAGCGGCCGATTCCCTTTCTGCCCAAGGGAATCGGGCTGATCACCGGACGCGCGTCGGCGGCTGAGCGGGACGTGCTGGCGAACGCGCAGGCACGCTGGCCGCACGTGTTGTTCAAGGTGCTGAACACCGCCGTGCAGGGTTCGCAGGCGGTGCCGCAGATCCTCCGTGCACTGTCCATATTGGACAAAGACCCGGACGTCGACGTGATCGTCATCGCCCGCGGCGGCGGCAGCGTCGAGGATCTGCTGCCGTTCTCCGACGAGGCGCTGTGCCGGGCGGTCGCGGCCGCGGGCACGCCGATCGTCAGCGCGATCGGGCACGAGCCGGACACTCCCCTGCTCGACTATGTCGCCGACCTGCGCTGTTCCACTCCGACCGACGCGAGCAAGCGCATCGTGCCGGACGTCCGCGAGGAAACCGCGCGGGTCCGGCAGATGCGCGACCGCGGCAGGCGCGCGCTACATGGCTGGGTCGACCGGGAGACGCGGCTGCTGACCCAGCTGCGCAGCCGTCCGTCGCTGGCCGATCCGCTGGGTCCGATCGAACGCCGCCTCAGCGACCTCGAGATGCACCGCGAACGCGGCAGGCGCGCGATGCTCAGCCTGCTCGCCAAGGACCAGGCGGAGGTCGCGAACGCGCGGGGCAAGCTGGCCGCGCTCGGGCCGGCGGCCACGATGGAGCGCGGGTACGCCGTCGTCCAGTTCACGGATTCCGCAGGCAACCTCCACGTGCTCCGTTCCGTCTCCCAGATCGAGGACGGAGCGCAGCTGCGCGTACGGGTCGCCGACGGGGCGGTCCACGCGGTGGCCGAGTCCGTCGAGCCGACGACACCCGCACCGGAAGGAGACCGGCCGTGATGCACCGGGCCCCGGCGTTCCTCCCGCTCACGGTGGACGCCGCCGCCCGGCTCGACGCCGGTCTCCTGCTGCGGCAGGCCCTGGTCACCGACCGGGCCGCCGACGAATGCTGGACCGCCCTGCTCGCCGGCTGCGGCACCGCGGCCCGGCGCGGGCTGGCCCCGCAGCTCAGGCGGCTGTCCGAGGCGACGTCCGAGCACGTCGGCGTCCGGTGGTGGTTCGCCGAAGGGACCGGCCATCGGCGACGCGTGGCGAGTGCGCAGGAGAACCTCGAGGACGCCATCGCGGACGGTGACGGGCAGGAGTTCGCGCTGGCCTTCGTCGGATACGACCACGCGATGGCCAGCGCGGTGGTCGCGGGCCCGCATCGGGCCGGACCCGGTTCCCCGGGAATGTCGGCCGAGCGCGGTAGTCTGCGCCGACAGCCCCGTGCACCACAAGGTCGGAGAACGTGAGCGAAGCAGACACCGCCGGACTCGGTTACGAGCAGGCCCGCGATCAGCTCGTCGAAGTGGTGAAGGAACTCGAGGCAGGCGGGCTTTCGCTGGAGCAGTCGCTCGAGCTGTGGGAGAAGGGCGAGCGGCTCGCCAAGGTGTGCGAACGGCATCTGGAAGGCGCCCGCGAGCGGATCGAGGCCGCGCTGGCCTCGGTGGAGACCGACGACGACACAGAGTGACGTGCACCATGCGTTGCTGAATCGGTCAGGTGGTCTAGGGATCTGACAGACTGGGCACCCGCTGACGAACCGTGTTCCGGGAGGCCACCATGACCACCGCCAGTGACCGCAGCCGACGCGAAGCGCCTGATCGCAACCTCGCCATGGAACTGGTGCGGGTGACCGAGGCAGCCGCGATGGCCGCCGGCCGCTGGGTCGGCCGAGGCGACAAGATCGGCGGCGACGGTGCTGCCGTCGACGCGATGCGCCAGCTCGTCTCCACCGTCTCGATGCGCGGCGTCGTCGTCATCGGCGAGGGCGAGAAGGACGAAGCGCCGATGCTGTTCAACGGCGAAGAGGTCGGCAACGGCGACGGCCCGGACTGCGACGTCGCGGTCGACCCGGTCGACGGCACCACCCTCATGGCGAAGGGCATGCCGAACGCGCTGGCCGTGCTCGCCGTCGCCGAGCGCGGTGCGATGTTCGACCCGTCCGCGGTGTTCTACATGGAGAAGCTGGCCGTCGGCCCGGACGCGGCGGGCAAGGTGGACATTTCCGCCCCGGTCGCGGAGAACATCCGGCGCGTGGCGAAGGCGAAGAACTCCAGCGTCAGCGACGTGACGGTCTGCATCCTCGACCGGCCGCGGCACGAACAGCTGGTCAAAGAGGTCCGCGAGGCGGGTGCCCGGATCCGGTTCATCTCGGACGGCGACGTCGCGGGCGCCATCGCCGCGGCCCGGCCGACCACCGGCGTCGACATGCTGCTCGGCATCGGCGGCACGCCCGAGGGCATCATCGCCGCGTGCGCGATGAAGTGCCTCGGCGGCGAACTGCAGGGCCGGCTGTGGCCGAAGGACGACGCGGAACGCGAGAAGGCACTCGCCGCCGGCCACGACCTTGACCGGATCCTGCTCAACGACGACCTGGTCACCGGCGACAACGTGTTCTTCTGCGCGACCGGCGTCACCGACGGCGACCTGCTGCGCGGCGTCCACTACCGGGCGGGCGGCGCGACGACGCAGTCGATCGTCATGCGGTCCAAGTCCGGGACGGTCAGAATGATCGACGGCTACCACCGCCTCGAGAAGCTGCGGGCGTACTCGTCCGTCAACTTCGACGGCAACCTCGAACTCGACGAGGGCGCGGTGCCTCCGCTTCCCTGATCTGCCAAGGAGTTTCCCGGTGTCGAAACGGCTGTTCGCGCTGGTGCTGACTGTCCTCATCGGAGTCGTGCTCAGCGCGGGCAGCGCGTTCGCCGGGCCCTCGATCGTCGGCGGAACCGACGCGGACCAGCCTTACCCCTTCGCGGTGTCCCTGCACACCTCGGGCGGCGCGCTGTTCTGCGGCGGCGCGCTGATCACGCCGACCTGGGTGGTCACCGCGGCGCACTGCCTGTCCGCGAAGGACCCGGCGACGATGGGGTTGCGCGTCGGCAGCAACGACGCGGACGAGGGCGGGGAAACTCCGAAAGCGGCGGAATTCGTGCTGCACCCGCATTTCAACGCCGAAACGCAAACCGGCGACGTCGGCCTGATCCGGCTGACGGCCCCGGTGAAGGCCGCGCCGATCGCGATCGGCGGTTCGGCGTCGCCCGGCACGCCGGTCCGGGTGATCGGCTGGGGCCAGACGTGCGCGACGCCGAATTGCGGCCCGGTGTCGAAGACGCTGCGCCAGCTGGACACGCACCTGGTGGAGGGCGCGAAATGCACGGCGGGGTTCGACGGAACCTCCGAGCTGTGCACGGAAAGCCCCGGCGGTTCCGGCTCGTGCTACGGCGATTCCGGCGGCCCGGAACTGATCCGCGACGGCGACCGGTGGACGCTGGCCGGGATGGTCAGCCGCCCGGGAAACCGCTCGTCGACGTGCGGATCGGCACCGTCGATCGCGACCTCGGCGGTGGCGTATCAGCCGTGGATCGCGGAGAAAACCGGCTGAGTCACTCGACGTTGCTCGAATGCCCCGGGAACAAATGCGCCTCGGGATTCAACGCCACCGCGATGTTGTTCACCGCCGTCGCCGCCTCGCCGAACCCGGTCGCGATCAGCTTCACCTTCCCCGGATACGCCGCCACGTCCCCAGCCGCGTAAACGCGCGGCCGCGCCGTCGCCATCGTCGAATCCACCGAAATCGCGCGGTGATCGATTTCCAAGCCCCAGCTTTCGATCGGCCCCAAATCCGCGGTAAAGCCCAACGCCGCAACCACCGCGTCCGCGCGCAGCTGTTCGTCCGCGCCGCCCTTCACCGTCACGTCGACCGCCGTCAGCGAACCGTCTGGGGCTTCGACAAACCGGGCCACCTCGGCGTCCGTGACCAGTCGCACGCCCAGTTCCTGCACCTGCCGCACGATCGATTCCGCGGCACGGAACTTCGCGCGGCGGTGCACGAGGGTCACGCTCGCCGCGACCGGATGCAGCGCCAGGCACCAGTCGAACGCCGAATCCCCGCCGCCGACCACGACGACGTGCTGGCCCGCGTGAGTCGCCAGCGATGGGACGAAGTGGACCATCCCGCGGCCGAGCCAGCCGTCTCCGGCGGGCAGCGGACGGGGCGTGAACTCGCCGATGCCCGCGGTGATCAGGACCGCGCCCGCGCGCAGCACGTCGCCGCCGTCGAGGGTCAGTTCGAGACCGCCGTCGACGCTCTCCAGCTTCTCCGCCTTGCGGCCGAGCAGGTAATCCGGCTTCCACGGCGCGGCCTGGTCCACCAGGCCCTGCACGAGATCACGGCCGCGGATCGCGGGGAACCCGCCGACGTCGTAGATCATCTTCTCCGGATACATCGCGGTGACCTGCCCGCCCGGTTCGGGCAGCGAATCGACGACGGCCATCGACAGGCCGCGGAATCCCGCGTAGTAGGCGGCGAAGAGGCCGGTGGGTCCGGCTCCGATGACGACGAGGTCGTAATCCATGAGGCTCGCTCCATGCCAGTGGTGGGTGGCGGTGATCGAGAACACATCGAGAGTAGCCAGTGTGGCAATGCCACTCCGTTGAGGGCGGAGGTGGGGCGGGTGCGGGTTACCGAGGTGGGCGACAACACCCGGCCGGTTGCGCGAAACGGGGCCAGAATCGGGGGTATGGCTGAACAGGAATACCGGATCGAACACGACACGATGGGTGAGGTCCGCGTCCCGGTCGACGCGCTTTACCGCGCGCAGACGCAGCGTGCCGTCGAGAACTTCCCCATCTCCGGCCGCGGTCTCGAGCGCGCCCAGATCCGCGCGCTGGGCCTGTTGAAGGCCGCCGCCGCCCGCGTGAACGCGCGGCTCGGCGTCCTGGACGCCGACGTCGCCGACGCGATCGCGAAGGCCGCCGACGAGGTCGCCGAGGGCCGCCACGACGAGCACTTCCCGATCGACGTCTTCCAGACCGGCTCGGGCACGTCGTCCAACATGAACGCGAACGAGGTCATCGCGACGCTGGCCAGTCGCGCGCTCGGCCGCGACGTGCACCCGAACGACCACGTCAACGCCTCGCAGTCGTCCAATGACACCTTTCCGACGACGATCCACGTCGCCGCCACCGAGGCCGTCCTCACCGACGTCGTCCCGGCGCTGGAGCACCTCGCCGGCGCGATCGAGGCGCGCGCCGAGGAGTGGCAGGACGTCGTCAAGTCCGGGCGCACGCACCTGATGGACGCCGTGCCGATCACGCTCGGCCAGGAGGCGGGCGCGTGGGCCGCGCAGATCCGCTTCGGCATCGAACGGCTGCAGTCCGGTCTGCCGAGGCTGGGCGAACTGCCGATCGGCGGCACCGCGGTCGGTTCCGGCCTGAACGCGCCCGACGGCTTCGGCGCGGCGGTGTCGGCTGAGCTGGCGCAGATCACCGGGTTGCCGCTCACCGAGGCACGCAACCACTTCGAGGCGCAGGCGACGCAGGACAGCGTGGTCGAGACTTCCGGGCACCTGCGCACGGTCGCGGTGTCGCTGAACAAGATCGCGAACGACCTGCGCTGGCTGGGTTCCGGCCCGCGCACCGGCTTGGCCGAACTGGCGTTGCCCGACCTGCAGCCGGGTTCGTCGATCATGCCGGGCAAGGTCAACCCGGTCATCCCGGAGGCGACGCTGCAGGTCGTCGCGCAGGTCGTCGGCAACGACGCGGCGGTCGCGTTCGCCGGCGCGGCGGGCAACTTCCAGCTCAACGTGAACCTGCCGGTCATCGCGCGCAACGTGCTCGAATCGGCGCGGCTGCTCGCGGCCGTTTCGCGGCTGCTGGCGGACAAGGTGTTCGCCGGGGTCACCGCGAACGTCGAGCGCGCGCGGCAGTACGCCGAGGGGTCGCCGTCGATCGTCACGCCGCTCAACAAGTACATCGGCTACGAGGAAGCGGCCGCGGTGGCGAAGCAGGCGCTCAAGGAACTCAAGACGATCCGCGAGGTCGTGCTGGAGCGCGGGTACGTCCGCGACGGCAAGCTCACTGAGGCACAGCTGGACGAGGCACTCGATGTGCTGCGGATGGCGCGTGGCGGCAAGTAGCGGTCAGCCGATCGTAGCGGCTCGCTCGGACAATTCCGGGCGAGCCGCTTCGCGTTTCCGCAGTCCACATGCGACTCCCGCGGCGACCAGGATGACCCCGGCCAGGTCCTTGAGCTCGAACTGTTGCGCCCCGATCAGCACCGCCACGGCCAGCCCGGACACCGGCATCAGCCCGATCAGCACGCCCGCCCGGTCCGCGCCCAATTCGACGACGCAGCTGTACCAGAGCACGAAAGCCACCGCGGTCACCACGACGGCCAGCAGCAGCAACGCGACGAGTTCACGCCCGTTCGGCCACCGCCAGGCTCCGGCCGGATCGACCACCGTACCGACCACGGAACCGCTTGCCGCAGCGGTGAAACAGCCCCACGTCGAGGTCGCCAACGGCCCGAGCCGACGCAGCAATCCCACCGCGAGCAGGGTGAACGACGCTTCGCACAGCATCGCCAGCGCGGCCAGCAACAGCCCTGGCGCGGAAGCGGATCCGCCGCCGGACAGCACCACGATGCCGAGCCCGGCCAGTACCGACCCGACGACCGGCGCGGCGGACGGACGGCGACCGTCCAGCATCGGCGCGATCAACGCGAGCACGAGCGGGCTGGCCCCGAGAAACGCCGCCACCGCGCTGGGTTCCGCGTAGCGCTGCGCCAGCAGCAGACAGGCCTGGAACCCGATCATCCCGGTCGCGGCGAGGCCGAGCAGAGTCGGCAGATCGCCCAGTTTCGGCCGCGGCAGCGGACTGCGCGTGACCTTCGCCCAGCCCAGCAGCAGAAGCCCGCCCAGCGCGTACCGCAACGCCTGCCCGGTGATCACCGGATACCCGTCCAGCATGCCGGTGACCGGCACCGATCCGCCGACCAGCACCGCGCCGGCCACCCCTGAAAGCACCATCGACCGTTTCACGCCGCTCAGTCTTCAGCGGAGAGTGGTCTATTCAGAAGGACCACTCAATACTGGCCTAACTGGACCACTTGGCCGTACTGTCGTGGCCGTGGAGACCATCCGGGAGTTGCTCCTGCCCGCCGCCACCGGAGGACGCCGGGGCCGCGCCGTCGAGGCCGCGCTGCGCGACGCGATCCGCACCGGGCGGCTGGCGGTCGGCACCCGGCTGCCGTCGAGCCGCGATCTCGCGCGCCAGCTCGGGGTCGCGCGCGGCACCGTCACCGCGTTGTACGAGCAGCTCACCGCCGAGGGTTACCTGCTGAGCAAGCACGGGTCAGGCACTCGCGTCGCGCCGATCGACGATCCCGCGCCGAATCCTCGGGTCAGCGCAGCGAAAACGCAGACCTGGGAGTTCGACTTGCGTCCGGGCCTGCCCGCGTTGTCGGCGTTCCCGCGGGCAGAATGGCTTGCCGCCGAACGAGAAGCCCTGAACGCGACCCCAGATCTCGGTCTCGGCTACCCCGATCCGACCGGACACCCCGCGTTGCGCGCGGAACTGGCCGCCTACCTCGGCCGCGTCCGGGCGCTGCCGACGAACCCGGACGACATCGTGATCACCAGCGGAGCTGCGGAAGCGTTGTCGTTGCTGGCAGATGCCTTGCCGGACCAGCGCATCGCCGTCGAAGACCCTAGCCACCACGGCCAAGCGAACCTGCTGCGCGACCACGGGCTGGCCCCGGTCGGAATCCCGGTCGACGACAAGGGCATCGACGTCGAAGCACTGTCCATTTCAGACTGCTCCGTCGTGTTGGTCACCGCCGCACACCAGTTCCCGCTCGGCGTCGCGTTGCATCCGGAACGCCGTCGGCAACTGCTTGCCTGGGCGGCGGAAACCGGCGGGCTCATCCTCGAAGACGACTACGACGCCGAACATCGCTACGACCGTCCCGCGCTGGGCGCGATGCGCGCGCTCGCACCGGATCACGTCGCGTACATCGGCAGCGTCAGCAAAGTTCTTGCGCCAGCGTTGCGGATCGGCTGGCTCATTCCGCCGCGGCGGCTGCGCGACGCCGTGGCCCGGGTCAAGGAAATGCACGACCTCGGTTGCCCGCCGCTCCCGCAAGCCGCGCTCGCGCATCTGATCGCCACCGGCGGTTACGACCGGCATCTGCGCCGTACTCGACGGCTGTACCGCGCTCGTCGCGACGCGCTGATCGAAGCCCTGACCGAGCGTCTTCCGCAGTGGCAGCCGGTCGGAATCGCCGCCGGACTGCACCTCGTCGTCCGGTTGCCCGACGGCACCGATGACGTGCGGCTGCAGGAAAAACTCGCTGCGGCAGGCGTGCACGCCCCGGCTTTGTCGACTTATTCCCATACCTCAGCCGGATATCCGGGCCTCGTGCTCGGGTACGCCGCGCTCCCTCCGGACCGGCTCCGCGCCGCTGTCGATCGGATCGCGTCGGCCGGCTGAACCGCTGGTGAACACCTGGTGCACCGGGGAGGGGTCCCGTTGCTGACGCTTAGGGTTGACCTTCTCGGGAGCAGGCAAGGGGGAGGCGACCGTGAGCTTCGGGGAAATAGTGCGAACACTCGCCGACGTGCTCACGTCCAGCCGCGGCATCGTGCCCATCGCCGTCGTCGCGGGCGCGACCATCCTCGCCCCGGTCATCGACCGCTACGTGATCCGCCGCAGGCGCGTGCTCTACCGGGAGCTCTACAACTCCAAGATCGGCCTCAACCCGGTGACGCTCAGCGACTCGGACAACGGTGCGGTGCAAGCGGATCCGGAACTCATGCGCACCGTGCAACTGCTGGAACCGCTCAGCGTGGTCGTGATCCGCATCCGCAACACCGGCAGCTTCGACATCGGCCCGGACGACTGGGAACACCCGCTGCAGTTCACCTTCGGCAGGCGGGTGGTGTGGGACGCGCGCGTATCCGATGCCAAAGACGGGTTGCGTGAGGTGGTACGGAACGGGCTTGAATTCTTCACTCATGATCAGCCTACGCCGGAAAACGGAACCGCGCGACTGTCCGGTGTGCGAGCGTTGCTGCCGCAGCGTCTGACCGCGCTGCTGCGACAAGCCGACGCACCGGCCGCCGCGGCACCGCAATGGCACGGTGTCCGCCTCGAACAGCTTTCCTTGAAGCGGCGGGAAAAGTTCAAACTCGTCGTCGTGCTGCGCGAGCCGGACGACTGGCGCGGCGGGCCGTTATCCAAGGAACTGGACGTCACCGGAAGGCTCAGCGGCGGGCGAATCAAAGACGAACGCAAACAGCGCTGGCTGTCGTGGCCGGTGGTCACGGGAGCGATCGGAGTGCTGCTGACCGGGGCGTTGCTGAGCATGCTCCTCGTCGCCGTGTCGCGTGGGTCCGAACCCGGCTGCGGCAACGGATCCCTCGCAGTGCACGGATCCAGCGCGTTCGCGCCCATCATGAACAGCGTCGCGACCGAATACCAGAAGCTGTGTCCTGGCGCGAAAATCACGACCCAAGCGGACGGAAGCGTGTCCGCGGTGCGCGAACTGGGACCGTTGCCCGCGGAGCAAAAGGACAGCATGGCAGTGCTTTCCGACGGCAAGGCTTCCGACGCCGGGCCGGATCTGGTCACGCAACCGGTCGCAGTGCTCGTGTACAGCCTGGTGGTGAACAGCGCCGTCGGCGTCGACCGGCTGAGCACTGAGCAGGTGCGCGGCATCTTCAACGGGAAGTACACCGACTGGGCGCAACTGCGCGAGGGTCCGTCGGTCCCGATCCGGGTTGTCGGGCGCGGGCAGGAATCGGGTACGCGCAAGACTTTCGAGCAGAAAGTGCTGGGTGCCGCAGAGCCGGGACTGTCCTCGGACGACTGCCGGACGCCGACCCGCGACCCGCACGCCACCGTGGTGCGCTGCGAACGCGGCAAGACCGACGAACTGCTGCGCGCGATCGGCGACACCCCCGGCGCCATCGGCTACGCGGACGTGCCCGCGGCCAAGATCGCCGCGGCGGGCGGCCGCGTCGCGATGGCGAAACTCGACGACCGCTACCCCGACGTGACCAGCATCGACGCGGGCTATCGCTTCTGGACAGTCGAGTATCTCTACACCAAGGGCGTGCCGGAGAACGATTCGCTGCTGAAGCAGTTCCTCGACTACCTGCGCAGCAGCACGGCGCGGGCGGAACTGCAGGACGCAGGGTACACGCCGTGTGTGACAAAACAGGGGCTGCTGGACCAGTACTGCACTCGTCCGGATGCCTGACCAGCTCTTTTTCACCCGGTCGAGGCTGGAACGGGAGTTTTTGTCGGTGGCGGGGGCGATGATGGCCGGGTGTTGTTCACCGACCTCGTCACCGCCTCCGCCGAAATGGCGGCCACGCGGTCACGGAAAACGAAAATTGCCGTGCTGGCCGCCGTGCTGCGCGCGGCCGAACCCGGCGAACTGCCCGCGGTGATCGCGTATCTCACCGGGCAGACCGCGCAGGACCGGCTCGGCGCCGGCTGGCGCACGCTCGCCGACCTCGCCGTCGAACCCGCGGCCGCGCCTGCCGTCTCAGTGGCGGAGGTCGACGTCGCGCTCACCGAGGTCGCGGCCGCGGCGGGCGCGGGTTCGGTGAAGCGCCGAGCGGAGGTGCTCGCCGCGCTGTTCTCCCGCCTGACCAGGGCCGAGCAGGAGTTCGTGTTCCGGCTCGTCACCGGGGAGCTGCGGCAGGGCGCGCTGGAAGGCGTGATGGTCGACGCGGTCGCGGCGGCAGCCGAGGTCGAAGTCGACCAGGTGCGGCGCGCGTTCATGCTGTCCGGGCGGCTGCCGGTCACCGGACAGGCGGCGCTCACCGGGGGCGCGGCGGCGCTCGCGGAATTCGGGCTGGAGCTGGGCCGTCCGGTGCGGCCGATGCTCGCGTCGCCGGCGGAATCGCTGGAGGAAGCCGTGACGGAGCACGGGAACGCGATCGTCGAGTACAAAATGGACGGTGCGCGGATCCAGGTGCACCGGCGCGGCGCGGAAGTGCACGTGTACACGCGCACGCTGCGGGAAATCACCGGCAGCGTCGCCGAATTGGTCGAACTGGTGCGGGCGCTCCCGTGCGAATCGGTGGTGCTGGACGGCGAGACCCTCGCGCTCACCGACGACGGGCGGCCGCGGCCGTTCCAGGAAACGATGAGCCGGTTCGGCAGCACGCGGGACGAACAGGTGCGGGCGTTGCTGCTGCGGCCGTACTTCTTCGACTGCCTGCATCTGGACGGGGTCGATCTGCTCGACGCGCCGTTGTCCGA
The DNA here is from genome assembly GCF_004522315.1 of Amycolatopsis sp. CFH S0740. Lineage (NCBI taxonomy): Bacteria > Bacillati > Actinomycetota > Actinomycetes > Pseudonocardiales > Pseudonocardiaceae > Amycolatopsis > Amycolatopsis sp. CFH S0740. The sequence continues at coordinate 58,739 of NZ_SDLS01000021.1, read as the reverse complement.
ACGGAACGAGGCGCTGCGCCGGGTGGCGGGCGAACACGTGATCCCCGGCTCGGTCCGGCCGGAATCGCCGGCGGCAGTGCTCGACGCGGCGATGGACGCCGGGCACGAGGGCGTGATGGTGAAGGACCTCGATTCGATCTACGCGGCCGGACGGCGCGGGCGCGCGTGGCTGAAGGTGAAACCGGTGCACACCATCGACCTGGTGGTGCTGGCGGCGGAATGGGGCCACGGGCGGCGCACCGGCAAACTGTCGAACCTGCACCTCGGCGCGCGCGATCCGGACGGCGGGCCGCCGATCATGGTGGGCAAGACGTTCAAGGGCCTTACCGACGAGCTGCTGGCCTGGCAGACTGAGCGGTTCCAGGAGATCGAGACGCACCGGGACCGGTGGACCGTCCACGTGCGGCCGGAGACGGTAGTCGAGATCGAGCTGGACGGGGCGCAGGTCAGCACGCGGTATCCGGGCGGGCTGGCGCTGCGGTTCGCGCGAGTGGTGCGGTACCGGCCGGACAAGGATCCCGGCGAGGCCGACACCATCGACACCGTCCGCGGGCTGCTGCGCGGCAGCCGTCCGGCGACGGACGCCAGCCAGGCGGAGCAGTCCGGTTCCGAGGAGGCATCCGGATGATGATCGCCGCGCCCGCCCTCCGGATGAGTGGGCACATTACGGACATCGGGCAGTTTTCCCCGCTGTGCTCAGGAAAACGCCCGACGAAAGTCGATGTCGCACCCGTGGCCGCGTACCCGAGAGTGGGAGCACTGGCCTGCGTCGATAGGAGAAAAGCATGACGTTCCGGGTGAAATCAGCCGTCCGGGGACTCGGGCGGCCGATGACCCTGCTGGCGGGCGTGGCGCTCGCCGCCACCGTGGTGGCGGCACCGGCCAGTGCCGCGCCCGCACCGCCGCAGCAGCCGCCGCGACACCACTTCTCGGCTGCCGCGCAGTCGTTCGTCGGCGCGACCACGGTGCGCGAGCGGGTGGCGCGGCTCAACGCGGCGATGGCCAAGCTGCCGAAGGAAAGCGGCGCGTACAACGCCACGAAGCTGTGGAACCAGGGCATCACCGGCGCCGGGTCCACCGTGGCCACGCTCGTGTCGTTCGGCGACGACAAGGTCAAGCAGGTGCTGGACGAGTACTCCCGGCAGCACGGTCTGCCGCCGGCGAACGTCGAGGTGCTGCAGCCGTCCGGTGCGGTGCCCGCGTGCACCGATCCCGGGGTGGACACCGCCACCTGCCAGTCGTGGGGCGGGGAAACCGATCTCGACGTCACGATGATGCACGCGATGGCTCCGGGCGCGAAGATCGTCGTCGCCGCCACCCCGGTCGCCGAGACGCAGGGCTTCGCCGGGCTGCCGGAAATGATGCACGCGGTCGACTACATGACCGAGCACCGCATCGCCGACGTGGTTTCGATGAGCTTCGGCACCACCGAGGAGAACTTCCCGTCGTTCGAGTCGATCAAGACCCTCGACCCGGCGCTGGAACGGGCGAGCAAGGCGGGCGTCACGCTGGTGGCGTCGTCGGGCGACGACGGCCCGACCGGGGCGTACCTGCAAGGCCCCGGCCGGTATCCGTACCGCGTGGCGAGCTGGCCCGCCAGCGACCCGAACGTCACCGCGCTCGGCGGCACCCAGCTGCACCTGGACGCGAACGGCGTCCGCACCCAGCCCGACGACCTGGTCAACGCCGCGGACAACGGGTTCAGCGAGGGCGCGGGCCTGTCGAAGGCGTACGCGCGGCCGTCCTGGCAGAACCGCGTCAAGAAGATCACGGGCAGCACGATGCGGTCGTACCCGGACATCAGCATGGAAGGCGTCCAGGGCACGTCTCAGTCGGCGCCGTTGTTCGCCGGCGTGCTGGCGTTGGCGGTGCAGGCCAACCACGGGCGGCTGGGCCAGATCAACCCGGCGCTGTACTCGAAGCTGGGTCCGAAGGGCACCGCGGCCGGGATCGTCGACGTCACCAAGGGCGACAACAGCCAGTGGGACGTCGAAGGCTTCAAGGCCGGTCCGGGCTACGACATCGCGAGCGGCTGGGGCACGATCGACGCGTCGGTCTTCGTGCCCGCTTTGGTGAAGGCGGTGCGGTGATGCGGTAGTCCCCGCGCCGCGGGCGGGCATCCGGGCAGGTTCACCCGGCCCCGGCTCGACCGAACATGGTCGGGCCGGGCCGGGCGGACCCGCTCCGGAGCCGTACTGTCAGCGGTATGTCGTCGAAAGCGTTGGCCCGGCTGTGGTTCGGGGTGACCGCGGTCGTCGTGGTGGCCGCGCTCGTGATCCAGATCGTCGCGCTGGTGCCGCCGCAGGGACGGTACGTCAGCTTCGGCGGACGAGTCGCGAACCTGTTCACCTATTTCACGATCATCTCGAACGTCCTCGTCCTCGTCACCAGCGCGGCTTTCGCCCGCGGACGCGGCACCTCGCCGCTGATGCGCGTGCTGTGGCTCGACGCGCTGGTCGGGATCGTGGTCACCGGGGTCGTGTACCAGGTCGCGCTCGCCGGGCTGTACCAGCTGCACGGGCTCGGCCTGGCCGCGGACATCCTGCTGCACCGCGTCAGCCCGGTGCTGTGCGTACTCGGCTGGCTGCTCTTCGCTCCGCGGGTGCTGGCATGGCGCACCGTCTGGTGGTCGCTCGCCTATCCCTTGGTGTGGCTGGCTTTCACGCTCGTCCGCGGTGCGATCGACGGCTACTACCCGTACCCGTTCGTCAACGCTGACAACCTCGGCTACGGGCAGGTCGCGCTGAACTGCCTGCTCATCGGCGTCTTCTTCATCGCACTCGCCAGCGGTGCCCGGGCCGCCGACCCGCGGCTCAGGCGCGGACCCGCCGAAACGCGTTCAGCGGATCGCTGAGCCCGGCCTGGGCGAACGCGCGCAACGCGCCGCGCTTCAGGTCCACCGGTTTGCCCGCGGCGACGCGGTGCATCTGCTGGGTGTGCCACTGGATCTCGAGCAGGCTGTCGGCGAGCCGGATTCCCGTGCGCGGGCAGCGGCGTTCGGCCCGCACGTCCTCGCCCGCGAGCAACCGGCCCGGCAACCCGGGGTCCACAGTGAACGGACGGCCGATCCCGATCACGTCCAGCGCACCGGATTCCAGCGCCTCCGCCATGCCCGCCGCCGTGGTGAACCCGCCGGTGACCATCAGCGCGACGTCGCTGATCTGACGGGCTTTCGCCGCGTAGTCCAGGAAATACGCTTCCCGCCGCTGCGTGCTCGCCCGGCCGGACCCCATCATCACGGCCCGCTCGTAGGTGCCGCCGGAAATCTCCAACAGATCGATCCCGGCCTCGCCCAGCGCCCGGACCACCTGCAACGACTCGTCCTCGTCGAAGCCGCCGCGCTGGAAGTCAGCGCTGTTGAGCTTCACCGAAACCGGCACGCGATCCCCCACCGCGTCCCGGACCGCGCGCACCACCTCAAGCAGGAACCGGCTGCGGTCGCGCCCCCATTCGTCGTCACGACGGTTCACCAACGGCGACAGGAACTGCGAAATCAGGTACCCGTGCGCGCCGTGGATCTGGATCCCGGCGAACCCGGCGTCGACGAACGTCCGCGCCGACACCGCGAACCTCGCCACCACCGCTTCGATCTCGTCCCCGGTCAACGCCCGCGGCGCGGCGAACGCCGTCCGCACTCCTCGGTCGCCGAACGGCACCGCCGACGGCGCGACCGGCTGGCGAGACAAATACCGCGGACTCTGCCGTCCGGGATGGTTGAGCTGCACCCACAACTGTGCGTCCGTGCCGTCGACGGCCCGCGCCCACGACCGGTACGCCGCCGGGTCGGGCTCGGCGGGCACCGCGACGTTGCGCGGTTCGCCGAGCGCGGTGGGATCGACCATCACATTGCCGGTCACCAGCAGACCCGCGCCCCCACGCGCCCAGGTCCGGTACAGCTGCGCGAGCTCGGCAGAAGGCGCGTTGCGACGGTCGCCAAGCTGCTCGCTGAGCGCCGACTTCGCGATCCGATGCGGCAGCACGGCCCCGCAGTGCAGTTTGAGCGGTTCGGCGAGCAGATCCCGGGGGTCGGTCATGAGCAGTCCCGTCGTCGCGGCTAACTTACCGCGAGTAAGGATACTCGAAAGTAGGTACCGGCGGTATGCCTCGCGGGCCACTAGGGTCTGCGGCATGACGGCCATAGTGCAGAACCTGGTCACGTCGGGCGTGTTCGAGCTCGACGGCGGCAGCTGGGACGTGGACAACAACGTCTGGATAGTCGGCGACGGCTCCGAGGTGATCGTGATCGACGCCGCGCACGACGCGGACGCCATCGCGGACGTAGTCGGAGAACGCACAGTCCGCGCGATTGTCTGCACCCACGCGCACAACGACCACGTCAACGCCGCCCCCGCGCTGGCCGACCGCACCGGCGCCCCGATCCTGCTGCACCCGGCCGACCGCGTCGTCTGGGACCTGACCCACCCGGACCGCGCCCCCGACGATGACCTGGCCGACGGACAGGTCATCACCGTCGCGGGCACCGACCTCACCGTGCTGCACACGCCGGGCCACGCCCCCGGCGCGATCTGCCTGCACAGCCCCGACCTGGAAGTCCTCTTCACCGGAGACACCCTGTTCAACGGCGGCCCCGGCGCGACCGGCCGCTCGTACTCCGACTACCCGACCATCGTGAAGTCCATCCGGGACCGCCTCTTCCCCCTCCCCGACGCGACGATCGTCCGCACCGGCCACGGCGAAGCGACGACCATCGGCAAGGAAAAAGCGGGATCGGCCGACTGGCCCGCCGCCTGACCACCCTTTCTCGCCGGGCGGGGCGGCATGTCTGTCGTCCCGCCCGGCGAGTTACGCGATCGGCTGGCGGAAGCGTTTGCGTCCAGCCTGAACGCCAGCCTGCCTGTCCTCGATCTGAGCGCAGTGCCGCCTCACAGACCGCATCCGCCGAACTGCCCGGCTCACGACCGGCCGCTGCCTGCTACTTGATCAGCCCGCATCGCCGCTCGATCCGCGCCACGTAGCCGCCCGACCTCGACCGGCAGCCGCGCTGAGCCGCACAAAAGCCCGCGTGACCGCCCGACCTGCAGTCGCGCGGAACCGCACCAAAGGCACCGCATAATCCGAGCGCCCAGGCACCGCAGCGAAACCCTCAGCGCAGGCAAAACCAGCCCGGTCACCCCCCGAAGCAACCCCGTCTACGGAGCCAGCCGAGGAACCTCCGGCTCCACCCGAGCCCGTTCCCGAGCCTCCGCCGCAAGCGCTTGCGCCCACCGCTGCAGCCCGGCCACGTCGATCCCGTGCGGCGGCACCTCGGCGAACGGCGCGATGTTCTCCGCACCCCGCTCCAGCAGGGCGACGGCCCCGTTCCCATTCCCCCGCAACGCGTGCGTCAGCCCCACCGCCAGCTGGGCCAGGCCGCGCCACAGTTCGCGTTCCGGGCCGTCCGTCGTTTTCCACGCGTCCTCGAAGACCTCGTGGGCGTGGAACGGGCGGCCGGCGTCCAGCAGGTCCTGTGCCTCCGAGAGGGTCTCCTCCGGGGTCCGCTGCACGCCTTCCGGCTGGCGCGGCACGCCGTCGGAGCCGTACGGCAACGGGCGGCCAAGGCCATCACGAGGGCGGGCGTTGCGGGCGCGCCCCTGGTCGTCGCGATCACGGCTGTCCACCTCGCCATTGTCCCACGGGCCACGCCGGGTTAGCGTCCCGCGCGCAAGCCACGTAGCCTGGTGACTCGTGCGCTTTCTGGATGGGCACGTGCCCGCTCACGACCTGACCTACGACGACGTGTTCCTGCTGCCGAACCGTTCGGACGTGGAATCCCGCTTCGGCGTCGACTTGTCCACTGTGGACGGCACTGGCGCGACGATCCCCTTGGTGGTGGCCAACATGACGGCCGTCGCCGGGCGGCGGATGGCCGAGACCGTCGCTCGCCGCGGCGGGCTCGTCGTGCTTCCGCAGGACGTCGACACGGCCGCGGTGGCCGAAATCGTCTCCTGGGTGAAGTCCCGCCACGCCGTCTGGGACACGCCGCTGGTCCTCACCGGCGGCGACGCGGTGGCCGACGCCCTCAACCTCGTGCACAAGCGAGCACACGGCGCGGTCGTCATCGTCGACGGCGACGGCAAGCCGGTCGGAGTCGTGGACGAGGCCGCCTGCGCCGGTGTCGACCGCTTCGCGCGACTGGCCGACGTCGCCGAGCCCGCTGTCGTCGCCGTGCCGCTGGACACGCCGCCGCGCGAGGTTTTCGAACTCCTGCACAGCCACGGCGGACGGCTCGCTCTCGGTCTCGACGCCGAGGGTCGCCTCGCCGGTGTCCTGACCGCGGTGGGCGCGCTGCGCTCGGAGATCTACACCCCGGCCGCCGACGCTGACGGGAAGCTGCGCGTCGCCGCCGCGGTCGGCGTGAACGGCGACGTCGCGGCGAAGGCCGAAGCGGTGCTGGCCGCGGGCGTCGACACGCTGGTCGTCGACACCGCGCACGGGCACCAGGAAAAGATGATCGCCGCGCTCAAGGCGGTTCGTTCGGTGTCGCCGAAAGTGCCGGTCGTGGCGGGCAACGTCGTGACCGCCGAAGGCACCCGCGACCTCATCCACGCGGGCGCGGACGTCATCAAGGTCGGCGTCGGCCCCGGCGCGATGTGCACCACGCGGATGATGACCGGCGTCGGCCGCCCGCAGTTCTCGGCAGTCGCGGAATGCGCCGCCGCCGCCCGTGAACTGGGCAAACACGTCTGGGCCGACGGAGGCGTGCGGCACCCGCGCGACGTCGCGCTGGCACTGGCCGCGGGCGCGTCGGCGGCGATGGTCGGCTCGTGGTTCGCCGGCACCCACGAATCCCCCGGCGACCTGCGGTACGACGAGCAGGGCCGTCCGTACAAGGAGTCGTTCGGGATGGCGTCGAAGCGCGCCGTCGGAGCCCGGACGCGCACGGACAACGTCTTCGACCGCGCGCGCAAGGCGCTGTTCGAGGAGGGCATCTCCACGTCGCGGATGGCGCTGGACCCGAACCGGCCCGGCGTCGAAGACCTGATCGACTCGATCTGCTCGGGCGTCCGCTCGTCCTGCACGTACGCGGGCGCGCGCACGATCGAGGAGTTCCACGAGCGCGCGGTGCTGGGCGTGCAGTCGGCGGCCGGTTTCGCCGAGGGTCGCCCGCTGCCTTCCGGCTGGTAAGCAGTCCTGGAAAGGCCCCTCGAGGAAGTTCCTCGAGGGGTCTTTCCGGTCCTAGGTCAGCCGTGGTCCTCCAGCATCTCGGTCACCAGCGCCGCGATCGGCGAGCGCTCCGAGCGGGTCAGGGTCACGTGCGCGAACAGCGGGTGCCCCTTCAGCTTCTCGATCACCGCCGAGACGCCGTCGTGCCTGCCGACACGCAGGTTGTCCCGTTGGGCGACGTCGTGCGTGAGCACCACCCGCGACGCCGAACCGAGCCGGGACAGCACGGTCAGCAGCACGTTGCGCTCCAGCGACTGCGCCTCGTCCACGATCACGAACGTGTCGTGCAGCGAGCGGCCCCGGATGTGCGTCAGCGGCAGCACTTCGAGCATGCCGCGGTCGAAGACCTCGTCCAGCACGTCCTGGCTGACCAGCGCGCCGAGCGTGTCGAACACCGCCTGTGCCCACGGCTGCATTTTCTCGCTCTCGGACCCGGGCAGGTAGCCGAGATCCTGGCCGCCGACCGCGTAGACCGGGCGGAACACCACGACCTTGCGGTGCTGCTGGCGTTCCATCACCGCTTCCAGGCCCGCGCACAGCGCCAGCGCCGACTTGCCGGTGCCCGCGCGGCCGCCGAGCGAGACGATGCCGACGTCGGAGTCCAGCAGCAGGTCGAGCGCCACGCGCTGCTCAGCCGAGCGGCCGTGGAGGCCGAACGCCTCGCGGTCGCCGCGCACCAGCCGCACCCGCTTGTCCGCCGTGACCCGGCCGAGCGCGCTCGAACTGCCCGCGAGCAGCCGCAACCCGGTGTGGCACGGCAGTTCGCCCACCTCGCCGAGACCGAACTCCGCCGGATCCGCCGAACCGCCCGAGAAGAGCGCGTCGATCAGCTCCTGTGGCGCGTCCACGTCCGCCATGCCCGTCCAGCCCGACGGCGTGACCTCCTGCGCCCGGTACTCGTCCGCGGTGAGCCCGACCGCGCCCGCTTTGACCCGCAGCGGGATGTCCTTCGTCACCAGGACGACCGCCGGCTGCTCCGTCGCGAGGTTGAGCGCGCACGCGAGGATGCGGTGGTCGTTCGAATCGGTGCGGAAGCCCACCGGGAGGACGGACGGATCGGTGTGGTTCAGCTCCACCTGCAGGGTGCCGCCCTGGTCGCCGATCGGGATCGGGGCGTCGAGCCTGCCGTGCTTGAGCCGGAGGTCGTCCAGCAGCCGGAGGGATTCCCTGGCGAACCAGCCGAGTTCGGAGTGGTGGCGCTTGGCCTCCAGTTCGCTGATGACGACCAGCGGGAGCACCACCGCGTGTTCGGCGAACCGGGTGACCGCCCACGGGTCGGAGAGCAGCACCGACGTGTCGAGCACATAAGTGATGCGTGGGGATTCGGGCGAGATCGAGGCTTTCTCCGGCGCTTGAGCACCGGTCGAAGAACGGCCTGAGGCCTTGCGGGGTGAACGCTGCGCAGTCACGACGGCATCTCCCTCGAGGGCGTGTGCACCCCACGCCCGCACTCGCTGGGCCGGGCACCTCCCTGGCTGGGTCCGCACTCCCTGACGCTGGCTGCGTCAGGCGGCACGGCCACGAGGGCCGGGTGCCGGCCCCCTCGTGCATCTCGTGGGCGGCTGAGCCGCCCCCTCGATCAACGCCACGACCAGGGCCTCCCGCGAGAATCCGCACGGAACGCGAACTCTCTATTCCGGAAGGTACCTACGTCCGCCCCGTCGTGCAGGCAGCCACACAGGTGATTCGCCGATTCGTCATCCCACCGTCGGTCGCCCGAAACAGAGTGTCCACAGTGCTCACTCAGCGTCACGGGGTCCGGCGATCAGGGGGTCGCACAGATGGATGATCATGGAAAATTAATCACCGAGTGCAGGCAATTCCCAGGTAAAGGGCCTTGTACCACGGGGAAGACCGGAATGCATTTCGCGTCCTGGACACTGAACCGTACCGAGTGAACTGGACCTTCCAGCGCTCACACAATGGGCGTACGCACCATTCGCTAGAGGCCATTCGGGGGTAATTTCCTTACTGCGGGACACACCACCGGAACACTCCGGTGCCCCGAATCCCAGTATCTCTACCTAGGAGTGTGCGAAGTGCTGAAGAAGGCTGGAATTGTCGCCGGTGCGGCCGCGGGCCTGATGATGATCGGCGGGACGGCGTTCGCCTCCCCGGCCGCCACCCAGGGCGCTCCGGACCCGACGTTCGGCGACGCCTACGCCACCTTCATCGAGGGCGGCGGCGCGCTGGGCTACGGTGCCGCTTCGCTGGTCGCGGGTGCCTACACCGGCATCGCGCTGACCCCGGCGCTGGTGGCCCACTCGATGGAGCACCACCACGGCTGAGCCGTCTTGCGCGAAGGCCCCGGAGCCCGGCTCCGGGGCCTTCGCGGCGTTAGCGGCCGGGTCGACCGGCCCGGCTGGGTGGGTCCGCCGGGCCGGTTCGCCGCGTCAGGCCCCGAACCGGCGGTGCCGCCAGGCGTAGTCGCGCATCGCGCGGAGAAAGTCGACCCGCCGGAATGCCGGCCAGTAAGCCTCGGTGAACCAGAATTCCGAATGCGCGGACTGCCAGAGCAGAAATCCGGAAAGCCGCTGTTCACCGGATGTTCGGATAATCAGATCCGGATCCGGTTGGCCTGACGTGTACAGATGTTCCGAGATGTGGTCGACGTCGAGGATTTTCGCGAGTTCGCGAATCGAAGTACCCTCGTCGGCGTGCTGCAGGAGAAGCTTGCGGACCGCGTCGGCGATCTCCTGCCGCCCCCCGTAGCCGACCGCGATGTTCACCTCCATGCCCGAGTGGTTCTCGGTCCGCGCCACGGCTGCGGTGAGCTTCTGCGCCACCTCGAGCGGCAGCAGATCCAGCGCGCCGACGATGCGCAGCCGCCACGGCGCCTCGGCCCCAGCGAGCTCGTCGGTGACGTCGGTGATGATTTTCAGCAGCGGCGTGAGCTCGTCCGGATCGCGGTTGAGGTTGTCGGTGGAGAGCAGCCACATCGTCACGACCTCGACCTCGGCCTCCTGGCACCAGCTGAGGAAGTCGGCGATCTTCTTGGCCCCGGCGCGGTGCCCGTCGGCCACGTCGGTGAACCCGGCCTCGCGAGCCCAGCGGCGATTGCCGTCGAGCATGATCGCGATATGCCGCGGATGACGGCCCGCCGACTGCTGGATCAGACGGCGGCTGTAGATGCTGTAGACAACGTCGGACATGAAGGACCGGAGGCTCACGTCGCCCGAGCGTACGCACCCCTGGAACAAGGGTGTGACGCGCCACGGGGGCTGGCGAAAAACCTACGGTCCCGTAGCCTTGGCGAGGTGAGCGTGACGATCGAGCCCCCGCCCGTGCCCGAGGACACCCGGCCTCGGCTGCGCGGCCACATCCACTTCTGGTCGTTCTTCGGCGCCGTCGCCGCGGCCGCCACGCTGATCAGCCTCGCCGCGTCGACGGTCTCGCCGGTCGCCGCACTGGCGACGTCCGTGTACGGCCTCACCGTGCTGGGCGTTTTCGGCGTGAGCGCGCTGTATCACCGCAGGCTGTGGAGCCCGCGCGCGTACAAGTGGATGAAGCGCGCCGACCACTCGATGATCTTCCTGTTCATCGCTGGGACCTACACGCCGTTCACCCTGCTGGCCATGTCGAAGCCAACGGGATACATCGTCCTGGGCATCGTCTGGGGCGGCGCGATCCTCGGTGTGGCGATGAAGATGCTGTGGCCGCACGCACCGCGCTGGCTGGGGGTGCCGATCTACATCGCGCTCGGGTGGGTCGCGGTGTTCGTGCTGCCGGAGCTGCTGAGCCATGCCGGAGTTGCGGCTTTGGTGCTGCTTTGCGTGGGTGGGCTGTTTTATACCGTGGGGGCGGTTTTTTACGCGGTGAAGTGGCCGAATCATTGGCCGGAGACGTTCGGGTACCACGAGTTCTTCCACGCGTGCACGGTGTTGGCTGCGGTGTCGCACTATATTGCGATCTGGTTGGCGATGTACTCGTAGCTCCGGTTCGTGGTTGCATGCCGGACATGCGACGCATCGAGGCCGAACTGTTCACCGATCCCGGCAACAACGCGGTCGTCAGGTTGCCGGGGCGTAAATTCCCCGGCGTCCTGATCCAAGGCGACAGCCTCTCGATTCTGCGCGACGACCTTGCCGACCTTGTCGAGTCCTGTGCCGAGGGAGATCTCGCCGAGGCACGCGAATCGGGGGCATCGCTCCTCGCGGACCTCGACGCTCTGCTCGACAAGTACTGCGCCGCGCTGCGTGCGCACGACCTGCCCCTGCCGTTCGCGCGGCGTGAGCCTGATCCGGCTTAACCGCGGCCCGGGTGGCGATGTACTCCTAGCGAACCGCCCGCACGAACAAAAACACCGGCTTCGTCCGCAAAACCTCGCGTCCTCACCGTCACGCCGTTCCAATCCCAGTCTTCGCTGATCAGCTCGACGCGGTGGTAGTCCGTACGGTCGGAGCGGAGCCAGCCAGTGATCGGGTGACGGATGGAGAACACCAGCGCACCGCCCGGTTTCAGGCAGCGAGGCAGTTCAGCCAGGAGCGGCCCCCAGTCCGCCACGAAATGGAGGACCAGCGCCGCCACCACCAGGTCCGCCGAGGTGCTCGGGACCATGGTCAGCGGCTCGTTCAGGTCCGCGGTCTCGAACCTGGCCCGAGCGCCCAGACGTTTCCTCGCGATCTCGACGAGGCAAGGGTCGTGGTCCAGCCCCTCAGTCAGGCCGCCGCCTGCGGAGCCCAGTTCCAGGATCTGCTTCCCGGCCACGTCACCGGCAAGACGCAGGACCGCTGGACGTTCATAGTGCGCGTTCAGCCGTTCAGCATCGGGGCCGCCAAGAACTGTTCCGGAACCGCGAACCCGTCCACCAACGTCCGCGCATGTGGCCGCAAAGCCCCGCACAACGCGTTAACCGCCGCGGTCACCGCCTTGGACCGGGTTGCGGAGATCCGTCCGTGCTCCAGGAACCAAGCGCGGTCCGCTTCGATCGTCGACAGGGCGTACAGGTCGCACACTCGGTCCAGCAGCGCCGCAGCGTCCGGGTCGGGGCACGCGGCTACTGCGCGGGCGAAGGCGTCGAGGATCAACCGGTCCACGTGTACGCGGCCAGCGAGCAGCACATGGTCCTGTACGGAGTTGAAGACGCCGAAGGGATCCGAAGCAGCTCCGCGGAGACGGTTGGCCACACCGCTCAGCACATGCTCTTCACGGTCCTCGAAGAGACGCTGTTGCCACTCGCGGTCGAAGAGCACCGAAGCGTCGTCTGACTCGGTCAGGCGTTCCAGGAACTTCCACGCCGCCGAGCGTTCCTTCACGGTATCCACCAGCTGTTCAGCGACAAATCGCGCAGTCGCGAGCGGGCTGAGGTCTTCGAAGTGTTCCTTGTACTGCGTCAGCAAGCCCTTCGCGACCAGCTGCAACAACACAGTGTTGTCGCCTTCGAAGGTGGTGAAGACGTCCGTGTCGGCTTTCAGGCCGGCCAGCAGGTTCTCCGACAGGTATCCGCTGCCGCCGCAGGCTTCGCGGGCGGTTTGGATCGCTGCGGTTGCATGCCAGGTGTTGAGAGCCTTCAGACCGGCGGCGCGGGATTCCAGTTCGCGTTGTTTTTCTTCCGGCGCGTCGGAGGCGATGTCGTGCAGTGCGGCGACCAGTTCCTCCTGCGCGAAGTGCAGAGCGTAAGTCTTCGCCAAGGCAGGCAGCAGTTTTCGTTGGTGCCCCAGGTAATCGAGGATGACCACCTCGTCACCTTCCGGACGCTGGAACTGCCGCCGCTGGTCGCCGTAGCGCACTGCCAGGGTCAGTGCTCGTTGGGTGGCGCATCCAGCACTTCCGCCGACGCTCACGCGGCCGCGGATGAGCGTGCCCAGCATCGTGAAGAAGCGGCGGCCGTCGCTTTCGATGGGGCTCGTGTAGGTGCCGTCCTCGGCTACGTCGCCGAAGCGGTTCAGCAGCGCTTCCCGTGGCACGCGGACGTGGTCGAAGGTCAACCGTCCGTTGTCGACGCCGTTCAGACCGGCTTTTATGCCGCAGTCCGCGATGGTGACGCCAGAAGCCGGAGCACCGGAATCCTCGCGGATCGGGACCAGGAAGGCATGTACGCCACGGGATTCGCCGCCGGTGATCAGTTGTGCGAAGACCACCGCGAGTTGTCCGTCGCGGGCGGCGTTGCCGATGTATTCCTTGGTGGCACCGGGATCTGGGCTGTGCACGACGAATTCGCGCGTCGAAGGGTCGTAGGTCGCGGTGGTGTGCAGGTGCTGAACGTCCGAACCGTGGCCATGCTCAGTCATCGCGAAGCAGCCGAGCAGGTCCAGGTTCATGATGCGGCGCAGGTACTTCTCGTGGTGCCTCGCGGTGCCGAGCAACTGCACCGCACCGCCGAACAGGCCCCATTGGACCCCGGCCTTGACCATCAGCGACAGGTCGCCGTAGCCGAGCATCTCGAACGACATCACCGACCCGCCGACGTCGCTCAGCCCGCCGTACGCGGAGTCGAAGCCGAGCGCGGGACGGTCGGTTTCGGCGAGTTTCCGCAGCTGGTCCAGCACCTGGACGCGGTGCGCCTCGACGTCGAGACCGATCGTGTCCCGGAACTTCTCCGTGCTCATCTGCGCGCGCACGTCGCGCTTCAACCCGGCCCAGCGTCCGTCGAGGACTGCGGTCAGCGCGTCCGGGTCCACTTTCTCGGGCACAGCAGGGACGTCCACGGTTCCTCCGATGCAGCAGGGTGCCACCAGCCTGCCGCAGCGGAGGATCTTCCGCAGCTCAGCCCAAATCGGGCCCCTTCGACCGCAGGTCGTCGACCTTGGTCATCGCCTCGCGCAGTTCGGTCAGCCACGTGTCCGCGTGCTCGCCGACCAGCCGCACCGCCCAGGCCAGCGCCTCGGACCGCGACCGCGCGACGCCGGCGTCCACGAGCGTGTCGAGGACCAGCCGTTCGGGCTGCCGCAGCCGGGTCATCACCGGCACCGACAGCGTCGTGAAGTGCGCCGTCGTGCCGCCCAGCTTCGCGCCCCACGCCACTTTGCGCTGGTAGCGGTGCTCAGCCTGCCGCGCGATCTCGATCCGCTCGTCGCGGGTTTCCTCGCGAAACCGGCTGATCCGCCCGTCCTCGGCGGCCGCTCGGGCCGCGTCGTCGGCGTATTCGCCGGTCAGCGCGGGCAGCTCGCCGACGATCAGGATCTCTTCCCGGTCCACGGTGATTTCCGGGTCGCCGGTGAACCAGCCGTCCGGGAGCCGCCCGCCGAACCACGCCGCCGCGTCGTCCGCCGACGGCGCCTCGGCCTGCTGCCAGCCCCGGCCTTTCCAACCTCGCCCCATGACGTCCACCATCCTTGATTACATGATTACGTCACTACTGAAGCTACGCTGATTCCACCGTGGCAGGTAGCGCGTTCACCAGGGGCGGAATTCGTCAGAGCTGGGCGATGAGCTGGTCCGCCGCGGTCACCGGGCGTTCGCAGACGTAGCCGCGGCAGACGTACGCCGCCGCCTCGCCGTCGACCAGCGGCCGGTCGGCCAGCAACGGGACACCGGACGCATCCGGCTCGCCGCCGAGCACGATGCCGCCGCCGTGGATGTGCTGCGCGGCGGCGGTCACCAGCTCCGCGCGGTCCGCGCCGACGACCGCGACCTGCACCGGTCCGGACTGCGCCGCCTCCGCCACGGACAGCCAGTGCCCAGCGAACCGCGGCACCCGCGCGGCGAGCAGACCGACGCGGCGCAACGCGAGTTCAGCAGCGTCGCGGTAGCGCGCAGCCTGGTCGGCCCCGGCCAGCGCGGACGCGGTGAGCAGTGCGCCAGCCAGCGCCGAAGCGCCGGACGGGCTCGCGTTGTCCGTCGGATCAGACGGGCGCTGCACCAGGATTTCGGCGTCGTCGGCGGTGTCGTGATACGCACCGGGCGCGGAATCCGACGCGAAGTGCGCCAGTGCGACGTCCAGCAGCCGGGTCGCTTCGGTGAGCCAGCGCGGTTCGCCAGTGGCCTGGTGGAGGGCGAGAAGACCGTCAGCGAGGCAGGCGTAGTCCTCCAGCACGCCGACCGGCGTCCCGACCGCGCCGTCCCGCGAGCTGCGGCGGAGTCGTCCGTCCACGACGTGCAGGTCCAGCAGCAGAGACGCCGCGCCACGAGCGAGTTCGATCCACTGTGGACGCTCCAGTGCGACGCCCGCTTCGGCCAGCGCGGAAATCGCGAGACCGTTCCAGGCCGCGACTACCTTGTCGTCCCGTCCCGGTTGCGGACGCTCCGCGCGCGCTTCGAGCAATGCCTGCCGGACGCGCTCGAAGCGGTCGAAATCATCCGGATCTGTCCGCAGCTGAAGGGTCGATGCGCCTTCTTCAAAGGTGCCCTCTTCGGTGACGCTGAACAGCTCGGCCGCCCACGGGCCGTCCTCGCCGAGGACGTCGTTGAGCTGCGCGGGAGTCCACACGTACGTCAATCCCTCGACGCCTTCGGTGTCCGCGTCGAGCGAAGCCGCGAAACCTCCTTGCGGCGTAAGCAGATCGTGCTCAAGGAACCGGACGATCCCTTCCGTCACCCGCCGCGCCGACGCCGACCCGCGACGCGCGAGATGCGCGTACACTCGGAGCAGCAACGCGTTGTCATACAACATTTTCTCGAAGTGGGGAACGATCCACTCCGCGTCCACGGAGTAGCGCGCGAACCCGCCGCCAAGCTGGTCGTGAATGCCGCCGCGAGCCATCGCGTCCGCAGCGGATTCGGCGAGCGCGTGCGCCTGCGCCGAACCCGTACGTTCGTGGTGGCGCACCAGGAACTCCAGCACCATGGACGGCGGAAACTTCGGCGCACCACCGAAACCGCCGTGCACGGGGTCTGCCTCCTGCGCGAGTTTCGTCACCGCTTCCGCCAAAGCGTCGGCGTCGACGGCGGCCTCCTTCAGCGGACCGCTCTGCTCGGCAAGGTGCCCGACGATCTGTTTCGCACCCTCGCGCAGGTCGTCCGGCCGCTCCTCCCACGCCTCCGCGACCGCCACGAGCAGCTGCGTGAACGACGGAATCCCGGGGCGCGGCGCGGGCGGATAGTAAGTGCCGCAATGGAATGGCTCGCCCTCGGGCGTGAGGAAGCAGGTCATCGGCCAGCCGCCCTGCCCGGTCATGGCCTGCGTGGCGGCCATGTAGACGGCGTCGATGTCCGGCCGCTCCTCGCGGTCGACCTTGATGTTCACGAAATGCGCGTTCATCAGGGTCGCGGTGCCCTCGTGCTCGAAGGACTCGTGCGCCATGACATGACACCAATGGCACGCGGCGTACCCGACGGACAACAGAATCGGCACCCCGCGCCGGCGCGCCTCGGCCAGCGCTTCCGGCCCCCATTCCCACCAATCGACCGGGTTGTCGGCGTGCTGGCGCAAGTACGGGCTCGTGGAAGCGGCGAGACGATTCACGATTCCCATCATCCCTCAGACCCCCGGAAGGAGTTTACAGCACCCAGGTTATGCGGCCCTGATTCGCTAGATCGGATTTCATGTTGCAGCTAAAGCTCGAAGTCGCCGGGACAGACGTCGCCAACTCTAGATGGTTGGCGACGACCGGTCCGCGCATCCACTCGCCGACGGCTAAAAATTGGCATTTCGGATGGCACTCCCTACATGTTGATCCACCGATTGTGTGGCGAGATCGTGCGACGCTTCGGGTTTCGATGGTAGGCCGACGATGGGTCCTCGCGCACGCTGTCGATGCCGGGCATCCTCGACACGGGGCCCCAGGCGGTCCACAGACCCCTCAGACTGATGAGCGCAGGAAGCTCGTCGACCAGAGCGGCGCGGGTGAACGGCAGAAGCATGGCCAGGTCGTCCCGAACGTGGTCGAGGATGCTCAAAACAATTTCGAGAGGGCGTCGCCGCTGGTGAATCGATATGGTGTGCCGTAGCGCAAGGCACGTGTGCTCTAAACGCAAGCGGACGAGCAATAGGTGCTCCGCCTGCCAGATCGGCGGCAGACCGTCGATAGCGCCGAGAGCGCAGTCAGCAGCAATCCACGCGACGGCCTGGATGGCGGTGTCCTCCGGCTCGTGTCGCAGTCGCGCGTTCAGGTTCGCTGGGAGGAACGTCGACAGCGGCATGGAGTCGAAGTGCTCGCGCGCGTGGAGCCAGACAGGATGGGTGGCGTCCAGGGCCGAGGCGTCAACCTCGATGACGGCCTCGGACGATCCTGAGATGAGGTAGGCGAACGACTTCACATGGACGAGTAACTGTCGAGCGTGCACGAGCGCCTGCAGGGCCGGGTTTATGTCCTCGATGTCGAGGCGTTCGATCCGAGCCTCGAGACGCAGCGCGTTGAACGTGAAGGTATCGATGAGCAGGCCGTTGGTGCCGAACATAGCTTCGACACGACGCCACTCGGCCATCCGTCCCGGTTGCCCTGCAGCCGGGAACATGGCACCGGGCACGGCAGCGAGCGCGCGCCAGTGGACGAACGCCGCCTCGCACCCGAGCGTGAAGGACATGCAGTCCGTAGTCGCGATATTCACGCGCTCGAAGGTGACCTCGACGCCTTCAACAACGAAGATGCCGCGGAGTCCGTCCCACTCAAGCGCCTCGTGCGCCTGGCCGTTGCGCACCTCCGGAAGGAGCTTGGGAATCAGCGCAGCGCTCAGCCATCGGTCCGTTGCGAACCCGTCTTTGAGCGATCCAACCATCGGCGGCGGGCTCCATGAACCCGCAGCGAGACAGCGCATCGCCCACCCGTACTGACGCACGGGGCCTTCGACGAGCCTGCGGTAGACGTCAGCGAGAGCGTGGGCGGCCAACTCGGTGTCCGTCGTCGATCGGAGCACGCGTGTGGAGGACTGGATAATTCGTCGGCTCTGGCGCAAGGCCTCCTCACGGTCCGCCAGATGAGCGAGCACAGCGCTCAAGACGTCTCTGCGGGGGTCACCGGATGCAGCGTCTGAGCCCTCGCTGGCTACAGCGTGTGTTTCTGCGTCTGACTCCTCGCTGCTGGTCGAGTCGTGCTCGGTCACGGCACCGGCGACACGCTCGGCGTTCTCGAGTCGGAGGACCGTCGATCTGAGCGTCTGCCATGCGAGTACAGCATCCGGTGCCTGCACGATCCAGCCAGTGACGAGGATCATGGCGAGCATGTCGTCGGTGGGCGCGAGACCGAACGCCTGCATGTGGGTCAGCAAGTAGGCAAGGAGGAACGAGTTTGCATACTTGTGCGCCTCAAGGACGCGGGAGGCACTGAAGGTCCCGTCCCCGTCGACCGGGACCGTCCTCATGCCAAACGCGACTGCTAGGGCAGTGCCGCGATCAGGGACTGCGATCGTGGGAACGGGCGGGACCAGTGCGGCCAGATCCACGGTGACGCAAGGCGGCTTGTTGCCGGCCTCGATAGCGTCGAGGGCGGCGTCGATGACGCGGTCGACCGCAGCGAGAAGACCTGACCGGAGGATGTCGGCCTTCGTCGCGGTCGCCGAGTCGCCCTCGGAAGAATCAGGCGCGAGAGTCAGCGACCCGGCAGGCTGATCCACTGCGCTCTGGTTTCGGTCGACCGACTCCCTGTCTCCAGGCCCGGGAAGATCGCGCAGATCGAACGGTGCCAGTGCTATGAGCATGGCGACGATGTCGCGGCGGGCTGCCTCCAGACGGGCGAGGCTGGTTTTTAGCCCTAGGTAGGTCCAGGTCTCATACGAGTCGGGAGAAGCGGCCGTTTCGACGCGCTTCAACATGGCGGGTAGCGCAGCCAGGCGCGCGGCCCACGACTCACGGATCAGCGGCACCGACCGAGTGGAATCGGCGATCTCCGGGAAGGCGAGGGAGCGTGCTCTGAGATCGGCGGTCAGCCGATGGCGTGCGTCAGCCGGTAGTCCCACCGGACGCTGGTTCATTACCCGAATCTACCAACATGGCCGCGCCAGCGTCTGCCGTTTCCTCCAATCTGCTCCTTTCTCCACGTCGATGCGTGTCGCGAAAGAGGCGGCCAGGGTGGATTGCAAAGTCGAACTGCGCGACACGGAAAAATGATCGGACGAAACCCGCTTAATCGCAGTAGGCGAACTCCGCACACTGGTCACTGATAGCGGCGATCGGTCGGCAGCGCGCTCGCCCGTCGCAGTCACCAACAGCCACGTGCCAGTCGGCCAGCTGCATGCCGGTCGGCGCGGACAGGCTCGACGTCAAGGACGTTTTTGTCCTTCCACGTGGGTGACGAGGTGTTTGTGCACCGCCTGCGGGAGCAGCCGCGGATTCACGCGGTCAGCATGGGCAAGATCGAGCCGAGACTGGACGACACGCGTAGCAAACAGTGGACGCCTAACGCCCGCCTGCAGTTCGACCGGGCGATGACCTCCGGCAAAGGGAAGACCGTCCAGTTCGACGTTCCGCCGACAAATGCGTTAGAAAGCCAGCACACGCATGCCGCTGTCGCGCATTACTTTATCCCGGTCGTCTCAGCGGATCCAGTCGCGCACACCTCTCCCCGGACGAGCCGAGCCCGAGCAGGACCCGGCCAGGTACGGCGGCGGCTTCTTCAAGCCCCAGCTGATGCCTGTGGACACCGAGCAGGACAGCGGGGCAACGACTTGATGGCCGACCACTTCTGCTCCGCATTCGGTATCGGGCAGAACGCCATCCGGATCAACCTGCTGAACACCCGTCCTCCGACGAATCCGTCGCACAGGACATCCGCGACCAGCCCGCCGCGTACACCATCAGCAGCCAGGAAAGGCCTGCTCCCGCAATGCACCGCGACCGGCAGCAACGTGCGCGCCTAGTCACGGATGCCAGGATGCCGCCCGAACACGGCCAGCCACTGCACCGTGATCCACCCCTGTTCCTCTCGCTTGCAGAGCGTGCCGGATTCTCGACGTAGGCCCGCACTGGCGCAGTACACCCTCTACGACGACATCACCATGTGCCCGCCGTCCGGGCACTTCCAGCTGCCTGGCCGGCAGTGGATGAACTCCGGCCGGGAAAACATCTGCCGCCGGAGAGTCTTTACGACGAGCAACTGACTGAACGGCATCAGGTCCGTCTCAGTATCAAGGGAGTGAAGCGCCCCTGTCGACAGGGTGCGACATTTGGGTGACTCTGATAGCTGGCAGCAGGACAATCCCCCTGCTCAGACCAACATTCCTCCAACTCCGCCGCGGTTTGGTGTTCACAAAGGCAGACAGGCTTAATCGGGAACGCTAAAGTAGTTACCCGGTGTCAGAGCGTGACCTCACGACTGGGCCCAGCGGACCCGGGACGATCTACGCAGGGGAGGCGTACATCGTGACCGACAATCAGCAGGCCGCCCTGCCTTCAGTTCGAAGGTACGGCGGAGCTTCGATCGAGACGCTAGCCGTCGCCCCGTTGCTCGGCGACGGCTACTCGTATGACAAAGCGACGCTTCACGAAATCGCCACCGAGTTCGAAAATCTCGCCGACGCATACAAGATGGATCAGCTTTCCATTGACATAATATCTCGCACTCAGCCGCCGGGACTGGATCGCTCCAGCGATGAGAACGCGACCACTTTCGGCAGATCCGGAATTGCGCTGCTGAATTCGCTGCGCCAGTGTGAAAAGTACTGCCGCGACCAGGCGGCGAAGTACCGTGCGGCACTCGACCGGTACGGAGTCACCGAAGATGCGCATTCAACAGATCTTCATCGCACCGGCGGCAGCCTGTGAAACGGGGCGTACTGGTTGGCTGCATAGCCATGCTCGTTCTCGTAAGCTGTTCCGATACCATCGACGGACGGCCTGCACAGCCGACATCGCAATCGCCAAGAGGGGACACCACGACAGGTCAGGTGCCCGGCCCTGGCGTTCCGAAAGTGCTGACGCCCGTCGATGTCAGCCGGTTTAAGCAAAACCCCTGCAATGCACTGACTTCCACCCAGATTTCGGATCTTCTCGGCCCTCATGCCCGGGTTAAGCCCGACCTGAAGTCGCCCGCTGGACCCTCCTGCGGCTGGCTTTCCCTCGCCACGATTCAAGTGGCCGTCCCGAACGTAGACGACCTTGGTCTGACCTCGATCTATCGATCGCGAGGGGGCATCTACCCCTTCTTTCTTCCGCTCGCCCCAGTCAATGGCCTCCCAGCAGTCGCCTATGGCCAGGACGATTCACGTGCCAGCAGGGGCGAATGCGACGTCGCGGTTGGTGTCAGCGATCGCGAAACCATCGAAGTTTCCGTTAGGCAATCCCCAGAAAACAAAGGCAAGGAAGACCCCTGTGAATCCGCACGAAAAGTCGCGGAAAAGATACTTGGCAATCTTCCGGGAGCACGGTGATGACGAGCGAGTCTTTGAGTCCTGCGGAGATCTTTAACAAGGTTACTGGCGGGCAAGGAGCGGAATCACTCGGAGAGACCGATCGGGTCGCACTTCAGCTCAGCGAGCGATTGCTGGACCGGATCGACCGCATCGCCCAGCTCTCAGCAAAGGTGCGCGCCGGCTGGCAGGGAGCATCCGCCGAAGAAGCGGCCAATTCCACGACCCCGCTCATGGCCGCAACTGCGGATCACAGTACGAGCCTGGTGTCGCTCCACGCCGCGGCGAACGATCAGATATCAGCCTTCCAACTGGTTAAGAACACAGTAAAACCAATTGGGGATCGGCCGAAACTCACACCGCAGGACGTATACGACTTGATCCACGGGAACAGCAGCTACTTCCGTAAGCTGGACCAGTGGCAAGCCGATGCCCAGCACAACGTCGATGCCTACGCTGGCTATAACTCGGCCACCGAAACGAACACTGCCGCGATTCCCGCACTGTACGCGGAGCTGGCCGGCACGGATTTCCCTCCTATCAGCGTCGCCGGAGCCACCGGATCGCAGAAGCACCCGGCCCCGGGTCCCGTCAGTGGCAAGCCACCCACTGGTCACGGGCCCGAAGCGCCCGTGACAGAAGCGGGAAAACCCGTTCCTGGATCAACTGCGCCAGTTCAGGAGGAACGGGAAGCCTGGCCCGGGAACGGCAGCCACACCCCGTGGGTCCGCCACGGCAACGGCGAAACTCGGTCGACGGAGCCCCAGCCGTCGCCAGCCTCAGGCGCCTCGCCACCGAACCCGACTCGCATCAGTTCGCACGAGCCGAGCTTGGCACCGCTGCCGACACCACCCGGTTATCGATTCGGGCCATCGGGTCAGCCGGTCGCTGCCAACGGTCCCAGCGGGTTCGTTCCGCTCGGATACTCGCCCGGAGGTCCTCCGGAAGGCAACAGCGGTTCCCGAAGCAATACCGGCAGTGAGCCTGGCCCACGCGGCCGCTTCGGCGCTGGCAATGGTGCCGGCGCAGCCGTCGAACCGGTCCCCGGCCGCAGCGCCGCTGGAACACCCGGTGCCACAGGCAAAGCCAGCAGCGTGCTCAGCGGTGGAATACCCGGTAAGGCTGGCGAGAAGGAGGAAGACAAGGCGAAAAGAGCCCCCGCCTACCTCCACGAGACCGATCCCAACGAGCTGTTCGGCGGGAGCGACCTGAAGCCGGTGCCGCCGGTGATCGGCGCAGATCAGCCGCCTCACTAGCAGCTCGGGGGGGAAGGGAGCCAGCGGTGCGCACGACCGATCTGTCTCTGGACGCCCTCCTTAGCGCGCTCAAGGAAGCTGGGTTCGCGGAGCCGCATCCGGTGTTCTCGGACCGGATCCGATTCGTCCCGGACGACAAGCCTCTCGACGGTGCCGTCCATGCCGAGCTGAGCCACTTGGGCCTGCTCGACCACGGACGGTTCACTGACGAGTTCGAGGACGTGCTCTATGCGTTGGCCCGCGCCGATACGGAGTACGTGGCCCACGTCGACAACCAGGGCACCCGTTACGGGGTCCTGGTCGCGGTCCGGGGACGAACCGGCGTGAAGGTGCTGTGCTCCGGCGATCGGGTGCGGCTGAAGGTGCTGGACGGAACCCGTACTCCGGCCGGTGCGCTGGTCGCGAGCCTGCCGCGGTACCGGCCGGCCCGGCTGAGCGCGTTCTCCCTGCCCCAGGAGGACTTCCAGGCGGACCTCACCGACGATCGCAGCCCGGCCGCCCGCGCAGTCGACGCCCTGTTCCAGCAGACCTGGTTCGGCGTCGGCGAGATAACCGTGGTCGTGCGCGAACCAGGGCGCGCGGAAGCCGGGCCGCTGAGCTACCTCGACCTCACCGACGGGCGCGTCGCGTTCGAGGTGTCCGGGCCCGAAGGAAACCGGTACATCACGGTGCTGCCCGGCGAGGACAGCCTGCTCACGGACAAGATCGCAGCCCTCCGCGACGGGCTGACCAGCTAGTTCAACCCGTCACGGGAGGTCAGTCGCTCTTCTTGGCCGCCGCCGCGTCCGGCTTCTTCTCCGCAGCCGCAGCCGCGGCCGGTGCCTCATCTGCCTCGGCGGAAGGCTCGGCCTCAGCCGAACCATCCTCGGAAGCGGTCTCCGAACCGGCCTCTTCCTTGTCGAAGCTCTGCGGCACCTTCTTCAGGTGCTTGCTCATCGAGCGGACCAGGAAGACGACCGCGACCAGGAACAGGATCAGCACCAGCAGGCCGACCGGCGAGGACTTGCCGAAGTCCTCGCCCTGGCCGCCGTTGTCCCCGCTGTCCGGCTGCTGGGCCAGCACCAGCGCCGACGCGGTGAGCGGGACGACCGCGACGGCCGGCACACCGAAACTCATGGGCTCACCTTCTCCTTGATGCCTGCGAACAGATCGTCCTCCGGCAGCGTGCTGTCCACCAGGGAGCGGTTCAGCTCGTACTCCTCAGTGGGCCACACCTCGCGCTGGATCTCCAGCGGAACGGCGAACCAGCGGCTGGTCGGGTCGATCTGCGTGGCGTGCGCCTTCAGCGCCTCGTCGCGCACCTCGAAGTATTCCCCGCACTCGATCCGGGTCGTCACCCGCTCCATGATGTCGGCACGGTTCGGGTCCCAGGACTTGAGCCACTCCTCGTACGGCGACTCCAGCCCGGCCTCCTTGAGCGCGGTGTCGAACGCCACCATCCTGGCCTTGGAGAACCCGTGCATGTAGTACAGCTTGAGCGGCTGCCACGGCTCGCCCGCCTCCGGGAACCGCTCCGGGTCGCCCGCCGCGTCGAAGGCCGCCATCGACACCTCGTGCGTGCGGATGTGGTCCGGGTGCGGGTACCCGCCGTTCTCGTCGTAGGTCGTGATGACGTGCGGGCGGAACTCGCGGATCACGCGCACCAGGGCCTCGGTGGACTCCTCCAGCGGGATCACCGCGAACGAGCCCTCCGGCACCGGCGGAAGCGGGTCGCCCTCGGGCAGCCCGGAGTCAATGAATCCCAGCCAGCGGTGGCTCACGCCGAGGATCTTCGCCGCGCGCGCCATCTCTTCGCGGCGGATCTCGGTCATGTTCGCGAGCACGTCCGGCCGGTCCATGGCCGGGTTGAGAATGCTGCCCGCCTCGCCTCCGGTGCAGGTCACGACCATGACCTCGTGCCCGTCGGCGACGTATTTGGCCATCGTGGCGGCGCCCTTGCTCGACTCGTCGTCGGGATGGGCGTGCACCGCCATCAGGCGCAGTCGCTGCTTGCGGTCTTCTGTTGTCAGCTCGTCGGCTCCCACCATGGTCCGAACGGCCCTTTCCTGTCCTGTTATTCCGTGACACCTGGTTGCGCCGCGGTAAACCGCCCCGGCTCCGCGCCGCCGGAACGGGTCGCGGATAATCGACCAGGGTGGTGCCCCGGACCGGCCGCACTGCCTATTGTCCCCAGGGGTACGACAAGTTTGACCGGAGGCCCGGATTTGCAGAGCGGGGAGACCGTGACCGCCGAGGGTGGCGCCGTGCCGGCGCGGCCCGCGGACCGGTACGGCACCGCGGGCAAGGGCATGCCGTCGAAACGCTGGCGGAGGTGGCTTTACGTGGCCATCGCGCTGGTCGTGAGCGGAGCGATCGGCTTCGTCTACTACCTCAACCTCGGCACGACCCCGATCGAAGCGGAGCGCATCGGCTTCGAGGAGCGGCCGGGCGACGCGATGCAGGTCACCATCAACGTCACTCGGGACGACGACAGCAAGCCCGGCGTGTGCGTCGTCCGGGTGCGCGACAAGTCAGGCGCCGAAAGCGGCCGCCGGGAGGTGCTGGTTCCCGCCGGGGCCGGCCACAGCAGGGTGAACACAGTGGTGAAGAGCATCGGGACCCCGGTGACCGCCGACGTGTTCGGCTGCTCGTATTCCATACCACGCTATCTGTCAACCCCGTAGCGGCCAACGGAGTGAAATGCGCGGCGAGCGTCCGCGCGGCGTGAAATGGACCGGCGTCGACCTGTCCTGCCGTGATACGCTCGTACACCAGCACGGCCCCCGACGGGCCGTGTTTTTCCTTTATCTCAGCCGCGTGCGTACGCGGTGGCCGGCTTGTACACCCAAGCCTGGCAGGCCCTACGAGGAGATGGTGACCGTGAGCGACACCAAGGTGACCTGGCTGACCCAGGATGCCTACGACAGGCTCAAGCACGAGCTCGACGAAATGATCGAGAATCGTCCGGTCATCGCCGCCCGCATCAACGACAGCCGCGAAGAGGGCGACCTCAAGGAGAACGGCGGCTACCACGCGGCCCGCGAAGAGCAGGGCCAGGCCGAAGCCCGGATCCGGCACCTCCAGGAGCTGCTGCGCAACGCGAAGGTCGGCGAGGCTCCGGACGACGACGGCACAGCGGGCCCCGGCAAGGTGCTCACCGTCAAGTACGACGGGGACGACGAGGAGGAGAAGTTCCTGCTCGCCACCCGGGAAGAGGGCGCGGAGGGCGCGCTCGACGTGTACTCCCCCGAGTCGCCGCTCGGCAAGGCGCTGCTCGGCGCCAAGGAGGGCGAGTCCCGCGAGTACGAGCTGCCCAACGGCAAGACCATGAAGGTCACCCTGGTCAAGGCGGTGCCCTACAGCGAGTCCTGACTCGTTTCCGCCGAACGCGCGCCCGCCCGGTTTTCCGTGGCCCGGCGCGCGTTCGGCGGTCTAGCGTGTCTTCCAGCACAACCACTGGAGGACACCGATGAGCACCCGACCGCTCTGCCTGACCTGCGGGATGCAGTACGCGGCCCCGCGCGCGGACTGCCCGATCTGCGAGGACGAGCGCCAATACGTGCCGCCGGGCGGGCAGAAGTGGACCGACCTGGCCACGCTCCGCGCAGACGGCACCCTCAAGCCGCGGGTCGAGGAGCAGGGGCCAGGGCTCGTCGGCGTCGGTTCGGATCCGAAGTTCGCGATCGGCCAGCGCGCGCTGCTGGTCCGCGCGGCGAGCGGCAACTTCCTCTGGGACTGCTCCGCCTACCTCGACGACGCGCTGATCGGCAAGATCACCGAACTCGGCGGCATCACCGGCATCGCGATCAGCCATCCGCACTACTACACGACGATGGTCGAATGGGCGCACGCCTTCGACGTCCCGGTCTACCTGCACGAGAACGACCAGCAGTGGATCGGCCGCCCGGACCCGTCGATCCAGCTGTGGACCGGCACGACGCTCGACGTTTCGCCGGATCTCCAGCTGATCAACCTCGGCGTGCACTTCTCCGGCGGCACGGTGCTGCACTGGCCGGACGGCGAGGAAGGCCGCGGCGCGCTGCTGACCGGCGACATCGTGCAGGTCATCCCGGACCGTACGCACGTCGGTTTCATGTACAGCTACCCGAACCTCATCCCGGAGCGGCCGAGCGTCGTACGGCACGCCGCGGAACTGTTGGAGCCGTACGCGTTCGACGCCATCTACGGCGCTTGGTGGGACGCCATCGTGCGTACAGACGGCCATAACGTCGTACAGCGCTCCGCGAAGCGCTACCTCACGTACGTGTCCTAGCCGTTCGTTCGAGCAACGGCCGCACTCGCGGCGGCACTGGTGTCGACAACGCGATCGAAGTCGACGTACGCAAGACATCCGGCACGCCAACCACTTCGTCGATGACGCGTTGCAGATCGTCGTTGTCACGCGCGACAAGGCGTACGAAGAGATCGCCTTGTCCGGTGGTGGCGTGCACTTCGCACACTTCGTCGATCGCCGCCAGTGCCTCCGCGACACCGGCGCGTTTGCCCTGCGCGATTTCCAGCACGGCGAACGCGGTGAGGCTGTACCCCATCGCGGCCAGATCGAGTTCGGGCGGGAAGCCGCCGAGGATGCCGCGTTCGGTGAGCCGGTCCAGCCGGGCCTGCACGGTGCCGCGCGCGACGCCGAGCCGGCGCGCGCATTCGAGCACGCCGAGCCGCGGCGAGTCGGTGAGCAACAGCAGCAGTCGCGCGTCGAGCGAGTCAAGCACCGGTTTTCTCCCTGCGCAGGTTGTCCAAGATGACCGAGCTTCTCCAGGATAAGCTGAACACATTGTCCAGCTGAAACGGAAACCATTGCGCAGCTTGCCGGGCTCGACTCATGCTCACTGCATGACCTCCACGATGGATCCGCACGGCGCACTCGACGACGTCAGCTATGACCAGCTCCGCCAACTCGTCGGACTGGTGGACCACGACGCCTCGACCGACCCGTTCCCGGTCAAGGCCCTCGACGCGGTGGTGTTCATCGCGGGCAACGCGACCCAGACCGCGTGGTTCTACCAGGTCGCGTTCGGCATGCAGCTGGTCGCGTACTCCGGCCCCGAAACGGGACAGCTCGACCACAAGGCCTTCGTGCTCAAGTCCGGTTCCGGGCGCTTCGTGATCACCGGCGGCGTGAAGCCGGACTCCCCGCTGCTCGACCACCACCGCCGCCACGGTGACGGCGTGATCGACCTCGCGCTGGAGACCACCGACGTCGACAAGTGCATCGAGCACGCCCGCAAGGAGGGCGCGACGATCCTCGAGGAGCCGCACGACGTCTCCGACGAGCACGGCACGATCCGCCGCGCGGCCATCGCGACCTACGGCGAGACCCGGCACACGCTCATCGACCGGTCCCGCTACAACGGCGTCTACCTGCCCGGCTACGAGCCGCGCGAGGGCACCGTCAAGCGGCCCGAGGGCGCGCCGAAGCGGCTGTTCCAGGCGGTCGACCACTGCGTCGGCAACGTCGAACTCGGCAAGATGGACTACTGGGTCGACTGGTACCACCGCGTCATGGGCTTCGTGAACATGGCGGAGTTCGTCGGCGACGACATCGCCACCGACTACTCCGCGCTGATGAGCAAGGTGGTGTCGAACGGCAACCACCGGGTCAAGTTCCCGCTCAATGAGCCCGCGATCGCGAAGAAGAAGTCGCAGATCGACGAGTACCTCGAGTTCTACGAGGGCGCGGGCTGCCAGCACATCGCGTTGGCCACCAACGACATCATCGCCACCATCACTGCGATGCGCGCCGCGGGCGTCGAATTCCTCGACACCCCGGACTCGTACTACGACGACCCCGAGCTGCGCGCCCGGATCGGCGAGGTGCGGGTGCCGATCGAAACGCTGAAGGAGCACCGGATCCTGGTCGACCGCGACGAGGACGGCTACCTGCTGCAGGTCTTCACCAAGCCGATCGGCGACCGGCCCACCGTGTTCTACGAGCTCATCGAGCGGCACGGTTCGCTCGGCTTCGGCAAGGGCAACTTCAAGGCCCTGTTCGAGGCCATCGAGCGGGAGCAGGAGCGCCGCGGCAACCTCTGATCCGCTCCTTCCCCTTCCCAGGCCCGTCCGCGAACCTCGCGGGCGGGCCGTTTTATTTAACAGCGCGCAACCGGAAGTTCGCGTACAGTAGTCGACATCACATACTAAACCGCGCCGCGCGGACAATTCGGAACCGCGCGGAACCGACGGGGCCGCGCGACCGTCATTCTGGAGAAGTCACCGTGGAGAGAGGGGCCCGATGCCGGACAGCGTCGACGCCAGCGAGCAGATGATCGAGGGCTGGACCAAGCAACTCCAGCAGACTGCTGCCCGCTACCAGGCGATGGCCGAGCGCATGCAGGGCCAAACCGTCACCGAGCGGTCGAAGGACGGTGCGGTCGAGGTCACCGTGGATGCCAAGGGGCTGCTGAAGAACCTGGTGCTCGCGGACTCCGCGGCGGGCAAGAAGATGGCCGACGTCTCCGCCGAGGTGATGCGGCTCGTGCAGCGCGCGCAGGCCCGGATTCCCGAACTGCTGCAGCAGGCCGCGGCCGAGACCGTCGGCGGCGACGAGACCGCGGAAACCCTGGTGGCCGACGCGCAGCGGACGTTCCCCGCGCCGCCGGTCGAGGAGCAGGCCGAGTCCGCGTCCGACCGCGTGCGCCGGTTCCTGCCCGAGGACGCCGAAGAAACCGGTGCCCCCGCACCGCCGCCGGCGCGTCCGGCAGGCCCGCCGACACCACCGCCACCGCCTCAGCAGCAACGTCGCCGCCGGAGCTCGTCGGACGATGACGACGACTTCGGCGGATCGATCCTGTCCTGACTTCAAGCCGTTCCAGGGGGAAGAAAAACCATGGCACCCAGGGGTTATGAGATCGGCGGCGATCTCGAGGCGCACGCCCGTCAGCTCGACGGGATCGCCGACGGGCTGAAGCAGGCTGTCGACGCCGCGAACCAGGTCAGCATGCCGACCGACGCGTACGGCATTCTCTGCCAGCCGTTCCGGATGATGCTCGACCCGGTCGAGAACTACGGGATCAACGCGCTGGAGAACACCGTCACGGCGATGGACGCCCAGGCGCAGAAGGTGCGCGACGCGGCGAAGGCGTACGACAGCTACGAAAGCGAAGCCGCCGGTTCGATGAAGGCGAGCGACTGATGCCCGAAGGAAATCCGCTGGTCGCAGAGTCCAAAAAGGACGGCGACGGGCCGGGGCCGTTCACCGAGGGCAACGGCGACTACGGCTACGCCACCGGCATCAACATCGCCGAATCGGCCACCGACGCGTTCAAGGGGATCGCGGACGGCGACTGGGTTTCCGGCGGCCTCGGCGTCGCGAGCCTCGCCGGCGAGATCGCGGGCGCGGCGATCGACCCGTTCGGCTACCTGATGTCGTCGGTGGCGTCGTTCCTGATGGAGCACGTGCAGCCGCTGAAGGACATGCTGGACTCGGTCGCGGGCAACCCGCCGGTGATCCAGTCCTATGCCGACACCTGGGGCAACGTCGCGAAGGCGTTGCAGGAACGGCAGAAAGACCTCGAGAACGCGGTCAAGACCGGCACCGCGGAGTGGAAGGGCGACGGCGCGGACGCGTACCGGAAGTCCGCGGCGGAAGCGGCCGAGGCGATCGGCGGCGCGGCGACGGTCGCGAGCGCGATCGGCACCGTCACGATGATCATGGGCCAGGTCGTCGCTTTCGTGCGCGGCCTGGTGCGCCAGCTCATCGCGGACCTGGTGGGCAAGCTGATCTCCTGGGTCATGGAGGAGGTGTTCTCGCTCGGGTTCGGGACGCCGCTGGTGGTCGCGCAGGCGGTCACGGCGATCTCCAAGTGGGGCGAGAAGATCAGCGAGCTGCTGACGAAGCTGTGCGAGACGATGCGCCGGGTCTCGCCGCTGCTCGGCAAGCTCGCCGAGGTTTTCACGAAGATCATCAAGGTGCTGGGCAAGCTGGCCGGCAAGGTCACCGGCCTCGACGTGATCAGCACGAAGAACATCAAGGCGGGCGGCTTCTTCCACCGCGGCGGCTCCGGCGGCGGTACGGGCGGTTCCGGCGGCGGGCCCCACACCGGATCCGGCGACGGGGACGCGGATCCCGGTTCGCCGTCCGGTTCGCGTCGCTCCAACGGGTCGGACGGTGCGGACGGCGACAGTCCGAACAGCGGCCACAACAGTTCAGATGATGCTGACGGCTCCGATGCGCCCGGCGATCGCTCGGGGGATTCCGGCAGCCCCAACGGGTCCGACAGTCCCAGCAGCGACAGCCCGTCGGCTGACAGTTCGCCTTCGTCGTCACCGGATGGCACTGGACCGTCCACAATCGACACTGTGACGTCGTCGCCCCGGCGCGGTTCCGACAGCCCGGTCGGGAGCCACACCGACTCCAGCCCGTCGACGTTCGCCGGTGATTCGAGCCCGACGTCCGGGGTCGGAAACAGTGCCCCGGACAGTTCTTACTCGCCGCAAAGCTCTTCGCACAGCGACGGCCCGTCCTCGGTCAGCGCTCCGCCCAGCCATTCCAGCGGGGCACCGCATTCCGGCGGTTCCTCGTCGTCGGGCGGCGGCACGCATTCCGGCGGCAGCGAGCCGAGCCCGCATCATTCGAGCAGCAACGATTCGACGTCGGCGAGCGGGTACGCCCCGCCTCGCGCGGACGCTCCTTCCCCGCAAGCCGCTCCCCCGCAGCACATCCGCTCGAACGACGGCGGCGGTTCGGCACCGAACCAGAGCCCGGCGGGCGGCGGAATCCCGCAGCAGGGTGGCGGCGGCAGCCCGACCAGCGCCCCGGCCAGTGGCGGCAGTCCGTCGCCTCGGCCCACCGGCAGCGGCTGGACCGGGACGCCGGGGTCACGGGCTCCTGACGTCGCGCCGAACCGGGTTCCGGACAGCGGTCCTTCCGGCCGACGGCCGAGCGGCGGCCCGAGCCCGGCGGACAGCGGCGGGCCGAGCCGCACTCCGGATCGTTCCGGGCCCGCGCCGCAGCGGCCCAGTGACGGCGGTTCCCCGGCCCCGGCGCAGCGAACTGGCGATGGCGGGTCCGGTCGGCCGTCGGACGGTGGCTCCACGCCGCGAACCGGCGACGGCGGATCCAGTCGGCCATCAGACGGCGGTGCCACGCCGCGCTCTGGCGATTCCTCCGGCGGTGGCGGTTCTTCGCCGCAGCGTCCGGCGGATTCGTCGAGCGGTCCGCAGCGTCCCGGCGACGGCGGCGACGTCGGACAGCCCAAACGGCCTGGTACGGATCCGGGCCTCGGCCGTTCGGAGCCCGCTCCGACGTCCGGCGGCGGGTCGCCCTCGTCGGCGAACCGCGGGTCCGGCGACGGCTCCGCACCCCCGGCCGCGGCGGCTGTCGCAACCGGTCCCGGCGGTGCCCAGCGCGGCACGGAGGCGGGCGGCGCACGGCGTCCCGACGGCTCCCCCGAACCCGTCGCACGCGGCGGCGCTCGCACTGACGCGCCGCCCGCCAAGCCCGGCGAAGCCAACAGTCCACAACGGACTGGGAAACCGAACGCCGACGAGCCAGGAAAGCCGAAGGACGGCGGCAAACCCGAGAACACCGCCCCGGACAAGAAGCACGACGACGGGAAAGGCAAGCCGGGCAACGACAAGTCCGACCACAAACCGGACCGCGACGCGCCCGAGCGCAAGCCGGACCACGCCGACCCGGAGCCCAAGCACCAGGACCCGAAGCACCACGACGCGGACGGGTCGAACCACCACGACAACCCCGACCACGACGGCACCCCGCCGCACCACGACGAGCCGCTGTCGCCGGACGAGGTCAACCACCGGCACGCCGAAGACACCCCGGCGGGCAGCTCGTACCACCGCGGCGACCCGGAACTCGGCGACCTGCCGCACCGCGTCCAGCCGGACCCGGACGGGCGCTACACGGTGGACGTGCACGTCACGGCGGACGGCCACGCCCGCATCGGCGACCGGCTGTACACGCCGGAAGAGTTCGCGGACATCCTGCGGCGCAACGGGAACTACGACGGCAGGCCGATCCGGCTGATCGGCTGCGACGCGGCGTCGAACGACTTCGCGCACCGGCTGTCGCGCGACCTCGACACCGAGGTGATGGCCCCGAGCAAGCCGGCGTGGACCGATTCGAACGGCCGCGTCTTCTCGTCCAACTACGAAATCGGGCCGGACGGACGGATGCGGCCGCGGATCCCGCCGGACGGCGAATGGTCGGTGCACCGTCCGGACGGCACGTCGCACCACGTCGGCGACGACGGTTTCGCCCCGGACGGCAAGCACCACGACCCGCACGACATCGACGCCGACAGCGCCGTCGACCGCGGACAGCCGCCGTTCAACCAGGAACAGCGGGACCAGGACGTGCGCGATCTCCGCCAGGAGAACCGCGACCGCCGCGCCGAGGGTCTCGACGACGTGCGAGAGCTGAACGGGAACCGCAACCCGCTCACCGACGACGTGCGCCGCCCGCACGAACGGGCCCTCACCACGGCGCGGTACCGCGACGCGAACGGCGACACGGTCGATCTCTACAGCTTCAGCGGGAAGTCCCACGACTGGGCGCCGGCGAAGGACGGTCCCGAGTGGCCCAAGTCCGAGCGGCTGTTCGGCACCAAGGACGCCGGTCCGTACCGGCCCGAACTCGGCATGCCCGACCCCGACGGCAAGTTCGGCCGCACCCACGACTCGGAACCGAAGCTGCTCGAAGAAATGGTGCGGCACAATTTCGCCGCCCGTTCCGGACTCGACCGCGACGAAATCGACGACATCGTCAAGAAGCAAATCGAGAAATCCCGGCGCGAGGAAGCGGCGTACCTCAAAGCCAACAACGAAAACATGTACCGCGAAGGGCTTCGCGGCGACACCGCGCGGGCCCGGGACCGAATGGACGGCGCACTCGAGGAAATCAACCGCCGCGGTGCGGAACGCGCGCACCAGAACGGGCAGACCTACACGCCGGTCACGCGCGAAGACATGAGCGGCGACCTACGGATGGTGGTGGACCTGCCGTCGACCAAGCGGGACATGATTCCGAACGAGTACCAGATCTGCGACTCCTGTACCGATGTTATCCTGCAGTACAAGCAGCTTTTCCCGAATGTCCGGGTCGAGGTCGTCAACCTCGCCGGTGAAAGGTTGATGTGATGACGGCGTCTCCGGGCGACGGCGCGGAACTGGTTCGCGCGATCTTCGCCGGTGCGGTCGAAGCCGGTTTGCGCGCGGAATCGGTGCGCGGAGCATCCGATGCCGAGATCGACGCGATGGCGCAAGACCAGCGCGCCCGGGCCGTGCCCGCCGCGGCGAGGGAAGTGCTGCGCCTCATCGGCACGACGCACGGACTGTGGCTGCCGGGCAGTTCGCTGGGCGTGGCCGCGGTGCGCGGCGAGGCCAAGAACCACGCCGTCGCCACCGCGAACGCGCAGAACGCCGAACTGTCCGATGTGGACGGCGCGCTGGTGCTGGCCGCGCACGGCGGGTACACCTACCACGTGGTCGACGGCGCCGACGCCGATCAGGACGACCCGCGGGTCTGGCTGCTCACCGAAGACGAGCCCGCGCGCGTCGCTTGGACTTCGGTCAGCGCGTGGTTCAAGGCCATCACTCCGGACGTCGAGCGGTATCGCGAGCGCCTGGAGGTCATGCGCGAGACCGGGTCCGATTTCCTGCCGCCGTGGGCGCAGGACATCGTCGTCGGCGGATGACCGTGCCGCTCGCGGACCAGGGCGGGACTGCCGTTGCCCGGCATTCCGTCGGCGTCGACGTCGCGTGGAAGCAGGTCGAGAAGCTGTCGCCGCAGGTGGCTTTCTACTTCGACTACCTCGCGCAGGACACCGGCGTGCTGGCGAACATCGTGCGCCGGGAACTGATGCTCGGGCAGTACCGGAGCGTCGTCGACCCGGACACCGAGGACCCGGACACCTGGGGCGATCTCGAGCTCGCCGCTCAGGCCGCAGCCGCTGCGTTCACCGCGGCGTGCGCGCCGGAGGGGCACGAGGTCGAGGCGGTGATCGGCAGGTCACGGCGCTTCGCGGCCACCGGCCCCACGTCGCACACCGGCCCGGCGGCTTGGCTCACCGCGGCGTGGCTCGCCGTGATTCAGCGCGATGACGTGCTGATCCAGCAGCTGGCGGCGGTACCGCTGGACGTGCTGCGCGCGTCGGGCATCGAGTACGACGCATATCTGTACCCGTGGGTCGTGACGCTGCAGACGTTCCTCGCACACCGCGAGGTCACTCCGGAGATGTTCCTGCCCGCGATGGACGGCACCGACCCGGACACCGCGCGGTTCACGCCTCCGGCGGTGATGTTGCAGCTCGTGTACCCGCCGATCCGGATGTTCTACTACGTGCTGCGCCGGGACTCGGAGAAGTTCGCCGAGGCGTTCGTCTCCGCGCTGGAGCGGCATCGCGAGTACTGGACCGCCGAGGACCGCGCCACCGATCCGGACGGGTTCCTCGCACTGGCCCCGCTGGCGGTCGCGGTGCTCGCCCGTTCGGTCGGGATGACCTTCGACGTGCAGTCCGGTTACACGCCGGCCACCCTGCTCGCGGGCCGTCGCCCGTCGCGGAACGGTTGATCGAAATGAAGCGTTCGCCCGGTGAGGAGCCGCTGAACCCATGACCCGGCCACCGGTGCCGCTCACCGCTGCCCAGCAGCAGGAGCTCGTCCAGCAAATCGGCCAGGCGGCCGCGTCCGCGCTGCCCGCGGGCTGGCAACAGTTGCAGGTCGTCTGCCGCGCCGCGGGACGGCACGTCGAAGTCGACGTCGCCGCGCTCGCCCCGGACAACCGGACCTACCCGGTCCAGCCGCATCCGGAGCTGCCGCGCCTGTTCGGCGTGCTGCGCACCGGGATGTACCAGCCGGGCCGCGGCACGTGGCTGACCGCGACCTTGGTGTTTTCGCCGCAGCAGCCGCCCTTCACGGACTACCAGCCGGACGTCGAACCGCGCTGGCGGCAGCTGCCTCCGCCGATCGGCTTCCAGGACGAGCTGCGGTTTTTCCCGCGCGAGGACCGCTTCGTGCCGCCGTGGTTGCGACAGCGAGCTGGCGCGACTCCGCCCGCTGCTGCTCCCGGACAGCCGGTTCCGCCGCCCGTCCCTGGCGCGGGGCCTGCGGTGCCGCCGCCGCTGCCGGGTACCGAGAATCCGCCTGCTGCTCCTCCCGCACAGGCCGCCGAGCAACCGGTTCCCGCACTTCCCGTGGACGAACCCACCTCGCCGCCGCCGTTGCCGGACACCGAAAACCCACCCGCCGCTCCTCCGGCACAGGCCACTGAACAACCGATTCCCGGGCTCCCCGTGGACGAACCCAGCTCACCTCCGCCATCGCCTGCCACTCCGCCGCCGCTGCCCGACCTGGAGCAGGCTGCCTCGGCGTCGGCTGGTGACGAGGCGCAGTCCGAGCCAAGCGAGGTCGCGGCGGCGACTACGGCTTCTGCGGAAGCACCGCCGACCGAGGCGGAAACCGTTGCGTCCGAAGAGGATTCAGCGAGTCCGGCAGTCGAGCTGCGTACGCCGCGGGTCTACGACGGGCTCGACGAGGCGGGGAATCCGGTCGTCGATCGGGAAGCGCTGTCGGCGGAGGAGCGCGAGCGAGTTCTCGCTTATCTCGACAGCGCGCCGGTAATCCTGGCGTCGCGCAGCAAGGACACCGACGCCTTCGATCGGTCGCGCACGGACGCTGTTCCGCTGAACTTCCGGACCGACGGCAGCTGGGTGTGGCCCGGCGCGGTCGCCTATTACCTGCGCGAGCACGGGATTTCGCCGGATCCGGAGCTACTCGGGCACATCCGGGCGGTCGGATATGCCGCGCCGGAGGTGGACGAAGCGACGCAGGAACGGATGCTCGCGGCGCTGACCACCATGCCCGCCGAGGAAAGCCGTCCCAGCGAACCGGCTCCGAGGGATCCAGAGCAACTGCTGGGCGAGATCTCGACGGCCCTCGTCTCCGCGGCTCCGCAGGGATGGCAGCAGATCGTCTTCGACTTCATGACGCTGGGCAGGCACGCGAACCTCGCCTGCGGCGCGCGGATGGCGGACGGGAGCACGCAACAGGTTCCCGTCGCGCGAGAGCTGTCGAAGCCGTTGGCTGAACTGCGGCGCGCGAAGTACGTCCAAGGACGGGGCACCTGGTACACGCTCTCGCTGGTCATCGACCCGCCGTCGAACTATCAGGCCAGCTTCGACGAGGACGACGAACCGGCCTTCCACACGTCGCCCCGGCCCGAGGATTACGCGCTGGACCAGGAACTTTACCCGCGCGAAGAGGATTATCTCCCGCTGTGGTTCAGCGCCCGGCTGCCGGAAAGTCCACAGTAGACTGTTCAGCTGACGATCGTGAACCCCGCGTCGGCGAGGGCGGCCTCGACGTCCTTGCAGTGTTCCGGGCCGCGGGTTTCGAGGGCGAGGGCGACGTCGACCTCGCCTAGGGCAAGGCTGCCGGAGATGCGGGAGTGCTCGACGTCGAGGACGTTCGCGCCGAGGTCCTTCACGCAGGACAGCACCGAAACCAGCGAGCCCGGCCGGTCCGGCACGCGCAGGTGCAGCTTCAGGTAGCGCCCGCCCGCGGTCATGCCGTGCTGGATGATCTGCTGCAGCAGCACGGGATCCACGTTGCCGCCGGAGAGGATCGCCACCACCGGCGGCTCGAAAGCGCCGGGATGCTGCAAGAGCGCGGCCATGGAAGCGGCGCCGGCCGGCTCCACGACCAGTTTCCGCCGCTCCAGGCACAGCAGTACCGCGCGGGACAAGGATTCCTCGCTGACCGTCACGACGTCGTCGACCAAAGACTCGACGTGCGCGTAGCTGACCTTGCCCGGCTCGCCGACCGCGATCCCGTCCGCCATCGTGTGCACCTCGCGCAGGCGGACCGGCGCGCCCGCCGTCAGCGAGGACGGATACGCCGCGGCGTCCTCGGCCTGCACGCCGATCACCCGGATCTCCGGATGCAGCGCCTTGACCGCCGCCGCGACCCCGCCGACCAGCCCGCCGCCGCCAGTCGGGACGAGGATCGTTTTCGCGCCCGGGACCTGCTCGAGGATCTCCAGTCCGACGGTGCCCTGGCCGGCGATGACGTCGGCGTGGTCGAACGGATGGATGAAGACCGCACCGGTGCGTTCCGAGAACGCGATGGCCTCGGCGAGGGTTTCGTCGACGACCGCGCCGTGGAGGTGGACCTCCGCACCGTAACCGCGGGTCGCGGCGAGTTTCGGCAGCGGAGCGCGCAGCGGCATGAAGACGGTCGACGAAATGCCGAGCAGCGAAGAGGCCAGCGCGACCCCCTGCGCGTGGTTGCCGGCACTGGCCGCGACGACGCCGCGCGCGCGTTCTTCGGCGGTCAGGCCGTGAATGCGGGTGTAGGCGCCGCGGATCTTGAAGGAACCGGTGCGCTGCAGGTTCTCGCACTTGAGATACACCGGGCCGCCGTGCAGCCGGCGCAGGTCGCGGGCGTGCTCCATCGGCGTGACGCGGGTGATGCCCTCGAGAAGCTTGCGAGCTTCCTGGATGCGCTCGACGCTGACCAGTTCCATGGCGCCGATGATGCCACCGACGGACGGCCGGGGTGCGCCGCCCGCCGGACCGGTACCCTGATTACGGCAGCCACACATGATCAGGGAGTGCGACCATGGCACGCGCGCAGCACGGGACCACCTCCCGGGCCAAGTCCCGCACCGGTCTGCTGCCGCTCGCCGCGGGCATCCTGTCCGCCGTGGCCCTCACCGGAGCCGCCTTCGCGACCGTCGAAGCTGCTGGCTGCGGAGGCCCCGCCCAGTACATCCGGCACGACAACCACGTCGAACTGGTCGGCGGTTGCGTCAACGGCACCGACCTCCCGGCCACGACCGGGACCCGGCAGGCCAATGCGCTGCCGGAGAACAGCAAGCCCTGACCGACTGGGTTGCGGCCGGGCTGCGGCTGGGCTGAGGCCGGGCCTGAGCTTGGGCGGCATGGATTTCGCCGGGTTCGCCGCGCGAGGCTGGCGAGGCTGGGAAATGGTCCGCCGGGGTGGCGGATTATGCGTGATTCGACGCGGCTTGACCAAGCCAAGCGAGGCAGCCCAGGGCCACGCAGCAGGCGACTTCGGCGAAGACGGCCGCCCCTTGGCTCTGAAACTGGCTCTCAGCCCGGCAGTTTCAGCGATGGCAGAGGTCAGACCTGTGCCGCCGGGCAAGCCCTGACCACCTGGCTCGGCCGAACTCCGGCTGAGTTGAACAGCAGGGATTGGAACGGCACGGGTTTCTTTGGGTTCGCCAGGCGAAACAGGGACGCGGCTCGCCGAGCGGCAATGGTTTCCCCGGGTTCGCCAGACGGGAGGGCAGGTGTTGGCTGGGGGCGATAGTGCCCCCGGTTCGCCAACCGTGACGGGGACGCAGCCTGCCAGACGGTGACAGTTCCCCGAGCCCGTCAGCCGAGACGGGGACGCGGCTCGCCGAGCGGCGACAGTTTCGCCGGGTCCGCCAGCCGAGACGCGGAAGCGCTCGCCAGGCGGCGATAGTCCCCCAGACTCACCAATCGAAACGGGGAAGCGGCTCGCCGAGCGGCGATAGCTTCCATCGGGCGCGTCAGCCGAGGCGGGTGTTCGCCGGGCGGCAGATTATGCGGGATTAGATGCACCGGCCAGCTTGGGAGCAAGCGAAACGCAGCAGCTTCAGCGCCCGTCGCGCCACAGATTCGCGTCCCGAGGCAAGCCGGTCGCGAAGACCACCAATTCAGCTCGAGGGCCGGACTCGGCAACCACACAGCGATCGGCCGAGACACAAACCCATGGGGCGCAGGACAAGAACGGGGCACCGGAAACCAGTGCCCCGTCAAGCCAAGATCAGCCCAGTGCCTGCGTAAGGTCCGCCACCAGGTCGCGTCCGTCCTCGATGCCCACCGACAACCGGATCAGGTCTTCTGGGACTTCCAGCGTCGAGCCTGCCGTCGAGGCGTGTGTCATCTTGCCCGGGTGTTCGATCAGGCTCTCGATGCCGCCGAGTGACTCCGCGAGCACGAACAGCTTCGTGCGGGACGCGACTTCCAGCGCCGCTGCCTCGCCGCCCGTCACGCGGAACGACACCATTCCTCCGAAGCGGCGCATCTGCTTCGCGGCTACCTCGTGGCCGGGGTGTTCCGGCAGGCCGGGGTAGTAGACCTTGGTGACCTTCGGGTGCTTCGCCAGCGTGCGGGCGACCAGGTCGGCGTTGTCGCTGTGCCGTTCCATCCGCAGGGCCAGCGTCTTGAGACCGCGCAGGGTGAGCCACGCGTCGAACGGGCCGGGGACGGCGCCCGCGGCGTTGCGCAGGTAGAAGAGTTGCTCGCGCAGTTCGTCCTCGTTCGTGACGACCGCGCCGCCGACTACGTCGGAGTGGCCGCCGAGGTACTTGGTGGTGGAGTGCACCACGATGTCCGCGCCGAGGGCCAGCGGGGTCTGCAGGTACGGCGTGGCGAAGGTGTTGTCCACGACCAGGCGCGCGCCCGCGTCGTGCGCCGCGCCGGCCAGTGCGGCGATGTCGGCGACGCCCAGCAGGGGGTTGGTCGGCGACTCGCACCAGATCAGCTTGGTCTCCGGGCGCATCGCGGCCCGTACGTCGTCGATGCGGCTGAGGTCGGCGACCGTGTGCTCGACGCCCCACAGGCTGAGCACCTTGTCGATCAGCCGGAACGTGCCGCCATACGCGTCGTTGCCCAGGACCAGGTGGTCGCCGGGGCGCAGGACCGTGCGCAGCACCGCGTCGGACGCGGCCATTCCGGACGCGAACGCCAGCGTGTGCCGGGCGCCCTCGAGCGAGGCGAGAGCTTCCTCCAGCGCGGTCCGCGTGGGGTTCGCGGTGCGCGAGTATTCGTAGCCGCCCTCGCGGGTGCCGCCCACGCCGTCCTGCGCGTACGTGGACGTTTGGTAAATCGGCACGATGACGGCACCCGTGCGGGGATCGGGCTGCTGCCCGGCGTGGATCGCGCGTGT
Source organism: Amycolatopsis sp. CFH S0740 (assembly GCF_004522315.1). NCBI lineage: Bacteria > Bacillati > Actinomycetota > Actinomycetes > Pseudonocardiales > Pseudonocardiaceae > Amycolatopsis > Amycolatopsis sp. CFH S0740. Next base: position 18,270 of record NZ_SDLS01000021.1, on the reverse strand, counting down.
TTCAAAACCCAGGACGGAGTAGTCGTCGGCCATGGTTCCCAGGGTACGGGGCACCCCCGACAATCCCATCAGCTGGGAGGCAACTCACCATGCGGGAGAGGCTGCCGGTACAAACCCGCACCGGCAGCCCCGCGGTCACCAGCCCTGCGGAGCCGGGTAGCCGCCCTGGACCGGTGCGTCCGGGCGGTAGTTGACCCATTCCGCGGTCGGCTTCACAATCGCCAGCACCAGGGTCGCGACCGGCGGGATCAGCCCGATCAGGGCGCCGCCGATGCCCGCGCCCAGCACCTGGGCGCTGCCCTTGTATCCAGCGGTCGCGACGCCGGCGAGAACGACGCTCAAGATCGTGTACGCGATCACCAGCCCGCAGCCGATGATCGTGCACAGCCGGGCGGCCGGCTTGTGCAGGAACAGGCCGATGCCGCCGAAGAACAGCAGGCCGACGAGCACCGCGTTCACCACGATCGACGCGTACAGCTGCCACAGCGTGATGTGGATGGCAGACAGCGCCACCACGGCGAGGATGATCGAGATGATCGCGAAAATGCCGCCGATGATCGCGAGGATCCCGGCGATGATCGCGGTCGCGCCGTTCGGCTTCTGCTGGTAGACGCCAGGTCCGCCCGGGTACCCCGGATACGGCTGACCCGCGGCGGGCGGGGCGAACGGCTGCTGCGGAGCGCCCGGGTACGGCTGGGCCGGCGTCGGCTGGCTCGCCGGGTACGGCTGCCCTGGGAACGGGCCGCTCTGCGGGTTCTGTGGCTGGCCCTGCGGGTTCTGGGGGTAGGTCACGGGGAGTCCTCGGTGCATCTGGTCCCGCCGGGCGGCGGGCGGAGTGCTTGTATCGTGCCAGCTCCGTCCCGGTTTCGGGGCGGATTTACCACTGTCGCGAGGGTGACGAAGCAGGCACCACGGGTGCGCGGTAGCGCAAGTAGCCGAAGGTCCGGGGCAGTCCGGCCAGCACGAGCACCAGCAGCGCCGCCGCCGCCAGCGTGACGCGATCCAGCGCGGCGAAATTCTCGAACCGCAGCAGGGTCCGGAAGTACTGGGCGTACCCCGGGGAACCGCTCAGCGCCGGTTCCAACAGAAGCGCGCCGAGTGCGAGCAACGCGCCCGCGATCAGCAGCACCGCACCGGCTGTCGCGCGAAAAAAGGTCGCGATCGCGCCGATCAGCAAGACCAGCGAAGCGGCGAGATACGCGCCGAGATCGGCGAGGGTCAGCGGCGAGAGATCGCCGAGGCTGAATCCGGACGGAATGTCGAGGAACAGTCTTGCCGGGAGATAGCCTGCCGTCGCGGCGGCGACGAGACCGAACAGCCCGGCCGCGATCGCGGTGCTCCCCTTCGGGCGGTGCGGAACCGGTTCCGCGAGGGAGGATTCCCGTTCCCGCTGCCGTGCCGGAAGTGCGTGCAGGCCGCTCACGGCAGGTCCCCCTCGGGCTGGGAAGGCGATTCGGACGGCGCCCACCCTAGCCCGGAAACGCATCGTTGGGGACCGGCGCGAGCGCATGCGCGCCGCAATTCCCCCGGCTGCCGGAATCGCCGGGAAAAGGCCACCAGCTCCGCGCGAACCCCGCGAAAAACGGACTGGAAACGACGAAGGGCGCCGCCGTCGGGAGACGGAGGCGCCCTTCGCGGAGATTCAGCGAGTCACCACTGCTGCGGCGGCTGCTGGCCCGGCTGGCCGTAGCCCGGAGGGGGCTGCTGCCCGCCCGGCGGCGGGTACTGGCCCGGCTGGCCGAAACCGCCCGGCTGCTGCGGCGGCTGGCCGTAGCCCGGCTGCTGGCCCGGCTGGCCGTAACCGGGAGGCGGCTGCTGCCCGAAGCCCGGCTGCGGGTTCGCGCCGCTGTTCGGGTTCGGACCGCCCGGCTGCGGGAAGCCCCCGCTGTTCGGGTTCGGGCCGCCGGGCGGCGGGAAGCCGCCGGACTGCGGCTGGCCGAAGCCCTGCGGAGCGCCGCCGCCGAAACCGCCCGGCTGCTGCGGTCCGCCAGGACCGCCCTGGCCGCCCGAGGACGAACCGAGGCCGACGTACTGCGAGGTCGCCGGGATGATCGCGACCACGCCGATGATCAGGATGATGATGCCCAGGATCAGCGTCAGCATGCCGCCGCCGCTCGTGGCGCTGGAGCTCGCGCCGCCGTACTTGTCGGCGAAGGAGCTGCTGACCGAGGTCCCGGACTTCGCCAGGATCGAGAACAGCAGCAACAGCACGCCGCCGACGAGCACGCCGATCGGGGCGAGCTTGCGCATCACGGCCGCACGCGAGGCGAGAGCCAGCGCGACGCCGCCAGCCAGCGCGATCACCGCGCCGACCAGGATCATGATCACGTAGAACAGCAGCGTGCCCGGCGAGGCGAGACCGGCCTCGTCGAACAGCTTCTGGTACCGGCTCGAGCTCTCGTACAGCTTCGAGTAGTCGCTGGTGTCGCTCATGTAGCTGAACGACACGATCAGCGCGATCAGGCCGAGCACCGCGGTGACGCCGCCGGCGATGTAGCCGTACAGCGCGTTCCCGCCGCCCGCCGACGGCGCGGCGGACGCGCCGAACGGGGCGGGCTGGCCGAAGCCCGGCTGCCCCGGCTGCCCGGGCTGGCCGAACGCACCCTGCGGCGGGGCGCCGAAGCCGCCCTGGTCGAACCCGCCCGGCTGGCCGAAGCCCTGCGGCGGCTGACCAGGCTGTCCCGGGTGTCCCGGGTGCCCGGGCTGACCCGGCTGGCCGAAGCCCTGCGGGGCGCCGAACCCGGCGACCGCGGCCGGGTTGTCCGCCGCGCTCGGAGGCGGGGCGTACGGGATGTTCTGCGGCTGCTGGCTCGGCGGGACCAGCTGCGTCGACTCGGCGTTGCCCTCGGCGCTCACGGGGTTGACCACCTGCGTGGCGTTCGAGTCAGCCGGCTGTCCCGGCTGCACGACCTGCGTCGGTTCCGGGGTGTCGCCGAAGGTGCCGCCGCCCTGAGCGGGCTGCTGCGGCTGGCCCGGCTGGACCACCTGGGTCGGCTCCGACGCGCCGAAGGGACTGTCCTGCTGCGGTGTAGGACCACTCGACGGGCCCTGCGGCGGCTGCTGGCCGCCGTCCCAGGGCTGGTTCGGTGGCTGCGGAGCACTCATGTGGGTCTTGAACCCCCTTGACGAGGACGCGAAAAAGTTCTATTCGGCCGTAACGCTATCGGATGCCCGGCCAGGACGCGCGCAGACGCCCCGGCCGGCGTCGGTGAGCTTGTGCCTATCTGCCCGCGAGGAACGCGAGCAGATCGTGCCTGGTGACGACGCCCGCCGGCTTGCCGTCGATCAGCACCAGCGCGCCGTCGGCCCCTTCGAGCGCCTTCATCGCGGCGCTCACCTGCTCGCCCGCCCCGATCGTGGGCAGCGGCGGCGACATGTGTGTCTCCAGCCGGTCGGCCATGTGGGCCTTGCCGGTGAACAGCGCGTCGAGCAGGTCTCGCTCGTTGACCGCGCCGACCACCTCGGCGGCCATCACCGGCGGTTCGGCGCTGACCACGGGCATCTGGCTCACGCCGAATTCCGCCAGGATGGCGACCGCTTCGGCGACCGTCTCGTTCGGGTGCGAGTGCACGAGGCTGGGCAGCGCGCCGGACTTGCGGGTGAGCACGTCGCCGACGGTCGCGCCGGAGGAATCCGGCGGGAGGAAGCCGTAGGAGGACATCCAGGCGTCGTTGAACACCTTGGTGAGGTAGCCGCGGCCGCCGTCGGGCAGCAGCACGACCACGACGTCGTCCTCGGTCAGGCCTTCGGCGAGCTTCAGCGCGGCGGCCACGGCCATCCCGCACGAACCGCCGACGAGCAGGCCTTCCTCGGTCGCGAGCCGGCGCGTGATCTCGAACGAGTGCGCGTCGCTGATCGGGATGATCTGGTCGGCGACGTTCCGGTCGTAGGTCTCCGGCCAGAAGTCCTCGCCGACGCCCTCGACCAGGTACGGCCGTCCGGTGCCGCCGGAGTACACCGAGCCCTCGGGATCAGCCCCGACGACCTGGACGCGGCCGTCGCTGACCTCCTTCAGGTACTTGCCGGTGCCGGAGATCGTGCCGCCGGTGCCGACGCCCGCGACGAAGTGGGTGATCTTGCCGTCGGTCTGCCGCCAGAGCTCCGGGCCGGTGGAGTGGTAGTGGCTGGCCGGGTTCTCCGGGTTGGCGTACTGGTTGGGCTTCCAGGCGCCCTCGATCTCGCGCACGAGCCGGTCGGACACGTTGTAGTACGAGTCGGGGTGCTCGGGCGCGACCGCGGTGGGGCACACGACGACGCGCGCGCCGTACGCGCGCAGCACGTTGCGCTTGTCCTCGCTCACCTTGTCCGGGCAGACGAACACGCACTGGTAGCCCTTGCGCTGGGCGACCATGGCCAGCCCGACCCCGGTGTTGCCCGAGGTGGGCTCCACGATCGTGCCGCCAGGGCGCAGTTCTCCGGAGGCCTCGGCGGCCTCGATCATCCGCAGCGCGATCCGGTCCTTCACGCTGCCGCCCGGGTTGACGTACTCGACCTTGGCGAGCACGAGCGGCTTGAGCCCCCGCGTAAGCGAATTCAGCTTGACCAGCGGGGTGTTGCCCACGAGGTCCACGATGTGTTCTGCGTACTCCACGGCGACCAGCCTAAACAGCCGGGCCCGGGACCGGCCAGCGCGGGATCGGCGGGCGGTCTCCGGGTGCGCGTCGGGGCCACGGGCGGCGCCAGGCGAGGTCGGGCCTCCCCCGGCGCGGACCTCAGGCAGCCACCAAGCCGCGCGTCGACACCGGGACGGGCCCGAGGGCCGCCGCACGCCGATCCGTGATCCCGTCCCGGAGATCCGTCCCGGCCCGCAATGCCGCGCAGTAACGCTTGAGGGCCATCATGACCGGTTCACCTCCTAATCAGGGATCATCTTCTTCTTGTTGACTCTTCACCGATCCTAGTGGTTCCGCGGTTATTTCGAAACACCCGATGGAACCAGCCGGAGCCAGCCGTCGTCGCCGGGTTCTTCGGTCCAGCCGGGCGGCCAGGTCCGTTTGTAGCCGGGCTTCGCGAGCGCGCCGGCCAGCCCGGCTTCCGAGTGCGTCCCGAATTCCGCGTGCTTCTCGAACTTCGCGCCGCGGAATACGTCGTCTCCGCCGCCGAGGACGGTGCCGCGGAAGTCCGCGCGTTCGCGGAACACCGCTTCATGGAAATCGGCTTTGCTGCGGAATTCGGTGCCGCGGAAGGTCGCGAATTCCTCGAATTTGGTCTGGTAGCACACGATGGAACGGATTCTGCAGTGCGTGAGAGTCAGCGCGACGAGCCTGGCCCCGGAGAAGTCGAGGTCGATGTCCGGCCAGTACGACCCGTTCGGCTCCTCGCCGCCGCCCGGACGCAGGTGCAGCATCAGGATCCGCTGCGCGGCCTTGCGGACCTGCACCTCTTCGTCCGTGCCGTCCAGCGGCATCCGCAGGTACGCGCAGAGCACGTTGACGATGGTCTGCCGCTGGTCAGCGTGGCTTTGCGCGAGCCGTTCGAGCGCGTAGAGCCCGGCCAGCCGGACCGGGGCCTTGTCGCTGCCGAGCTGGTCGGCGGCCTTGCCGTACATGTCGGTGATCCGGCGCTCGGTCGCGTCGTGGTCCTTCTGTTCCAGGTCCAGTTCGGCGGACCGCTGCCGCCGCGCGGCGAGCAGGAGCGCGGCCGCGCCGCCGGTCCCGACGACGATGCTCGAGGCCGTACGCAGCGCGTCGAGCCGCGACGAATCGGCCGGGGTGCCGCCGCCGAGCAGCCACAGCAGCAACGCCGCCGCGACGGCCGCGAGCAGCACGATGCCCGTCCCCCACCACGCGATCGTGCGGGTGGACAACACCCGGTTGCGCTCGGTCACGGCGGAAATCCTCCCACGGGAGCAAGGTGGTGCATGTCGCCTTCGGCTTTCGGACGGACGCCGGACGCGGCAAGATGGTGAGCAACCGCTTAGTGCCGCCGACCCGAGGATGTGTCAGTCATGCCCGAAGCCGTCATCGTCTCCACCGCCCGTTCCCCGATCGGCCGCGCCGGGAAGGGCTCGCTGGTGGGGATGCGCCCCGACGATCTTGCCGTGCAGATGGTGCGCGCGGCGCTGGACAAGGTGCCTCAGCTCGACCCCGCCGACATCGACGACCTGATGCTCGGCTGCGGCCTGCCCGGCGGCGAGTCCGGCTTCAACATGGGCCGCGCGGTGGCCGTCGAACTCGGCTACGACCACCTGCCCGGCTGCACCATCACCCGGTACTGCTCCTCCAGCTTGCAGACCACCCGGATGGCGCTGCACGCGATCAAGGCGGGCGAGGGCGACGTCTTCATCTCGGCGGGCGTCGAGGCCGTGTCGCGGTTCGCCAAGGGCAGCTCCGACTCCTGGCCGGACACGCACAACCCGCTGTTCGCCGACGCCGAGGCGCGCACCCAGGCCACCGCCGAGTCCGGCGCGGACAGCTGGCAGGACCCGCGCGAGAACGGCCAGCTCCCCGACGTCTACATCGCGATGGGCCAGACCGCGGAGAACCTCGCGCGGCTCAAGGGCGTCACCCGCGAGGAGATGGACGAGTTCGGCGTGCGGTCGCAGAACCTCGCCGAGAAGGCCATCGCGGACGGCTTCTGGGCCAAGGACATCACGCCGGTCACGCTGCCGGACGGCACGGTCGTGTCGAAGGACGACGGGCCGCGTGCGGGCGTCACGCTCGAGGGCGTGTCCGGGCTGAAGCCGGTCTTCCGCCCCGACGGCCGGATCACCGCGGGCAACTGCTGCCCGCTCAACGACGGCGCGGCGGCTGTCGTGATCATGTCCGACACGAAGGCGCGCGAACTGGGCCTGACGCCGCTGGCGCGCGTCGTGTCCACCGGCGTCACCGGCCTGTCGCCGGAGATCATGGGCTACGGCCCGGTCGAGGCGTCGAAGCAGGCGCTGTCCCGCGCCGGTCTGTCCATTTCGGACATCGACCTGGTCGAGATCAACGAGGCGTTCGCCGCGCAGGTCATCCCGTCCTACCGCGACCTTGGCATCGACCTCGACCGGCTGAACGTCAACGGCGGCGCGATCGCGGTCGGCCACCCGTTCGGCATGACCGGCGCGCGGATCACCTCGACGCTGATCAACTCCCTGCAGCACCACGACAAGCAGTTCGGCCTCGAGACGATGTGCGTCGGCGGCGGGCAGGGCATGGCGATGGTGCTGGAGCGGCTTTCCTGAGCCCAGCAACGCAAAAAAGGGCCGTCCGCGGGGGTTCGCGGACGGCCCTTTTCGATGTGCGGGTCAGTGCATCAGCACCGGCGGAGCGACGTCGTCGGAGCCCGTCGCCTCGGGCACCACGCGCTTCTTCGGCAGGAAGAACGCGGGCACCAGGCACAGCGCCAGCAGGATCGTGCCCCACAGGAACGTCGTCGCGAACGACTCGCCCGCGAGGCCAGCCGCGGCGTCGTGCGTGGCCGGGTTCATCGTCGCCGCAGTGGCGACCAGCTGGCCCTGGCTCGTCGGGACGCCGAACTTCCCGGCGAGCAGCGCCGCCAGGATGATCGACATCACCGCGGACCCGATCGCGCCCGCGGTCTGCTGCAGGATGTTCGTCGCGGTCGAGGCCTTCGCCATGTCCTTGGACTCCAACGTCTGCAGCGCGGCCGAGGTGATCGGCATCATCGTGCAGCCGAGGCCGAGCCCGACGACGAACAGCGCGGCGAGCAGCAGCGGGTACGACGTGGTCGCGGTGACCTGGGTGAAAGCGATCATGCCGACCACGATCAGCACCAGGCCGGGCACCACGATCTTGCGCGGCGCGATCTTGTCCGCCAGCCGTCCGGCGATCGGCATCGACACCACCGCGCCTAGGCTTTGCGGCACCAGCAGCAGACCGGCGTTCAGCGCGCTTTCGCCGCGCACCAGCACGAAATACGTGGGCAGCAACAGCATCGCGCCGAAGAATCCGACGCAGAACACCGCCATCGTGATCATCGCGACCGAGAACGACCGGTTGCGGAACAGCTTCAAGTCGATCAGCGGATGTTCCACGGTCCGCGCGCGCAGCACGAACGCGACCAGCAGCACGATCCCGACCAGCGCGGGCAGCCACACCTCGAGCGCGCCGACGGTGCCGGTGGACGGAATCCGCGAGACGCCGAAGATCAGCGCGGCCAGGCCGGGCGACACCATCAGCATGCCGAGGAAGTCGAAGCGGCCGGACGGTTCCGGGTCGTCCTTCGGCAGCAGCTTCAGCGCGAGCAGGAAGGCGATCAGCCCGATCGGGACGTTGATGTAGAAAATCCAGCGCCAGCTCACCGAGTCGACCAGCCAGCCGCCGAGGATCGGGCCTGCCATCGGGCCGAGCAGCATCGGCACGCCGAGCACCGACATCACGCGGCCGATCCGCTGCGGGCCCGCGGTGCGGGTCAGGATCGTCATGCCCGCGGGCATCAGCATGCCGCCGCCGAGGCCCTGCACGACGCGGAACGCGATCAGCGATTCGACGTTCCAGGCGAGCCCGGCCAGCATCGAGCCGATCAGGAAGGTGCCGATCGCGAGCAGGTACAGCCGCTTCGTGCCGAACCGGTCGGACGCCCATCCGGTGACCGGGATGACCGTCGCCAGGGCCAGCATGTAGCCGGTGGCGACCCACTGGATGGTGTCGAAGGACGTGGCGAACTGGATGGTGAGCTTCTGGAGCGCGACGTTGACCACGGTGGTGTCGAGGATCGCCATGATGGCGCCGAGCACCACCACGGAAGCGACCTTCAGCACTCCCCGATCGAGTTTGTCACCGGCATCCGGCGCGGCCGGAGTCGCGGGTGCGGACATGCGGAACCCCATCTGTTAGTGGTGATGCGCAAGCCCGCGACGCGACAATACGACGGCGGTTCCCCCTTGCGCGCGCTCCAGACTAGCCGAGCGGCAAAGCGGCGACGCAGTCTTTTTCACTGCCGGGCGAAATGCGTGGGGACTTTTCGCGCAGTCACGATGACCTGCGAAAAGTCCCCGATCGGCTCAGCAGATACTGTCCGTGCGCACAGGGTTGCCCAAACCGAACAACGGCCGCAGTTTCAGCCCGATCCAGGTGCCGAAAAGCGCGAACGCGCCCCACAGCCAGCCGTGCAGACTGCCGACGGAGATTCCGCCGAGGTACGCGCCGATATTGCAGCCGTTCGCCAGTCGCGCGCCGATGCCCATGAGGATTCCGCCGAGGATCGCGGCGACCGCGGTGCGCCACGGGATCGAGCTGTGGATCTTCCACGCGCCCGCGGCCGCGGCGGCGACGAACGCGCCGATCATGATGCCGATGTCGGTGAGGCTTGTCTTGTCCTGCCAGATCGGCTTGGACAGGGACGTCGCGTTCGCCTTCAGCTGCCAGAACTCCCACTGCTCCGGGTGCAGTCCGAACACCTGGAGAATTTTCGCGCCCCACAGGCTGAACGCGCTCGTGACGCCCCAGATGCCGCCGGAAACCAGGTACACCGCGCCGGCCAGCACGCCGAGCACGACCGCGCCGGCGAGGATCGGCCAGGAGCCGCGGAAGATCCGGGCGAACCCGCGCGCGGTCGGCACAGTGTCGACCGGCGGCGGCACGCGACGCTTCTGCACCACCCGGGTCGCGAGGACGATCGCGGCGAGCACCGCGATCGTGATCGCCCACGAACCGAACCAGCCGACGTGGTCCGACAGCAGGAACCCGGACACCTGCGGCCAGCCGGTGAACAGCGGATAGCCCCAGGTGTAGAGGACCGAACCGGTGATGAAACCGCCGAGGGTCAGCACGATCGTCGACTGCCCGGCGCCGACCGCGAACAGCGTCCCGGACGCGCACGCGCCGCCGAGTTGCATGCCGATCGCGAACAACGTGGCCCCGACGAACAACGCGAGCCCGATCGGCCCGACGTTCGTCACCGGCACCGGTTTGCTGCCGAAGAGGCCCGCGCCGGTGCCGCAGATGAGTGCGATGAGCGTCGCGGCGGTGCCGAGCAGGAGGGTGTGCGCACGGAGGCCCTGGCCGTTGCCGACGGCGATCAGCTGCCGCCACGCGGACGTGAACCCGAAGCGGGAGTGGAAAAGCGCGAGGCCGAGCGCCAGCCCCAGCACGAGCAGGACCCCGAACTTCGCGCCGTGCGCGGCCCAGACGTAGGCGGTCAGCCCGACCGCGAGCACCGCGGCGACGGCCAGCGGGACGACCTTGACCGGCTCCTCCGGTTTAGGCGCCGGAGCCGCGCACGAAGTGGGGAAGTCGAGAAGTTTTCGCTCGTCGACAGGGGAATCGGTGGTCGCCACCACGTCTCCTGAGGGGGTCGGGGATGAACGGGGCCCGCCCGGCGGCGGGCGGCGATCCACGTTAGGTCCCGGTGAGCCCCGGACGCAGCCTGTCTCACGGAGTGCGACGAACGGCCGAAACCGGGCGTCCGGACGGCCCCTTTGTACCGCCCGTCAGCTCTTGATGCAGATGGCTTCCTCCGGGTCGGAGTACCAGCGGACAGTGGTCGAACCACTGCCCTCGCACGCCGAACGATCCTTCGCGCCGGGCACGAGCTTGACGATCTCCGCGTTCTTCTGCGGATCGGTGCACGGCACCTTCTGGTACGTCGTGCTGGCGGTCTGGAGCCCGGCGAGGCAATCCCCTTGCTGCACGTTGGGGATGAGGCAGAGCACGCGGTGGTTCTTGCCGCCGGTGGTGTAGCGGTAATAGTCGCCGCGCGGGCAGGTGCCGCTCCGGTTGGCGCGCGCGACCGCGACCTTGACGTTCGCTCCCGGATCGGCGCAGTCGACGGTTTTCGTCGTCGTGGTCGAGCCGGACTTCTCGATGTGCATGCAGTCGCTGGCGTGGGTGTTGCTGGTCGAGTTGCCGAACTTGAGGAAGCCGATGACGACCCCCGCCGCCACGATCACCACCGCTACGGCGACCAGCACCACGGTCCTGGTCGGGAAGTTTCGCTTCGGGCTCTGCTGGGGCGGCATCCCGCCCGGACCGTAGTGCTGCTGGAACGGCGACTGGCCCTGCTGTCCGTAGCCCTGCTGTCCGTAGCCCTGCTGCGGTCCGTGCCCGTGCGGGGGAACGCTCACGTGATGCCTCGCAAACCCGAAAGAAAGATTCCGACCGGGCACATCCAACACGACGGCCTCGGGGACGCGCAGAGCTTCCCGGCAGAAAAACAGAAAAGGCGCTCCGCGTAACGCGGAGCGCCCCTTCCCGGGAAACCTGTGCGACGGCTAGTCGCGCAGGTAAGACAGCAGACGCAGGATCTCGAGGTACAGCCACACCAGCGTGGTCATCAGGCCGAACGCGGCGTACCAAGCCCACTTCGACGGCATGCCGGCGCGGATCATCTTGTCGGCCTGGTCGAAGTCGAGCAGGAAGCTGAACGCGGCGATGCCGATGACCACCAGGCTGAAGACGATGGCGAGCGGGCTGCCGTCGCGCAGCGGGTTGAAGCCGAAGAACAGCGCGGTGACCAGGTTGACCAGCATCAGGATGGCGACGCCTGCGACCGCGCCGACGATCCACTTGGTCAGCTTCGGCGTGACCTTCACCGCGCCGGTCTTGTAGACGACCAGCATCGCGACGAACACGCCCGCGGTGCCGATGAGCGCCTGCAGGGCGATGCCCGGCAGGAACACCTCGAATAACCCGCTGAGCGCACCGAGGAACAGGCCCTCGGCGCCGGAGTAGACGAGCGTGAGCGGACCGCTCGGCTTCTGCTTGAAGATGATCACCAGCGACACGACGAGGCCCACCACGAGCCCGCCGATCAGCGCGCCGAGGAGCGGACCGCTCGGCGAAAGCCTGCCGAGGGAGTCGCGCACGAGCTGGGACTGCGCCCAGATCGCCGTGAGCACGCCGACGACGAGCGCGACGCCGAGCGACATGCCGGTCTTGATGACGACGTCGTCGACCGTCATCGGACGGTCGGCGGAGGCGGTGCCCATCTGGCCAGGGCCGTAACCCGGGACGCCGCCTTGGCCCTGCGGCTGGCCGTAGGGCTGGTCGAAGCCGACGTTCGGCCCGTACTGCCCGGTCGCGGCCGCGCCGCGCGGGAGATTGCGGAACGCCGGGTTGCTGCTGGAACGCACCTGTCCTCCTGGACTTTATGGCACCTTGCATCGGGTTCAACGACCGCGGCGGCTCGCTGGTTCCCGTTCGGGTAAAGCAGATTTTACTCATCACCCGCACGGGTGGGGCCACCCCCGTTACGGCCACCGTAGGCGATGAAGGTCACGACCGTTCACCGCAGGTCACCCGATGGTCTCTAGACAACTCCCCCGCTGACCCGCGAACCTTCACATCGCGTGTCCGGGAAGTGACCGAACGCGTGTCGGGGAGTTGTTCGATCAGGTGAACTGCGAGGACGCCGTTCAGGCGTCGGCAGGCACGTCGAAGGAGCCAACACACCATGGGGTGGATCTCACGCCCGCGCGCTCGCTGGCGCGCGGCCACCGGGCTGGTCGCGACCGCACTGCTCGGCGCACTCTCCGTAACCGCGCTGGGGGCGACCCCGGCCTCGGCAGCCGCCGTCACCGGCCACGGCCGAAACATCGAGCACAAAGAGTCAGACGGCGTCACATACAAGGACTGGCTCGGCTCCTACAAGGTGGGCGGCAAGGACGTGTTCTGCGTCAGCTTCCACCTGAAGGCTCCGGACAGCGACGAGGAGTACCAACCAGGTCAAGATCTGCTGACGAAGTGGGGCAAGCCGCTGGCACCCGACATCGCAGGCAACATCTCCTACCTGCTGTTGCGTTACGGCAACACCTCCGATGACGACGAGGCAGCCGCGCTCGCCCATCTGCTGCACTCGTGGACCGCCAAAACGCAGACGCCCGGCGACACGGACTTCGGCACGCCCCCGAACAAGGCGGCCTATCCCGAGGACAAATACTTCAAGCTCCTCACCCCGGAAGCCGCCAAGGACGTGGCCAAGATGAAGGCCGAGGCCGAGGCGAACCGCGGCCCGTGGACCGCGTCGGTCACCGCGCCGAAGGGCGATCAGCACCTCGGCCAGCCCGCGACCTGGACGGTCACGGTGAAGAATTCCAAGGGCAAGGGCATCCCGGACGTTCCGGTGAAGCTGACCGCCACCGACGGAACCATCGGCCAAGCGGACAAGCAGGCAGACACGGAGAAGGCGTCCGATTCTTCGGCGGGCAACTCCGCTCCGCAGGCCGCGCAGAAAGACACGACGCTGAAGACCGATGCGAACGGCACGGTCACGGTGAAGGTCACGCCGGCCGGCGACCAGCCGAAGCTCGTCGCCTCGTTGTCCGCGCCCGCGGACAAGCCGACTGTGCAGAACCCGGTCAACACCAAGGACGGGATCCAGAGCGTCGTCGGCACCGGCGGAGAAAAGCAACTGACCGCCCAAGGCGTCGTCGCGGTAGCGAAGCCGGGCAAGGTGCAGGTCACCAAGACCGACGCCAAGACCGGCAAGGGCATCGGCGGCGCGACGCTGCGGGTCACCGGCAAGGACCGCAAGACCGCGGCCACCAGTCAGGACGGCAAGCCGCTGACCGGGCCCGACGGACAGCCCGCCGTGGTCACCACCAGTGGCGAGAACGGCACCGCGACTGTCGAGAATCTGCTGGCCCCGCAGGAGGTCTGCGTGGTCGAGGTGAACGCGCCGCCTGGCTACACCAACGCGTTCGACCCGAACAATCCGCCCGCCGCGTGCGGATCGCTGACGCCGGGCGGCACACTCGCGCTGACTGTGGCCAACACGCCGAACGAAGTGCCGCACGCGATTCCCGCCGGCGACCTGCCGGTGACGATGGCCAAGGGCACCGTCGAGACGAGCTTCTCCACCGCTGGCATCGCGGGTCTCGCCGCGCTGGTGCTCGTCGGTTCGGGTCTGGTCGGGTTCGCCGCTCGGCGGTCGGCGCGGCGGTAAGCGAAAGCAGCAAGGGCAGATGAGCGGAAAAGGACGGCTGGTCGGCGGGTTCGTGCTCGGCGCGGCGAGCGTGCTGGCAGTGGAACTCGCGACGGTCGTGATCAGTTCGCCGCCGACGACGGTGGTGGCCGGGAGCGCGTCCCCGGTCGCCGCCGCCGTTCCGGCCGCTTCGCCGCAGCAGCTGGCTCCCGCGCCGCCGCCGTCGAGCAGTTCAGCGGCGCCGCCGCCCAGCAGTTCGGCGGCCGCTCCGCCCGCGGCGCCCGCGGAGCATCGGCAAGCTCCGGAACCGGGGCCGCAGGCGCCGGGCACGATCCGGCTGCCCGGCGGCGGGACCGCGGCGATGGTGCGGCAGGACCTCGGGCCGGGCAACACGCTTCCGGTGCCGTCGGACATCGGCCAGGCGGCCTGGTGGGGCGCGGACCTGGAAGCGGTCAGCGGCGCGAGCGTGTTCGCGGGCCACGTGAACTGGCGCGGCGCGACCGGGCCGTTCTCGGAACTGTGGAGCGAGCGCATCGGCGGCGTGGTGACGATCGTGGACCGCGCGGGCAAGACGAGCCGGTACCGGATTTCGCAGCTGGTCACCGTGCACAAGAACGATCTGCCGAGCCGCGCCGACGATCTTTTCGGGCAGGCCGGTCCGCATCGGGTCGTCCTGGTGACCTGCGGCGGGCGCTGGATCGGCGGGAGCGACGGGTACGAGGAGAACCGCGTCGTGATCGCGGACCCGGAGTGAGGGGTCCCCTCGCGACCCGCTGAACCCGCGCGAGGGGTCCATTCGCGCAGCTTCTGCACGGCCTCTCGTTCGCGGAAATCCGCTGCCACCTGCGGGACCCCGTGCCGACGCTAAGTTACTTGCGAGTAACCTCACCCTGCCGCGTTGTGGTCAGGGCGGCGTCCATGCAGCAGAATGCCCATGGGTCCAGGCGGCGGCACGGCGGAGGGTGATGGAGATGGCGACGTTCTTGGTGACAGGCGCGACCGGGTTGATCGGGCGCCAGGTCACCCGGCAGCTGCTCACCCGGCCGGACGTGGAACGGGTCGCGCTGGTGGTGCGCGCGTCGTCGCGGGGGAAGCTGGCCGCGCTCGTCGACGCGTGGCCGCATCCGGACCGCGTCACGCTCGTGACCGGCGACCTCGGCGAACCGCTGATGGGAGTGTCCGAGGCGGACCGGGAGACGCTGCGCGGCGTCGACCACGTCATCCACCTCGCCGCGCTCTACGACATCACCGCCGACGACGAAACCAGCATCCGGGCCAATGTGGACGGTACGCAGAACGTCATCGACCTCGCCGCGGACCTGAACGCCGGGTGCCTGCACCACGTCTCGTCGGTCGCCGTCGCGGGCGACCACGAAGGACTGTTCACCGAGGACATGTTCGACGTGGGACAGCGGCTGATCACGCCGTACCACCGCACCAAATTCGAAGCCGAGAAGCTCGTCCGGGACCAGCACGAGGTGCCGTGGCGGGTGTACCGGCCCGCGGTCGTGGTCGGCGATTCGCAGACCGGCGAGATGGACAAGATCGACGGCCCGTACTACCTCTTCCCCGCGATCAGCAGGCTCGCCGGGCTGCCCGACGTCCCGTCCGCCGGACCGGATCTGGGCGACACCAACGTGGTTCCGGTCGACTACGTCGCGAAGGCCCTGCTGGAGCTGGTCACCACGCCGGGTCTCGACGGCCGCGCCTTCCACCTCGTGAACCCCGAACCGCAGCCGGTGGTGTCGGTCTACAACGCGTTCGCCCGCGCCGCCGGGGCGCCGACGATCACCGTGCAACTCGGCGACAGGGTGTCGAAGGGAATCGTCGGGCTGGTCAAGCTCAGCGAGCACATTCCCGGGTTCACCATCGCCCGCGACGCGGTGCTGGAGCGGCTCGGCATTCCGCCGGTGCTGCTGGAAACGATGGCTTTCCCGTCGGTGTTCGCGTCCGCGGAGACGCGGAAGGCGCTGGCCGGAAGCGGCGTCGAGGTGCCCCGGCTCGAGGAATACGCCCCCACGCTGTGGCGCTACTGGCGCGAACACCTCGACCCGTTCCGCGCACGCAAGCACGGTCCGCGCGGCGAACTGGACGGCCGCCGGGTGATCATCACCGGCGCGTCGTCGGGCATCGGCCGGGCGACCGCGCTGAAGGTCGCCGCGGCGGGCGGGGTGCCGCTGCTGGTCGCGCGGCGGCAGCACGAACTGGAAGAAGTGCGCGACGAGATCATCGCGGCGGGCGGCACCGCGTCGGTGTACCCGGCCGACCTCACCGACGAGGATTCGGTGCGCAAGGCCGTGGACGCGATGCTGTCCGAACACGGCCGGATCGACATGCTCGTGAACAACGCCGGCCGCTCGATCCGGCGCTCGATCAAGCTGTCGTACGACCGGATGCACGACTACGAGCGCGCGATGGCGATCAACTACTTCGGCGCGGTGCGGCTGATCCTGGCGGTCCTCCCGCACATGTCGGAGCGGAAATTCGGGCACATCGTGAACGTGTCCTCGATCGGCGTGCAGGGAATCGCGCCGCGGTTTTCCGCCTATGCCGCGTCGAAGGCCGCGCTGGACTACTTCTCCCGGATCGCGGCGACCGAAACGCACGGCGACGGGATCACCTTCACCACCATCCACATGCCGCTCGTGCGCACGCCCATGATCCGGCCGACGAAGATCTACGACGCGTTCCCCACGAAATCGCCGGAGCAGGCGGCGGACATGGTGCTGAAGGCGCTGATCCAGCGGCCGAAGCACATCGGCACCCCGGCGGGCCAGGCGATCGGGCTGACCTACACGCTCGCGCCGGGGCTGACCGACGCGATCGCGTACCAGGGTTTCCGGATCTTCCCGGACTCCGCGGCGGCGGGCGGCAGCGGGAAACTGAAGATCGGGCGGGGCGAGAAACACCTGTCCCGTGCGGCGATGGCGCTGGCCCGGCTGTCCCGCGGCTTCCACTGGTAGTGACGGCTTCGCGCGGCGGGTGAGGCCGTTCAGGCGAGATCGACACGAAGAATCGACCCGGGGCGGTGATTCGCCACTCCTGGCGGCACGCACGCCAGGTGCGCGGGTACGGTCGTGGGCATGGTTCCCGAGCGAGACAACGGCCTCCTCCCGCTGCGGCGCGAGTACACCGAAGCCTGGCGCGGCTTCGACCGCACCGAGGTGCGGCAGTACCTCGACCACCTCGAAAGCCAGCTGCACCGGCTGATCACCGACCGCGACGCGGCGGCCGCCCAGGTCGCCACGCTGTCGCGCGAACTCGAGACGACGCGCGGCGAGGTGTCGAAGCTGCAGTCGCGGGTCGAGGAACTGATGAAGCCGCCGGAGCGGCTCGAGGACCTGGACGAGCGGATGCAGCGCACCGTCACGCTCGCGAACGCGCGGGCCGAGGAGATCACCAAGCGCGCGCAGGTGGCGGCGGAGAAGCACTGGGCGTCGTCCACCGAGGCGTCCACGAAGCTGCGCGAGCGATACCACCGCCTGGTCGAGGAGCTGGACAAGCAGGCCGAAGCGCTGCACTCGGAGCACGAGGCCGCACTGAAGGAAACCCGCGCCGAAGTGCAGCGGCTGACGGTCGAGGCGGCGCAGCGCCGGGAACTCCTCGACAACGAAGCCGAGCGCAAGCGCCGCAAGATCGAGCGCGATTTCGACGCGAAGATCACCGCCGAGCGCACCGCGCACGAAAAGATGATCGCCGACCAGCGCACGGCCAGCAAGAACCAGGCCGAGCGCCGCATCGCGGAAGCCACCGCGGAGGCGACCCGCCGCGTCGAGGAGGCGACGGCGGAGGCCAAGCGCCGTCTCGACGAGGCGACCACGCAAGCGGCCCAGCGCACCACCGCGGCGACGCGCAAGGTCGAGCGGCTCGCCGAGATCCGCGAACAGGCCCGCAAGAACCTGGCGCTGGCCGACGAGGTCCTCGGCCGCAGCGAAGGCTTGCTGACGGCACTCCCGTCGGAATCGGTGCTGCCCGCCGCGTCGAAACTGGTCGGCGGCGACGACCCGGCGAAGCCAGACCCCTCGCCGGCCCCGGTCGAGCCGAAGCCCGCACCGTCGCCGAAGCCGAAGGGCGAGAACGGTTCTGCTGCCAAGAGCGCGACCGGGAACGGCTCGTCCGCGAACGGCGGGGCGACGGAAAGCTCGGCGGGCAACGGCGCGAAGAACGGGAACGGTTCGACGGCGAACGGCGCGAAGTCTCAGCCGCAGACGGCGGGCAAGCCGAGCAGCTGATCCACGGCACGCGATGAGTCCGCCGACCCGACCCGGTTCGGCGGACTCGCTCGTGTCTATGGCCAAGTCCGTGAGGGCCGCCCTGAGGGAATCAGCTTCAATGCCAGGAACTTAAGCCGCGTCGCCCCGCTGCCCGACGCACAGGACGCGCCGGGCAAGGCAAACGTACGTGAGGGGAACCCTGAGGGAATGAACTGGCCCCCGAAAGTTGGACTGGCTAAGTGAAGGT
>NZ_SDLS01000020.1:0-185374 GCF_004522315.1 Amycolatopsis sp. CFH S0740 | reverse complement strand
CCTCAACACTCAGCGGATCAAGCGACAGCGGCTTCTCGGCGGCCTGATCAACGAATACGAACGAGCCGCGTAAAGCCGCTGGTGAGCACCGGTGAGCGACTTTTGGAACCCCACAGGCTACGAGAGCGCGACGGATGCCGAGACTGGTCTCGGTCGTGTCCGGGACTTGCTCGCGATCGCGGAGGAGGACGACGAGGAGACGCTGCGCAAGATCGGCGACCTTGTCGCGGCGGCGATCGCGCAGAAGCAGCCGTTGCCGGAGGTGGAGCCGGTGCGGCGGCTCGTGCGGGCGGCCGCACCAGCGCTGGAGCATCCGTTCATGGACGAGGTGTTCGATGCGTTCCTGGTGTTGAAGAAGCGCACGGTGAGCCGGAACATGTACCGCTCTTACGAGTCGCACGTGCGGCTTTATCTTCGGCCGCATCTGGGGAAGATCCGCCGGGATCGGTTGCGAGTGGCGCATCTGGACGCGATGTTCGAGGCGATCGTGGACCACAACGAGGTAATCGCGGAGTACCGCGCCAGCGGCGACCCGCGCAAGATCGCTGCGGTGAAGTGGCAGCGGCCGGTCGGGCCGTCGTCGCTGCACCGGATCAGGGAGTCGTTGCGGGCGATGCTGAGTCCTGCGGTGAATGAGGGGTTGTTGCTGATGAATGTGGCGAAGCTGGTGGAGTTGCCTCCGGCGGTGCGGCCGCGGCCGAAGCTGTGGACGCCAGAGCGCGTCGCGCTGTGGCGGGAGACAGGAGAGGTTCCGTATCCGGTGATGGTGTGGACGGGGGAGCAGACGGGGGAGTTTCTCGATTCGGCGGTGAATCATCCGCTGTATCCGTTGTTCCATCTGATTGCGTACACCGGGCTGCGGCGGGGCGAGTCGTGCGGGNTGAATCATCCGCTGTATCCGTTGTTCCATCTGATTGCGTACACCGGGCTGCGGCGGGGCGAGTCGTGCGGGCAGCGTCGTTCGGACACGTTCCTGGACGCGGCGAGTCTGGAGGTGGCGAACCAGATCGTCCAGTACGGGTGGGAAACGGGGCAGAGCAAGCCCAAGACCCCGTCGTCGGAGGGGGTTGTCGCGCTGGACCCGGACACGGTGCTGGTACTGCGGGCGCACCTGGCCAGTCAGGACGAGGCGAAGGCGAGGCTCGGCAGCGACTGGGTGGAGAGCGACTTGCTCTTCACCTGCCCTGACGGCAGTCCGCTGCATCCAGCGGACGTCGCGGACGAGTTCGCTCGCCTGATTCAGGCCGCGGATCTGCCGCCGATCACGCTGCACGGGCTGCGGCACGGAGCGGCGACCCTGGCTCTGGCCGCGGGCGTGGACATCAAGGTGATCCAGCACATGCTCCGGCATTCCTCGATCAAGGTGACGATGGACCTCTACACGAACGTCGCCCAGGAACTTCTTGCCGAAGCCTCGCGGAAACTCGCTGGCGCGATCCCGCGGAAGAGGGCGCTGCACCGGGCTCGCGCTCTCGGGCTCCCCTCGGGCTCGCAGGAGACCACAATGGACAGACAGCAGCCGGAAGAATCTCGTCCAGACAGCACAAATCCCCAGGTCGAAAACTTCTCGAACCTGGGGAGTGAGGGTGCGCCATCAGGGACTCGAACCCCGAACCCGCTGGTTAAGAGTCGTTTTGATCAAGGTTCGGGCGGTGTCGCGTGATGCCGCGCAGGGTCGTTTTCCTCGGCGCGGGGTGTCGCCGGTGTCGGGTGGTGTCGTGGTTTGTCGTCGAGTTTCTGCGCGCTCGGGCTCCCCTCGGGCTCGCAAGTGCCGGGCTCTGCCGACCGGTCCACCACGCTCAGCTTGGCGGTTTTCGCCGGTGCTCGGTCGTGTGGCGGGGGCGCTGTCGTGATGGGCGGGCAGCGGGACCGGGTTGCCCCGAACCTTGCCCTGTGGGTGCAGTGCGGCTGTACGGATCTGGTGGCGGTCGGTGCGGCGTATGCGTCGTATCGCCACGGTCGGGAGTTCGCTCTGCGGTTCGGTGCTGATGTGTCGACTGCGTCGATTTGGCCGTTGTTGGTGGACGGGTTGTTGGCGATCGCGACGGTGGAGTTGTGGAAGCGGCGCCGGGCTGGCCGGGAGCGTGGCCGGTGGGTGGCGTGGTCGGCGTTCGTGTTCGGGATCGGGCTGTCGTAGTTGGCGAACGTGGGGTCGGCTTCGGCGCTGAGCCCGTTGCAGGTGGTGGTCGCGGCGTGCCCGCCGGTGGCGTTGCTGTTCACGGTCGAGCTGCCGAACCGGGCGTTGAAGCAGCACGGCACCGAGACTTGCTCCGAGACCGTGTCTGTGCGAGATAGCGATGGCCGGACCGTCTCGTCGGCCCAGCGAGATGGGGTTCGACGGCCCGGGGCGAGTGGAAGGGCTGACGGCCGAGCAGTACATGTGGGCGTACTACGTGCAGCAGGTCGCTGCGGGGCGGTCTCTGAGCGGGGCGGAGCTGGACCGGGTGGCCGGCACGCACAACTACGCCCGGAGAGCGGCGCGATGAGAGATCCGGTCCTAGTGCGTCTCGGTGCCCTCGGCGGAGCATCGCTGACATTCCTCAAGGATCTGGTGTCCGCTACGGCAACTCACCTTCTCGTCAGGCCGACAACTCCCCTGGTGTCCTGGGCCTGCCCCAAGGGGTACCTGCGCCGAGCAGATGGGGTGAGGGCCGGGCTCAACCGGCGCGTCGTGATGGTGCCCCTGCTGCCGGAAGATCCGGCCGGCGATCAGGCGCGGCCCAGTTGGCGCGTCACGGAACCGCGTTTGCCATCAGTGTGTCGGAGAACGACAGCGGCGGTGATCGTCGCTGAACGCGGTTAGGGTGTCGGTCATGGCAGGGACCGCGGCTGTCGAAGCGATCGGTCAGGTCACGCGTTATCTGGACCTGGCCGGGGTGTTCGCGTGTGCGATTCTGGGCGGTGCGGTCGCGCGTGCCGAGCAGCTGGATCTGTTCGGCTATCTGGTCGTCGGCACGGTGTCCGGGCTGGGCGGCGGGGTCATCCGGGACACGCTGCTGCAGCATGGCCCGCCGGTCGCGTTGACGGATTACGCGTATTTGCCGACGGCGATGGCCGGTGCCCTGCTGTCGTTTGTCATGACGATCAGCGAGAGCTCGTGGAATCGGGTGTTCACTGCGCTGGACGCTGCTGTTGTCGGGTTGTGGGCAGTGACCGGAGCGCAGAAAACGCTGGCTGCCGGCCTGGGCTGGCTTCCGGCGATCCTGCTCGGGACGACGACTGCAGTGGGCGGCGGCGCATTGCGCGACATCATGCTGCGCCGCGTACCGGCAGTGCTGGGCCGAAACGGCCTGTACGCGACGGTCGCGGTTGCCGTGGCGTCGGTCATGGTCGTTTGCTCGGAGCTGGGCGCTCCGCTGGTCGGGGTGGTCAGCGGCGTCGTGGGTGCCTTGGCGTTCCGGGGTGTTGCGCTCGCATTCGACTGGAACTTGCCTTCGGGCCTCGAATGGCACCCCCGAGCGCGGCTGCGCGAGGGTCGGCGCAGCCGGCCACGCCCGCCGGAAGAAGGAGGAGCTTGATCATGGAAGCCGTGGTTCGCGCAGTTCTTGCGCCGCTGGAGGAAATTCGCTCAGGGATCGAGGAGCTGTACCGGGATCTGCACGCGCATCCCGAGCTCGGGCTGCGCGAGCACCGTACGGCGGCGGCGGTCGCGCAGCGGCTGGGCGCAAGCGGTTACGAAGTGACGGAGGGGATCGGCGGCACCGGAGTGGTGGGCGTGCTGGTCAACGGGCCGGGTCCGACGGTGATGCTGCGCGCGGACATGGACGCGCTGCCGGTGGAGGAACGGACCGGCCTGTCGTATGCCTCGCAGGTCGTCGCGGCCGGGCCGGACGGCGTGGAGGGGCCGGTCATGCACGCGTGCGGGCACGACGTGCACGTGGCCTGCCTGGTCGGTTTCGCCGAGTTGATGACGCGCGGGGCCAGGGAGTGGCAGGGCACGGTGATGGTGTTGTTTCAGCCGTCGGAGGAGAACGGTGACGGCGCGGACGCGATGATCGCCGACGGCTTGACCGAGCGCGTGCCGAAGCCGGACGTGGTGCTGGCCCAGCACGTCCTGCCGTATCCAGCGGGGTATGTCGGTACTCGTGCTGGCTCGTTTCTGTCGGCGGCGGACAGCCTCCGGGTCACGTTGCACGGGCGCGGCGCGCACGGTTCCGCGCCGCAGGCGGCGATCGATCCGGTTGTGATGGCGGCGATGGCGGTGGTGCGGTTGCAGACGATCGTGTCGCGCGAACTGGCGGCCACCACGCCGGCGGTCGTCACGGTGGGCAAGATCCAGGCGGGTAGCGGTCCGAACGTCATCCCGGACCGGGCGGAGCTGGAGCTGAACGTGCGTACCTACGACCAGTCGTCGCGGGAGCAGGTGCTTGCTGCGGTCGAACGGATCGTGCGCGCGGAAGCTCAGGCCGCGGGTGCGCCGCGCGAGCCGGAATTCGTACGGCTGGCGACGTTCCCGCCGACGGTGAACGACGAGGAACCGACGCGGAGGGTGGCGGATGCGTTCGCCGGAGCGTTCGGCGCAGACGCGCATACGATCGACTTGCAGACCGCGAGCGAGGACATGAGCCAGATTCCGCAGGCGTTCGGGGTCCCGTTCACCTATTGGGGAATCGGCGGGATCGACCCGGGCCGCTACGCTGAGGCGGAGCGTGGGGGGACGCTTGCCCGAGATGTCCCGGTCAACCACAGTCCGGAATTCGCGCCGGTGCTGCAGCCGACGCTCGACACCGGCGTCAAGGCCCTCACCGTCGCCGCTCTCTCGTGGCTGGCCGCCGGGCAGCCGGCTCGCGAATGAATCGCGCAGCCATCCGGTGCGAAGCGGCCGACGTCTTGAGGTGCGCCGCAAGTCAGATCGGTGCAGCTGAGCTGCCCGCCGCGCGGTGCGCAACGGCGGGCAGCTCGTCGGCCGGCCGAACGCAGGGGTCAGCGGACGCTGCCAGACCCGCCCTGCTGGCACTGCGCGGCTGGTTCGTCGCCGGGCGTCATCGTCGGATGATGTTGTGTTCCGGTCCGTACGGGAAGCCGGTGATGTCTTCGGCACCGGAGTCGGTCACCACCATGATGTCGTGCTCCCGGTAGCCGCCGGCGCCCGGCTCGCCTTCCGGGATCGTGATCATCGGTTCCATCGAGACGACCATGCCCGGTCGCAGCGCGGTGTCGATGTCTTCGCGGAGTTCGAGTCCTGCCTCGCGTCCGTAGTAGTGGCACAGCACGCCGAAGGAGTGCCCGTAGCCGAAGGTCCGGTTGGGCAGCAGGCCGTGCTCGGCGTAGACCTCGTTGAGTTCGGCGGCGATGTCGCGGCATACCGCCCCGGGTTTGATCAGTTCGAGCCCGCGCCGGTGCACCTCGGTGTTGATCTGCCAGTAGCGCAGCGCTTCGGAGCTCGGCTCGCCGTAGAACAGGGTCCGTTCCAGCGCCGTGTAGTAGCCGGCGATCATCGGGAAGCAGTTCAGCGAAAGGATGTCGCCGTCCTGGACGCGTCGTGTCGTAGGCCAGTTGTGGGCTCCGTCGGTGTTGATGCCGGACTGGAACCACACCCAGGTGTCCCGGAGTTCGGCGTGTGGGAAGGTTTCCGCGATCTCGTGCACCATCGCCTGGGTGCCGGCTAGCGCGACTTCGTATTCCGGGACGCCGGCGCGCACGGCCTCGACGACCGCTGCACCGCCGAGATCGGCGATCCGCGCGCCGTGTGCGATGAGCTCGATTTCCTCGCGCGACTTGACCATGCGCTGGCTCATCGCCGCGGCGGCGACGTCGACCAGTTCGACTCCGGGCAGGGCATCGGACACCTGTGCCTTCAGGGTTGGCGGGATGTGGTCGTCCTCGAGGCCGAGCCGGCCCCGGGTGAAGCCGGCGCGCTCGAGCGCGGTGGTCACCGCGTGCGGGAAGTTGTCGCGGCGCCAGTCGGTGTAGACGATGTTGTCGCCGAAACTGCGCCGCCAGGGCTGTCCGGCGTCGATGTTCGCGGAGACGCTGATATGGCCGTCGACGGTGATGATCAGCCCGTAGTTGCGGCCGAACGCGGTATACAGGAAGTCGCTGTAGTAATTGATGTTGTGGTAGCTGGTGAACAGCACTGCGTCGATGTCGGACTCGGCCATGTGCTTGCGGAGCAGGGTGATCCGTCGGTCCATCTCGTTGGCGGAAAACGTCGGGGTGACCTTGGCGCCGTTGCGGATTTCTTTCAGACGTTCGGTCATCGTGTCGCCTCGTTTCTGTGCGGTCGGGATCTTCGGGTCAGCTGTGCGGACTGGCGCGGTCACGCCGGTCGGCTCGGCCGGTGCTTGATCGGCTGGGGACGGTCGGGCGCTGCCGGGGGAGTGCGCTGGATGTGCAGCTGCGGGATGTGCGACACGTCGAACCGGGTGTGAGTGATCGTTTCGGTGCACACCCGCTCGGCGTGCTCGGCGATCTCCTCCAGCGGCGCGACCCACATTCCGGGCAGGGCCTTGACGGTCTCGATCAGCTCCTCCAGGGCCGCCGCCCGAGAGGGGCGTCCGGAGAGGAAGGGATGGTTGGTCAGGACGAAACAGCCGCCCTCCCGGTGCTGCGCGACGGCCTCGAGCGACCACATCTCGCTGACTTTGGCGGGGCTTTCGATGACGCCGCTCCCGGTCCAGCCCGGGTAGAAGGCGTACTGCTCCCAGTCGTCGAGGGCCCAGTCGACGGGGATCTCGATGAGCGTGCCGGGTTCGTCCGGGGTGACGAGGAACCGGTAGGGCGCATCGCCGTCGAGCAGGCTGGAGTCGTAACGGAAACCGCGTTGCCGCAGCAGTTCCGCGGAGTGCCAGTTCAGTTCCCACCACGGCGCGCGGTATCCGGTCGGGCGGACCCCGGCGATCCGGTCCAGCGCGTCGAGCCCCCGGTCGAGGTAACCGGCCTCGGTTTCGGCGTCGATGTTGCGCATTTGTTCGTGCAGGTAGCCATGATGGCCGATCTCGTGTCCGCCGTCGGCGATGGCGCGCACCACGTCCGGGTAGCATTCGGCGGTGAAGCCCGGCACGAAGAACGTCGCGCGCACCTCCTGCCGGTCCAGGATCCGCAGCAGCCGGGCGACTCCGACTCGCGCGCCGTAGCTTTGATGGGACATCAGCGACATTCGGCTGGTCGCCGTCGGGTCGTGGGCGAGAAGGCAGGATTCGGCGTCGACGTCGAAGGTGAACGCTGCGGCCGCGGTGCGTCCCGGGGGCCAGTCGAACAGCCGGAATCCTTTGGGCGGAACAGCATTCGTCATGCGTGTGGCCTCCTCGTGGCGATGCGTCTGAAGCGGACGATGGTGTTCGGCGCGACTGATGGGTCACTTGCCTGTCGGCGGCTCGGCCGATGCGCTGGCCGGCTGGGCGGAAGTCGTGACCGACGCCGCCGCGAGGGACTGCCGGTGCGCCTTCGGCGCCAGGACTGTGTAGAGGGCGGCCGCGACGGCACCGCCGGCGAGCCAGGACAGGTCCACCCCACCGAGGGCGGCAGCCACCGGCCCCTGCAATGCGGGAGTGCTGCCGTACATGAACAACCAGGTCGCGACCATGCTGGTCACGAAGGCCGCGATGGTTGCCCAGTTGATGTCCGGAAGCCGCTTGCCGCCCACCGGGTCGAACAACCGTTCCGTATGCGCGGCATTGCGTTCCAGCCGGAAGTAGTGCACGAGCATGATGCCGCCCCAGGCCGCGATCCAGGCGACGATTCCGGAAAGCCAGGTGTCCAGCACGGTCGCGATGCTGGATTGGAAGACGAAGAAGATGACCGCGAGGAAGGCGAACACTCCGACGAACACGCTGAGTTTGCGTCGGTCGACCTTCACGTCCATCGCCTGCGCGGCGACGGTGAAGGTGTAGATGTTGAGGATGTTGGTCGCGATCGGCCCGTGGATCACCAGAAACAGCACGGGCAGCGCGAGCCGGCCGTAGTTGTCGACGATCAGCTTGCCGGGGTCGATCTGTCCGCTGGCGGTGGCGAGACTGGCCCCGAGCACGCCTAGCCAGACGACCGGGACGAACTGGCCGAGCACGCTTGCCAGGTAGAGCCTGCGCCGGGGCACTGTGCGGCTGACGAAACGGGAGTAGTCCGCAGCATAAGTGAACCAGGTGATTCCCCAGCCGATTCCGATCGCCGTCATGACGCCGGTCATCGCGGCCAGGCGGGCGCCGCCGGTCAGCACGTGCCCCGGGGCGCCGGCGTAGGACCAGTTGACGTGCAGGTGGGTCCAGGCGACCACGGACATCGCGATCAGGACGAGCAGGGTCGGCGGCACCGTCCACCGTTCGAACGCCGCGATGACGCGGTAGCCGAGCCACGCGATCGCCACCTGCACCGCCATGATCAGGCCGGCGACCACGATGCGGGCGACGATATTGGGCGCCGCGGGGTCGACCAGCCCGAGCTTGCCGAGCAGCGCCATGACCAGATCGAGGATGATCCATGTGTTCACCGCGCACCAGCCGACCGCGAGGCACGCCTGGACGGCCGCCGGAAGATAGTTGCCGCGACGGCCGAAGGCGGCCCGTCCGAGGATCATCGCGGTGGCTCCGGTGCGCTGCCCGAGCAGCACGAACAGGCCGAACAGCGCCATCCCGACCAGATTGCCGGCGACCAGCACGATCAGCGTGTCGCGCAGGCCGAGGCCGAGGCCGATGCCGAGCGCGCCGAGCACCCAGTTGATCGGAGCGATGTTCGCTCCGGCCCAGATCCAGAACTGGCCGGACACTCTGCTGGTGCGGGCCGTCTCCGGGATCGGCTGCAGCACCTGTTCGAGCTCAGCGATGCTGGCATCGGGCTGAGTGTTCTTCATCTGATCGCCTCCAGTGGACTGCCGGTCCCTCGGAAGACAGAGTGATCCGGGTCACCGTCGCGGTCTATGGTCATTGTGTAAGCAGTTCGACCGTTAAGGAGTGACAGAATGACGCTCTCGCTGCGGGAGGTGTTGTCGAGCCCGGCCCTGTCCCGAGCGACACCGGTCGTCCGCGCCGGCCAGGACGCGCTCGACCGGCCCGTTCGCTGGGTGCACTCCAGCGAGGTCCTGGAGATCGCCCACCTGCTGCGCGGCGGCGAATTGCTGTTGACCGGCGGCGTGGTCCTCGCCGCAGCGGACGGAGACGGCCGGCGCCGTTACGCGCGGGAGCTCGCCGCGCGCGGCATCGCCGGGCTTGCCATCGAAACCGGTGCCGAGTTGCCGGCCATACCTGAGGAACTGCTCCACGAGGCCGCCGCCTTGGGGCTGCCGGTGATCGAACTGCGCCAGGTGGTGCCGTTCGTCGGCGTCACCGAAGAGATCAACGGCATGCTGGTCAACGAATCGGTGCGCGGATTGCGGGCAGCCGATGCCCTCTCCCATCTGTTGTCCCAGGTGCTGGCGGATGGGGGCGGGCCGCGGGAACTGATGGCCGCGCTCGGCGACGCCACTGCCTGCGAGATCAGCCTGCTCGACCTGGCCGGCCGGACCCTGGGCTCGACAACCGGCCCGTCCGGGTACCGCGCCGACGCCGATGCGGCATCGGAGGTCCCGATCTCCGTGCACGGGATGAGCGTCGCCCGGCTGGTCGTGGTTCCGGACGCCGAGACCGACCCGGTCGTCGTCCGCGCGGCCCTCGAGCGGGCGCCGCAGATCCTGGCGCTGGCACTGGCCCGATCCGGTGCGGTGACCGCGGAAGACCGCGCTGTTCGCGAACTCCTGCGCTCGGTGCGCGCAGCCGATACGAGGCCGGAGCACATCGCTGTACTCGCGCATGCTGCCGGGGTTCCGGAAACATCGTGTGCGGTGGGGGTCTCGGCGACCGGCGACGGCGATCTGCCCGCGCTCGGCGCGCTCGACTCCGTCCTGCGCCAGCACGGCCGGCAGGTGCTGGCGACTGTGGAGGACGGGACGTTGTCCGGTCTCGTCGTGCTACCGACCGCGTCCGCGGAGACGCAGCGCCGGGCGCTCATCGCCGACCTGACCGGCACCGGCCGGCTCGGGCGGCTCCGGGTCGGCGTCGGCCCCTCCGCCCGTGCGGCAGCCCGATTCCCGCACACGCTCGCCGAGGCCGAGCGCAGCGTGGAAATCGCCGACGAATTACTGTGGCCGCAACGGGTTCTGGACACGGCGGCGATCGGAGTCGAGCTGCTGGCGCACCGCATCGGATCCGCGTCGGTGCTCGGCGATTTCATCGAGGACCACCTCGGCCCGGTCCTCGCGCTGGGCGCGCCGCGCGCCGCGGTCCTGCTCGAGACACTCGCGACCTACTTCGCCGCCGGCTGCCAGAAGACGGAGACCGCTCGCCGGCTCAATCTGCAGCGACAAGCGCTCTACCAGAGGTTGGCAAGGGCTTTCTCAGCTCTCGGCGGCGACCCGACCGGCACGCCGCGAGCGGTCGGGGTGCACCTCGCGGCTCGGCTCTACCTCGGCGGTCGGGCCGACACCGGCGGGCCGTCGGCCCGCCCCCGACTCTCGTTGTGACCGGCCCGGCAGAACCTGCCGGATCAAGGATCGCGGGTGCCCCGCCCGCGGTGTGCTGGTGCGCACGCGCGATCGAGGAATCGATCGACAGCCGCTGGGCGAGTTCCGGGCAGTCGTCGATGCCGTGGCTGGAGCGCACCACGTCGAACATCCGCTGAAACCTACCGTCGACAGAGAACCTGTGGCGTCGTTTCCCGACGGATCTGCCACGGCCCGAAATCTACGAGCAGGTCAGGCGATCGCGCTCAGGTCCGGAACCGCCGCGCGATCCCTTCCCGGATCAGCGCGGGAAATGAAGTCGACCGTTGTCGGGATGGCCACGGCCGTACGACCGTCCAGGGAGATTCCTCCCTCTTTACCGATCGTCGCGGTGCCCCTGCGCACGCCGTTGACATCGACGACGTAGGTGCCGGGTGCTGGCAGTTTCTCCGGGGCACAGCGACATTCAGGCTTGCCGCACACACTCGCGCGGTGGGGGCGGCCGAGAACCCGTGCTGCGCCGCGTACGTCGCCCTTGCCGAGGAGTTCCCGGACCCGTGTCGACGAGCAGCCCGGGCGCAGCTCGACCTCGTGCGCTGCGAAGCCGTGACAGGCGCCGAGGTCTTTGAGCCGCGCGATGTCTCCTGCCCCTCGGTGTCCGAAGCGAAAGCGGGCACCGACGAGGACGGCGCGCGCCGACAGGGCCTTGTCGAATACAGCCGCGGCGAAATCTTCGGGCGAGGTCTGTGCCATGACCTGGTCGAACGGGAGGACCAGGACAGCCGCACACCCCAGGTCGGTCGCCAGCGCTGCCCGGCGTTCCAGGGTCGTGAGCAGCGAGGTGTCCCGCCGCTGCCCGACGACTGATGCCGGATGCGGATCGAACGTCGTGAGGACTACCGGCAGCCCGCTCTGCCGTCCCAGGCTGACCGCCCGCTCGATCAGCCGGGCATGACCTCGGTGGACACCGTCGAACACGCCCATGGTGACGACGGTCGGGCCGCAATCTTCGGGGACGGAGTCCAGACCGATCCAGGTCGGGCTGGACTGTGCGGGACCCGGCCACGCCTCCGCGCGGGCCGGACGGCTGTCTCTTGGGCGAGCTTTGATCGGCACGGCTGCCTCCTGGGCAGATCAACGCAGCGTCGGTTCGAGGACGAGGTGGCGCAGATTCGATACGTCTCGGCGTCAGGCGGAATTGACAAGCGGCGAGGCTTCACTGCGCGGGAACTCCGCTGCCGCCGCTGCCGCCGCGCACCGCTGGTGCCCCGCATCGACAACCGACTTCGACGCGCCCGCCTCGGAAGGGCATGTTTGCACCCGCCGCGGCTCGCTCGGACCGCGCATCGCGAGACCTCCTTGTCTCCAGTGCGGCACCCGTCCCCAGATCGGCCCCTGGCGGCATCGAAACGTCCGCTGCTCTGGCGTGCCGCTTGATCGCTGAGGAGCAAACCCGGGCCGGCGAAACCTGGCCGAAATGGCCGGTGCGCTGCAGGCGAGGGCTTACTTTTCGCCTTCATTTACGCCGCTTGAAGACTCTGCGTCGACGAGCTTCGTCAAGGGAGACGTGGTGGATCTTGGAGGCAACAGCACATGACTACGACCGAGGACCGTGCCGGTGAAGCGTCGGCGCCAGCAGTGACGACGCCTTCGCCCAACGGTGTGAAGCCGCCGCCGACCGGTGCCGAGTACCTGGAGACCCTGCGAGATGGGCGCGTCTTCTACTTCGAGGGTGAGCAGGTAGACGACGTCACGACCCACCCAGCGTTCACCACGACGGCCCACTCCGTGGCCCGGATGTACGACGCGCTGCATGACCCTGCCAAGCAGGACAAGCTGACCTTCGTGACCGAACGCGGTACGCGTTCGCACAAGTTCTACAAGATGGCGACAACCTCGGAGGACCTCTTCGAGTCGCGAGACGCCATCGCGGAGTGGGCTCGGATGAGCTACGGAAGTCTGTCTCGTGGGCCGGACTACAAGGCGGGCCTCGTCGCGGCGCTGGCCGCCGACGCGGACTTCTACGGGGATTTCGCGGGCAATGTGCGGAAGTGGTACGAGAAGACCACGGACGACGTGATGTTCGTGAACCTGAGCCTGCTCAACCCCTCTTCGGACCGGACGCGGTCGATCGCCGACCAGCGCGACACGTACATGCACGTCGTCAAGGAACGAGATGACGGAATCGTGGTCCGCGGTGCGCGGATGATCTCCACCGGAGCCGCGTTCAGCCAGGTCACCTACGTCAGCCAGTATGTCCCCGCGGCCGGGCTCGGCGTCGACGACAAGGATTTCGCACTCGGGTTCTTCGTCCCGTTCGACGCCCCGGGCGTGAAGTTGATCGGGCGCTACTCCTACGAATACATGGCAAAGAAGATCGGAACGCCGTTCGACTACCCGCTCTCGAGCAGGTTCGACGAGTCCGACTACTCGGTGATTCTTGACGACGTGTTCATTCCATGGGAGAACGTCACGGTCTACCGCAACCCGGAGGTCGTCAACGGGTTGTTCCCGCGCGGTTTCGCCCAGCGGTTCATCTTCCACGCCTGTACGCGCACCGCGGTGAAACTCGACTTCCTGTGCGGTCTTCTGCTCAAGGTGACCGAGATGAACAAGGTGTCGGCGTTCCGGGGCGTGCAGGCGCAGATCGGCGAGGTCCTGGGGATGCGGCACAATCTCTGGGCGCTGGCGACGGCGATGGCGGCCGAGCCGAATCCGGCCGTGGGCGGCGGGCCGTACGTGCATCCGAACGTCCATTACGCCCTGCAATGGCGAAACATCTACGGCGACATGTTCTCGCGCATCCGAACGATCTTCCATAACGTGATGGCGGGCGGTTTCATTCAGATTCCTTCCTCTGCGAAGGACTTCAAGAACCCGGCTACCCGCCATTGGCTGGACAAGTACTGGAACGGGGCGGAGATCTCCGCCGAACAACGGGTCAAGCTCATCCGCCTGGTGTGGGACGAGTTCGCTACCGAGTTCGGCGGTCGAGCCGAGGTCCACGAGCGGAACTTCTCCGGGAGCTACGAGGGAAACCGCGTGGAGACGTTCCACACCGGCGAGGCGGTCGGCAGCAACGCCTACTTCCGGTCGATGGTCGACCAGTGCATGAGCGAGTACGACCTCGACGGCTGGACCGATCCGGCATGGCCGGCGTGGAAGCAGATCGGCGAGGCCTGACCGGGCTGGCGTCAACATCATGAAGATTCCCCGACTCTGGACAGGGTCAACACGAAGAAAGCGAGAACCGGCAGTGAGTATCGGCATTATCGGGACCGGCAGCATGGGCAAGGCGATCGCCGGCCTTTTCGCAGACGGCGGACACGACGTGTACGTCGCGGGTTCGGACCCTCGGAAGTCCGAGGCCGCGGCACAGGAGCTGGCTTCGCGCGGGCCGGGCAAGGTCAGTGCTGTTCCCACGGCCGAGGCCGCCGCCCGAGGAACCGACGTCGTCGTGCTCGCCACCTGGTACGCGGTATCGACCAGGATCGCCGTGGATCTCAGCGACGTGCTGCGCGGCAAGATCGTCGTGGACATCTCGAATCCGTTCAATGCGACGTTCGACGGCTTGATCACCGACCACGGCAACAGCGCCGGCCTGGAGCTGCAGCGTCGTCTCGACGGATCCGCCCTGGTGAAGGCGTTCAACACGACACTGGCGCCGACGCTGCAGGGCAAGTCGTTCAGCGGAACCGAGGTGGATGTCTTCCTCGCTTCCGACCACGACTCGGAGAAGGCCCAGGTTGCGAAGTTGATCGGTTCAGCGGGGCTGCGTCCGATCGACGCCGGTGGGCTCGGCAACGCCGGGACGCTGGAGCGGATGGCGTTGCTGCTCGTCGAGCTGCAGGGGCGCTACGGCCTCGACTTCGCGGCTGGGATGAAGTTCCTGCCTGGGCAGTCGTTGTCCTTCCCCGCAGTGGTAGCCGCCTCCTGACCGGTCGGTATTTCGCGAAGAATGGGAGGTCCGGGACCGTCTGCGGCGGTCCCGGACCCACCCGTTTCCGGGCCGGCCTGCCCGGTTCGGCACCATACAATGAAGCGACCGCGACGGGGTGAGCGATGACATCGAAGCCGGACCGGCGCGGCACCGTGCACTCAGCGGACGCGGGCACTGTGCCGAGGGGCGACCTGCGCCAGTCTCAGCCGCCGAGAGTCATCCGGAGCAAGGTCACCCCGCCGATCCTGCAGGCATCGGCTGTTCGCCGCCCGCGTATCGACGAATTGCTGTTCGAGCTGCTCGACCGCAACCCGGTCGTGTGCGTGTACGCCACGGCCGGAGCGGGGAAGACCACGGCTGTTCGGCACGCCCTCGACCGCTTCGACGGCGCTGTCGCCTGGCTCTCCGTGGACGACACAGACGGCGCTCCTGGCCGGTTGCTGACCTATCTGCAAGCCGCGCTGTCGGCTGCCGAGGTCGCACCGGCGGACATCGTCGGCGCCGCTCTGCTCGCCGGGCTGACGCATCTGGAAGCGGCCGGCCTGCTCGCCGACTCGATGGCCGGCAAGCCGACCATGATCGTTCTGGACGACGTCGAACGGATCATCGACTCGGACGAAGCCTTGGCCGTGATCGGCAGATTCGCCCAGTATCTCCCGGTCGGCGCGCGCATGATTCTGCTGAGCCGCCGCGAGCTCCCGCTCCGGTCCTTCCCGGACACGATGATGCTGGGCTTGGACGAGCGCACCCTCGCGTTCACGCCGGAGGAGGCGGCGGAGGCGTTGAACCTGCTCGGCCGGGGGGAAGTCGACGTCCGCCATGCCGTCGCGGTGACCGGAGGCTGGGTCGCCGGGGTGCTCTTCGAGGCGTGGCGCTCGCAAGCGCACACGAGAGGGCTCAGCGGCGAGGCTGACCCGCTGTACGGGTACCTGTCTCTGCACATACTGGACCAGCTGACGCCGGAACAACGAGACTTCCTCGTGTGCACCTCCGTACTGCACGAGGTCACCGAGGACGCGGCGACCGCGCTCGGGTTGCATTCCGCGGCGGGACACCTGCACGCTCTGCAAAGCGCGCACCTGCCCGCCCTCTGGGAGCACGAGGACGAGGTCGTGCTGCGGTGCCACCCGCGTTTTCGGGAGTACCTCCTCAAACTGCTAGGACGCCGCAGCAGCGTGGAGGTCCAGGAGATCTACCGGAGGCACGCGGCGATCCTCGCCGTGGCAGAGCGCCACGAAGAGGCTGCCGAGGAACTTCTCAAAGCCGGGCTGCTCGACGAAGCGTTGACGCACGCGGAGTATGCCATCGAGGCGGTCATGGACCGGGGCGACTTTGCCGTCGCCAGGCGGTGGCTGACTCGGTTCAGCGCATTGGAGACCGAAGGGACGACCGCGCTCCCCGCAGCGGAGCTGATGATGGATCTCGTGACCGAGAACTACAGAGGCGGTCTCGCCGTGGCGGACCGTCTCGCCGCGCAGGGGCTGCGGGACGAGCTCGCCCGGTCGTCGAGCCGAATGGCCGCCGCGCTCGCATGGTGTTATTTCCACGCGGGGCGGACCAGCGACATCCAGGAGGTCCTGGAGGTCGCGAAACCGGGACCCGAAGTCGACGCAGCTCGGTACTGCATGACGATGCTCGACGAGGGAGCGGCCGGCGCGGTCGCCGGCGACCGCAACATCCCGCTGAGCGGCGGGCCTCTCGACGCGTTGATCATGCGAACGCACTATTACCGTGGCCGACTCGCACTTCTGCTCGAGGAACCTGCTTCGCCCTGGGCGGTGATCGCCGCGCGCCCTTGGCAACTCGGCGCGCGGCTTGCAATGGGGCAGATCGGCCAGGCGGCGGCCCTGTACGAACAGGAACGTGCGTCCGGCTCGCCTGGTGGCGCCTGGCTGAACGCCGTGTTGAGCGTCCAGCTGTGCCGGGAACAAGGCCGGCGTGAGGACGCTTGGCGCCTTCTCCTGACCGGCCGCGAACAGATCCGGGCCAGCGGAAGCTCGATGCTCGAAGCCTTCAGCTACCTCATTCAGGCCGAGCTGGAGCTGCTGCTGAACAAGGATCCAGCTGCCGCTCAGTCCGTGCTGCTCGGGGTCCGACGGCATCCTGTCGGCGGTGCCTACGGCTTCATCGTGGAGCAGGCCGACACCTGGCTCGGGTTCAGCTACCTGCTGCAGGACGACGTCGCTCGAGCTGTCGTCACCCTCCGTCATGCCGTCGCGAGCATGCGGCACAGCGAACGGGTGCTGATGCTGCCAGCGGCCGCGGTGTACCTGGCCGAGGCCGAATGGCGGGCGGGGAACGAAACCGCTGCGGACGATGCGATGGACGTCGCTCTGCAAGCGGCGCAGTTGCAGGGCTCCAACCATTCGTTGCTCGGCGCGATGGCGATGTTCCCCGCGACGTTGTCGCGACGTCTCGACGCCGAGAGGTCGTCCGAGTCGGCATGGCATCAGCTGGGCCGCTTGTTGATCGCGCGCGACGTCGAGCTGAACTGCTATGTGGGCGCGTCGGTGGACATCGCCGAGTTCGGCGGGATCGACATCAACGTGGACGGCAGCGTCGTCAGGCCGCAGATCAAGAAAAGCGCCGAGCTGCTGGCATTCCTGGCGCACCGTCCCGGCCACAGCGCGACCCGCGAACAGCTTCTCAGGGCGTTGTTCGGCGGCCGCAGCGACGAGTCGGCGACCTCCTATTTGCGGCAGGCGGTGCGCTGGCTGAGGCAGGTCCTGCCCGACGAAGACAGCGTCGTGGTAGCGGACGGCGTGGTCCGGCTGTCGTCGACGTTGCGGGTGCGGACGGAATCGGCACAGTTCAAACGCACGGTTGCCGAGGCCGCCGACCTCCCGCCGCGCCCCCGATACGAGGCTCTCAGGTCGGCACTCGCCATGACGGAAGGCGGCTCGTTCGCGGCCGGCGTCGAGAGCCCCTGGGCGGAGGAGCGACGCCGTGACCTCGATTCGGCAGTCCTCGACGTTCGATGCTCGGTCGCCGAACTCGCTCTGAACGGGGGGGACCACCAGACCGCGTCGATCGAGTCGAACCTGGTTCTGCGGGCGGACCCTTACCGCGAGTCGATGTGGCGTTTGGCCATGCGGCTGGCCGACGCCAGCGGCGATCCCGACGGCGTGCTCGCCGCGTACCGCCGTTGCGAGGACGCGATGCGCGAATTGGGAACGAGCCCGGACCATACGACGGTCTGCCTGCTGCGGGACCTGCGCCGCTGACGAGACGAAACCCGGTATTTCGGGCTCCTTCACGCCCTTGCCCGATGCTGATGAAATCTCGCTGACTGAGCGGGTGCAGCATGAGGAGGCGTCATGGACGAACCGGACTTCCGCCGTGCGATTAGCCGCTTCGCCACCGGCGTCACTGTCGTCACCGCGCGAACGGGAGATCGAACATACGGCATGACGCTCAGCGCCATGACGTCGCTGAGCCTGGAACCGCCCTCGTTGCTTGTCTGCATCAATCGCAGGGTGCCGACCGAACAAGCCGTGGCCAGCAGCGGGAAGTTCGTCGTCAACGTGCTGGCCGATTACCAGGAACGTATCGCGCGGCGGTTTGCACGTCCGGCAGCGGACAAATTCGACGGGGTGGACATCGAGTTCTCGCGAACGGGGATCCCGGTGCTCAAGGGGACCGTCGCAAGTTTTGAATGCACCGTGCGGGAACGCCTCGCCGGCGGTACGCACTCGATCTTCGTCGGACACGTCGATTCTGCCCGTTTCAACGACAGGCTCCCGCTCGTTTACCACGCTGCCGGGTTCGGCGATTTCAACTCGCGGACAGGACGCACAGTCGCGGAGGGACAAGTTGGATCAGACCAGTTCGCCTCATTCGGCACCACCCCGACCGAAGGACTCGCCGGAGTGGGAGCCTTCTTCTCGTCATGACCGCCTGCTGTGGCAGTTGCTCGATGCTGCTTCGACCCGGCCCCCGCCGATCGATCTCAGGGACGCGGGCCTGCCCTGCGCCATGACTGGATCGAGGGAAAACGTTGGATCCTCTTCACGGCCGTTGCATGACACGGAGGCAAGATAATGGTCGACCCGATTCCGGCGATCCGCGCTAATCATGTTGTCTTGTTCGTTTCCGACCTCGAGCGATCGGTGCGCTTCTGGACCGCCGCTTTTGCTATGGACGTCGTCGCGCGGGAACCGAGCGCGAATGCCGCGTTCCTCCGTCTTCGCCGATCGGGGAACCATCATGATCTGGGACTGTTCGGCATCGGTCCGTCCGCCCTGCCGAAAGTTTCGGGATCCATCGGGATGTACCACATCGCGTGGCAGGTGGACATGATCGAAGACCTCGAGGAGGCGCGGCTGGTTCTCGTCGAACTGGACGCCTATACGGGCGAATCGAGCCACGGCGCGACCAAGAGCGTGTACGGCAGGGATCCCGATGGCAACGAATTCGAGGTGATGTGGATGATGCCGCGAGAGGAATGGGGGGCCTATGAGAGCGAGGCGCCCGTGGGCCCGCTCGATCTCAGCAGGGAGGTCGCTGTCTGGAGCGGAGTGGCTACCGCGGAGTCCGTCGGAGGCGGCGTGTTCGGGGAGGCGTCGTGACTTCCGCCTCGTCGCAATACGGCGAGCCGGTCGTAGTCACCAGCGGAAACGACGATGAAGAAGCCCCGCTGGTCGTTCTTCTCCACGGCCGGGGTTCGCATGAACGAGACATCATTTCGCTCGCCGACCATCTTCCGCCCGAATTCGGCTACGCAGCCGTTCGTGCACCGATCGTGGAAGGAGGCGGCTACGCGTGGTTCGCGAACCGCGGCATCGGTCGGCCAGTCGCCGCGTCGCTGCGCTCCACTACGGACTGGTTCCGCGGCTGGCTGGACTCGGCCGTGCCGAGAGAGCGTCCGGTGGTGCTCGCGGGATTCAGTGGCGGAGCCGCGTTCGCCGGCGGCTTGATCTTGGACGAACCCGGGCGGTTCGCCGGCGCGGCGATCCTGTCGGGAACGATGCCGTTCGATGCGGGAATGCCGGCCACGCCGGCGCGCTTGGCCGGCCTCCCGGTGTTCCTCGCACTCGGCGCCCGCGACACTGTGATTCCCGCGGAGCTGCTCGCGAGGACATGGGCATATCTGACGGGGGAGTCAGGCGCGCCGACCGTCGCCCGGCGGGACGCGACCGGGCACTCGATCACCGAAGAGCAGCTCCGGAATCTCGCCGGATGGGTCCGGGAACGCTTCCTGTTCATCAAAACCAGCGGCCTGGCACCGAACCCAGCGGAGTCTCGCTCGGCGCGCTGGCCCACACTGCCGGCGGGTGCCTTGGCGGCACGAGTGGGCCGGCGACCCGAAGTGACGACCTCGATCCCTCAACAGCAGGTATCGCAGAATGCTCCGGCGACATTGCAGGAACAGCTGTTCGCGACTCTTGCCGGGCTGCCGGGGGTCACAACGCAGCAGTCTGAGGTCTCGGTGCCGGGTGCGCGCGGCTTCGTGCTCGAAGAGCGGAGAGGCCCGGAATCGGCTTTCCTCGTTCCCTCGGCTGGAGAGTTCGCGCATCTTCACCCCGCCTTCGACGGTTCGATGCATCTCGCCCTTCCATTGGTCTTGGCCGCCGATGCCGTAGCGAAGGGCTGGGCGCTGGCGCATCCCCTCGCCGGCGTGCGCCTCCCGCCAGGCATGGTCATGGTCTACGGCCCGCGTGATGGCGACGAGCTGCACACCGTCACCGAGATCGCCCGCAGCTCGTATCTGTTCGCCTCGGGCCGGCTGCGCGCGGATTTTGCGACCGATTGGCGGAAGTCCTAGTCGGCCGCTCCGTCGGCCGCCTGCGGACACTGGCCGACGCAGGTCGCAGGGCTGCACGCGGCACCGGTCGAGATCAGCTGCGCTCCGCAGCCGGCAGGCCCGTCGTAGCGATCCTCGACCACGCGCAGGTAGGCGTCGCGCGGGCGACCGGCTTCAACCGGTCGCCCGCGCGACACCGGAGGATCAGGTTGACGAACATGAGTTCGTCGGCCCTCTTCTCGTTTCGCCTCCGGACGTTGCCCGCGCACTCCCCGGAGAACACGGGTGTCTGAACCGGCCCGGCGACCGGAGCCGCCGTGCAGTCCGGCCCGTGCGCCAAGCTGTCGCTGCGCTGCAGAGCCCGTTCGGCAGAAACCGCCCGTTCCGAAGGTTCTCCAGCCGCTGCGCTCCGGCCGGCAGTTCGTCGACCGGCGCCGGTGGTCTGAGGTCCTGCGCGGGTCCCCGGCGAACAGCGTGCGTCGCCGAGTCCGCCTTCGTTCGTGCGATCGGAGCGGGCGCTAGGCCGAAGCGAGATGCTCCGTGGCGGCAGGCTGCTCGGCGTCCGGTCAGCCGGCTTTCGAGGGGTGCGCCGCGAGCGGCGTCACTTTGATTTTCATGTAGGGAAAGAGCGGCAGGCTCGAGAGCAGGGTGTGGAGCGCGTCGTTGTCTTCGACGTCGAAGATGCTGATGTTCGCGTATTCGCCGACGATTCGCCATAGTTCGGGCCATGTCCCGGTGCTCTGGATCTCTTCGGCTCGTGCTTTCTCCCGCGCGACGAGGTCGGCTCGGGTTGCCGAGTCCAGCTCGTGCGGGATCGCGACGTCCATCCGAACGTGGAACAGCATTTTTCCTCCTGGTCTGATGCGGGGGTCAGTCGCGAGTGAGTCCGCGGCGCCGGAGGGCGCGGACTGCTTCCGGGTCGACGGTGACGCCCAGGCCCGGGCCGGTGGGCACGTGCAGGTGTCCGGCGGCGAAGCGCAGAGGCTCGGCGATGATGTCTTCGGCGAACAGCAGGGGCCCGAACAGTTCGCTGCCCCAGGTGATTCCGGGCGCGGCGCAGGCCAGCTGGAGCGAGGCAGCGGTGCCCAGCCCGGTTTCGATGGATGTCCCTGCGTGGCAGGGGACTCCGGCGGCTGCGCCGAGAGCGACGAGGTCACGGGCCCGGCGGAAGCCGCCGACTTTGGTGAGTTTCATCGACCACACGTCGGCTGCTCTGGTCCGGATCAAGCGCAGCGCGTCCTGGGAGGTGCGCAGGCTTTCGTCGGCCATGACGGGCACGGGGAGCGCGTGGTTGATCTCGGCGAGTGCGTCGATCTGGTCTCCGGGGACCGGCTGCTCGATCAGGTCGATGCCGGCGGCGGCCAGCCGCGGCAGGAGCCGGAGGCTGGTCAGGAGGTCCCAGCGGGCGTTGAGGTCCACGCGCAGACTGGCTGAGGACGACATCTTCTCGGCGATCGCGGCGATCCGGTCGATGTCGTCGGCCGGATCGAGGGCGCCCATCTTGAGCTTGAAGCTGCGGTGGTCGCCGCTGGCGAGGATCCGCTGGATCTCGTCCACGACGACGCCGGCGGGTTCGGCACCCAGGGCCCAGGTGACCTCGATGCGTTCGCGGGCGAGGCCGCCGAGGAGGGTGTGCACCGGAACGCCGAGGCTGCGTGCCCAGGCGTCGTGGAGGGCGACTTCCACTGCTGTCTTGGCGTAAAGGTTCGCGGCGACGTGGTCGGTGACGTCCCGCATCAGGTCGTCGATCCGGTCGACCGGCCGTCCGCGCAGCAGCGGCGCGACATAGGTGTCGATGGTGACTTTCATGGACTCGACCGATTCGCCGCCCCACCACGGGCCGCCGGGCACGACGCCTTCGCCCGTTCCGACGATCCCGGCTCGGGTGCGGACGAAGACCAGCAGGACCGGTTGCGCGTGGAGCGTCACCCGGGCGAACTTGTGCGGGCGACGGAGGGGGACGTCCAGGATGACGGTTTCGATGCTTTCGATGAGAACGTCGTCAGGGGTCGGGGACATGGTGCCTCTCGGGAGCCTGGGCGGAATGCAACTGCAAGGCGTGGCTGCAGGGGCGGCAGGCGCCGTCCCCGCAGCCACGTGGGTGGCGTCAGTCCTTTTCCAGTTCGAAGTCGTATGTGACGCGGCGGACGCCGGCGCCGTCGTCTGCCGGCGCGATGACGAGTTCGGGTTTTGTTGCCGCGGCGACGTCGGAGTCCAGGTACTCGCCGGCTTCGAAGTACAGCTGGGTGGTGATCGTCCGATGACCGTCGGCGCGGACCATGAGGTGGATGTGCGCCGGTCGCCACGGGTGCCAGCCGGCGCTTTCCAGCAATGCGCCGGTCGGGCCGTCGTGCGGAATCTGGTAGGGCGCGGGCTGGACGGTGCGGATCGCGAACCTGCCGTGGTCGTCGGTGACGACGACGCCGCGGAGGTTCCCGTCGGGAAGGTGCGGGGCGAATCCGGCGTAGTAGCCCTCATCGTCGGCGTGCCAGATGTCGACCTCGGCTCCGGGCAACGGGTTGCCGTCGACGTCGCGCACCTGGCCGGAGAGCACCAGCGGAGTTCCCTTTTCGTCCGGGCGCATGGGAAGCGTGCACTCGGCGGAAAGCTTGGCCTGGCCGGGAAGGTAGTAGGGCCCCT
The DNA here is from genome assembly GCF_004522315.1 of Amycolatopsis sp. CFH S0740. Taxonomy (NCBI): domain Bacteria; kingdom Bacillati; phylum Actinomycetota; class Actinomycetes; order Pseudonocardiales; family Pseudonocardiaceae; genus Amycolatopsis; species Amycolatopsis sp. CFH S0740. The sequence goes on along the minus strand of NZ_SDLS01000020.1, from coordinate 162,643 downwards.
CGATCGAGCCCTTGGTGCCGTGCTGCGACCTCGACACCTGGTCCTCGACGAAGTGTTCGACGAACACGTCGAGCACCAGCGGCCATTCTCCGCCTTCGCCGACCGACATCAGCCACGCTTTGGCGGCCTGGTATTCGGGGTATGTGACGTCGTGGCGGTGCACGACGTCGTCGATGGCCTTCAAGATGTCGCCGACGATGCCGGCGACGCGCTCGGGGCTGCTTCCTGCGGTGCTGCGCCGCGTGGAGCTTTCCTTGAACGCAGCGGTCGCGCTGGCGCCGGATCCGGCCGCGGTCGGGGAGTGATGTTCATGGGTGGCAGTCATTCGGTGCTCCTGGTCGGATGATCAGCGGTTGAGAATGCCGCTCGCGTCGGTAGGGCTGATGAGGTCCAGCACCTTTCACGGGCGCGCCGTGCGGCCGGTCTCCACCGGTCGTTCGGCCGGTGCCGGTGGCGAATCGGCCGAAGGCCTCTCGCAGAGGTCGAGAGTCCACACTGGACCTTCGTCGTACGCTATGCGTACGATGAATACGCTGTGCGGTTCACACCGTGGGCTGCGACGGCGGCTTTGTCAAGTCGGATCCGCGCGCCAATTGCTGGGAGGATGGGCCGATGGAGCGCAAACCCGTCAACGAGCGAGACTTCGTCCAGAGCATCGAACGCGGTTTCGCCGTGCTGAACGCTTTCGACGAACAGCATCCGCGGATGGCCATGCCGGAAGTCGCGCAGCGGACAGGGCTGTCCCGTCCGGCTACCCGCCGGATCCTCCTGACGCTGCAGGAACTGGGCTACCTTGCGAACGCGGGCGGCGCATGGTTCCTCACCCCGCTGGTGCTCACCCTGGCGCAGCGCTATTCCGCCAGTCACAGCATGATCGAGTGGGCGCAGCCGCTGCTGCTGCGGCTGGCCGAGGAGACGCAGGAGTCGGCGTCGCTGGCGACCCTGGTCGGCACGGAAGTCGTCTACGTCGCGCGCGTCCAGGTGCGCCGCATCCTGAGCAACACCGTCGACGTCGGCAGCCGCATGCCGACGACCGCGACCTCGACCGGTCGCGTGCTGATGGCCTGGCGTGAGCCGGACTTCCTCGCCAAGGTGATCGCCGAACAGGGCATGCCGAGGCTGACCGCGCACACTGTCACCGATCCGGTGCGGCTCGCCGACATCCTGCACGAGGTCCGACAGCAGGGGTACTGCATGGTCGAGTCCGAACTCGAAATGGGATTGCTGGCCGCTTCCGTGCCGGTGCGCGACGCCAGCGGAGAGGTGACCGCGGCCATCGCGTACTCGACGTCGCTGGGCAGATTCACCCGCGAGCACGTCGAAACCAAGGTGATTCCGCTGATGCTCGACATCGCCGGCGAGCTGTCGCGACTGCTCGGCCACGGTTCGGCGGACAAGACGCCGCGCCCGGAACGAGACGGGTTCTACTGAGCGCTGCTGCTCATCCGGCCGAGAATCGCGAGCGCGCGCTGCATCACCAGGTCGGTCTCGTCTCTCGTCGCGGCGACGAGCGGGACCGTCGGCACGTCGTCGAGCGGCAGGTGCACGACTCCCGGCACGCCGAGGAACGCGGTCGGCTCCGGCACCACCGCAACGCCGAGGCCGGCGGCCACGAAGGTCAGCAGCGTTGAGGTTTCGGCGACTTCGTGCGTGACGTGCGGGGCGAATCCGGCGTCCTCGCACAGCCGAGTCACCAGCCGGTGCATGGAGGATCCAGCGGCCCCGCTGTGCAGGACGAGGCCCTCGGCCTCGAGATCGCCGATCGCTAGACGCGCACGCGTGGCCAACGGGTGGTCCTGCGGCACCGCGACCAGCAACCGGTCCTCGCGCAGCACGGTCAGGCGCAGGTCCGGAGCCAGTCCCTCGGTGTGCCGCAACAGGCCCAGATCGAGTGACCCCTCGCGCAGGCCCGCGACCTGCTCCGGGGCGAGCATCTCGCCGCGGAAGCGGACCTCGACCGCGGGCAGCTCCGCCCGCAGCTCCCGGGCCAGCGCCGGCAGCAGCGAGTACGTCGCCGACCCGACACAGCCCACGGTCAACCGGCCTTCGCGGCCCTCGGCGACGCGTCTGGCCCGGGCGCGCGCCGCATCGACCGCCGCGAGCACCGCGCGAGCCTCGTCCAGATACGCCGCCCCGGCCGGGGTGAGGGCGACCCGGCGGGTCGTCCGCTCCAGCAGGTCGACGCCCAGTTCGGCCTCCAGGTGCCGGATCGCTCGGGACAGCGGCGGCTGCGCCATCCGCAGCCGCTCTGCGGCGCGCCCGAAATGGCTTTCCTCGGCGACGGCGACGAAGTACCGCAGGAGGCGGAGCTCCATTAATACCTCCAGAGTTGATTTACGAACTTAAATGATACTTCTGTTCTCTCGGTCGGGCTCTTACGCTCGCCGCGTGAGCAATGTGGTGATCTGCAATCCGGTCCGTACGCCGGTCGGCCGCTACGGGGGCGCGCTGGCTTCGCTGACCGCGACCGACCTGGCATCCGGGCTGCTGCGCGAACTCGCCGGCCGAACCGGGCTGGGCGAGGGCGACGTCGACGACGTGCTGCTCGGCCAGTGCTACCCGAGCGGCGAGTCGCCGGCCATCGGCCGGGTCGCCGCGCTCGACGCCGGTCTCGGGACTTCGGTGCCCGGGCTGCAGATCGACCGCCGCTGCGGCTCGGCGCTGCAGGCTGTGCTCTACGCGGTCGGGCAGGTGGCCTCGGGCGGTGCACGGCTCGTCGTGGCCGGCGGGGCCGAGTCGATGTCCACTGTGGAGCATTACGCCACCGGCCTGCGCGCGGGCAAGATCGCCGGCGGGATCCAGCTGCACGACCGGCTCGTGCGAGCCCGGGAAACCGCGGGCGGCAACCGCTTCCCGGTGCCCGGCGGGATGCTCGAAACGGCCGAGAACCTGCGCCGGCAGTACCGCATTTCCCGCCGAGAGCAGGACGAACTGGCCGCAGCGTCGCACGAGCGGGCTGCCGCCGCGCACGAGACCGGGAAATTCGCCGACGAACTCGTCCCGGTGGTCGTCCCCGGCGGCCGGCGCACGCCGGAGACCACCGTGGACCGGGACGAGCACCCGCGGCCCGGCACGACCGCGGAGCAGCTCGGCAGGCTGCGTCCGGTGCGGCTCGCGATGGACGAGGCTGCGACAGTCACCGCGGGCAACGCCTCGGGCCAGAACGACGGCGCCGCGCTGTGCATCGTGACGACCCGCGAGGAAGCGGACCGCCGCGGCCTCACCCCGGTGCTGATGCTGAAGTCGTGGGCAGTGGCCGGCGTCCGGCCGGAGGTCATGGGCATCGGCCCGGTGCCCGCCACCCGCGCGGCGCTCAGGCGCGCCGGGCTGACCATGGCCGACCTCGACGTCATCGAACTGAACGAGGCGTTCGCCGCCCAGGTGCTGGCCTGCCTGCGCGAGTGGGGCGTCGACGCCGACGACAAGCGGCTCAACCCCAACGGTTCCGGCATCTCCCTCGGCCACCCGGTCGGCGCGACCGGAGCGCGGATCCTGGCGACGCTGGCGCACGAGATGACGCGGACCGGGGCACGCTACGGCCTGGAAACCATGTGCATCGGCGGTGGCCAGGGCCTCGCCGCGATCTTCGAAAGGGTTCAGTCGTGAACGAGTCCATTGTGGTCCATCATGCGGTGACCGGCAGGGAAGACGGCCCGGTCGTGGTGCTCTCGAACTCGCTCGGGACCACGATGGCGATGTGGGACGCGAATCTGGCGGAGCTGGAGAAGCGTTTCCGCGTCGTCCGGTACGACACCCGCGGCCACGGGGGCTCACCGGTCCCGAGCGGCCCGTACACGATCGACGACCTCGCCGACGACATCGTCGCGCTGCTGGAGCGCCTCGGGGTGCGCAGCGCCCACGTCGTGGGCCTGTCCCTCGGAGGCATGACCGCGATGCGGCTCGCCGCGCGCCGTCCGGATCTGGTCGACCGGATGGTGCTGCTGTGCACGAGTCCCTACCTCGAACCGTCGTCGGCGTGGCGCGACCGTGCGGAGCTCGTGCGGGCGGAGGGAACCCAGGCCGTCGACGCCGCGGTCGTCGCGCGCTGGTACACCGCAGCGCACCTCGAGGCCCACCCCGAGGTCAAGGCGGCGGGCGCGGCCATGGTCGCTGCGACACCGGCCGAGGGCTACGCCTCGTGCTGCGAAGCCATTGCCGCCATGGACCTCCGGCCGGATCTTGCGTCGATCACCGCGCCCACGCTGGCCGTCGCGGGCGCGGAGGACCCCGCCACGCCGCCGCCGCACCTGCAGCAGATCGCCGACGGTGTCGCGCGAGGCCGCCTCTTGGTGGTCGACAAATCGGCCCACCTGGCCAATGCCGAGCGACCCGAAATCGTGACGCCGGCGATCCTCGCGCATTTGGGAGCGGCGCAATGATCCCGGACAAGGTCGTCGCCGATGCTGCCTCCGCGGTAGTCGACGTCCGGCCGGGCAGCACCGTCGCGGTCGGCGGGTTCGGCCTCGCTGGCATCCCGTGGTTCCTGATCGAGGCGCTGCTCGAGCAAGGGGCCGACGACCTCACGGTCGTGTCCAACAATTGCGGCGTGGACGGCGGCGGGCTCGGGTTGCTGCTGGAGCAGCGGCGGATCAGCCGGGTGATCGCGTCCTACGTGGGCGAGAACAAGGAATTCGCTCGCCAGTACCTCGCCGGCGAAGTCACTGTCGAGCTGACGCCCCAGGGAACGCTGGCCGAGCGGCTGCGTGCCGGGGGTGCGGGGATCGGCGCGTTCTTCACCCCCACCGGCGTCGGCACCGTGGTGGCCGAAGGGGGTCTGCCCTGGCGCTACCGCCCGGACGGCTCGGTCGCGCTCGCTTCCCCGGCCAAGGAAGTGCGCACGATCGCAGGCCGCCCGATGGTTCTGGAGGAGTCGATCGTCGCCGACGTCGCGCTGGTCCGGGCCGCGGTGGCGGACCGCGCAGGGAACTGCCGATTCCATCGCTCCGCCCGCAACTTCAACCCTGCCGTGGCGACCTCGGGCCGGCTGACGATCGTGGAGGCCGAGCGGCTGGTCGAGGTCGGCGACCTCGACCCGGACGACGTCCATCTGCCCGGCGTATTCGTCCAGCGGGTCGTGCCGTTGGCCCCGGACCAGGCGTCGCGCAAGGAAATCGAGAAGCGCACGATCCGCGAAAGGCGGGCATGACATGCCGTGGACCCGTGAGCAGATGGCGGCCAGGGCCGCACGCGAACTGCGCGCCGGCGAGTACGTCAACCTGGGCATCGGACTGCCGACCATGATCACCGAACACCTCGCCGTCGGTTCCGGGGTGACCGTGCACGCCGAGAACGGGATCCTCGGCGTCGGCCCCTTCCCCTACGTCGACGAGGTCGATCCCGACCTCATCAACGCGGGCAAGCAGACCGTGACCGTGACGCCCGGGGCGTCGTTCTTCGGCTCCGACGAGTCGTTCGCGATGATCCGCGGAGGCCACATCGACGTCGCCGTGCTGGGGGCGCTTCAGGTGGCGGCCAACGGCGACATCGCGAACTGGAGCGTTCCCGGCCGGATGATCAAGGGCATCGGCGGCGCGATGGACCTGGTGTCGGGCGCGTCACGGGTGATCGCACTGATGGAGCACCGCACCCGTGACGGCGAACCGAAGCTGGTCGCCGAGTGCGCGCTGCCGCTGACCGGGCGCGGCGTGGTGTCCCGGGTGATCACTGACCTGGCCGTGCTCGACATCTCCGACGGCAGCTTCGTCCTCGTCGAGTGCGCGCCCGACGTCGCGCCGGAACAGGTGCGCGCCGCCACCGGCGCGCAGGTCGCCGAGCGGCAGGCGGTGGCCGGATGAGCCTCGAAGAACGCGTCCGGCGGATGGAAGATCTGCATGCGCTGCAACAGCTGCGCGCTCGCTACTGCCAGTACCTCGACGACGGGCGCTGGACGGAACTCGTGGAACTGTTCACTCGCGACGGCGCCTTCGTCGGGCTGTCCGCGGTCCGCGGGCACGCGGAACTGCTGGAGTTCTTTCCCGGGCTGCAAAAGGGAAGCCTGAGTTCCTGGTGGCATTTCTCCGCCAACGAAACGCTGGAGCTCGACGGCGACACCGCGACCGGCGAAACGTGGCTGCTGCAGCCCTGCGTCGTCGACGGCCGGGCACAGCTGGCCGCCGGCCGGTACGCCGATCGCATGGTTCGTGCCGCAAACGGGGACTGGTTGTTCGACGAACGCAAGGTCACCTTCTTCTGGTGGTCCGACCTCGCCGAAGGCTGGGACGCCGGACGGTTCGCCTGGCCTCCCGCGCGCGTCGCGGCCGACGACCGGTATCCCCCGCGATGAGCGCGCGAACACCGGATTCCGTGCTCGTTCCGCGCTCGTGCCTGGTGGTGCCCGCGAGCGACGAACGCAAAACGGCCAAAGCCCTTGCCTCCGCCGCCGACGAAGTCGTGCTGGACCTCGAGGACGCCGTCGAGCCCGGGAGCAAGGCGAGCTCCCGCGAACGCGTCGCGCAGATCCTGGCCGAGGCCGGACGGCCAGGTCTCGCGGTGCGGGTCAACCAGGTCGGGACGGCCTGGTGCCACCTCGACGTGCTCGCCGCGGCGGCGGCCGCGACCGGCCCGCTGACCCTGGTCGTGCCGAAGGTCGAGGACGCGGCCGACGTGTCCTTTGTGGATCGTCTGGTGGCCGGGGCGGTCGCCGGTCGCGACGGCTGCCCGGACATCCGGCTGGACGTGCTGATCGAATCGGCCGCAGGGCTGGAGAACCTGGACCGCATCGTGCCCGCGGCCGCGCGAATCCGCGCAGTCGTCATCGGTTACGCCGATCTCGGCGCGAACCTCGGATGCGACCTCGACGCCGCCTCACCCGGCGCGCGCAGCTTGCGCGCCCAGGTGCGGAGCCGGGTCTTGCTCGCTGCGCGGGCCGCGGGTCGCGCCGTCGTCGACGGGCCGTGGTTGTCGATCGCCGCCGACGCCGAGTTCGCTGCGGACCGCCGGGAGGCCCGCGACCAAGGCTTCGACGGAAGCTGGACTATCCACCCCGCTCAGCTCGGGGTGGTCAACGACCTGTTCACCCCCGCACCGGCCGAAGTGGACTGGGCCCACGGCGTCCTCGACGCGCTCGCCGGCGCCGCCGCCCGCGGTTCGGGCGCGGTCGCGCTCGACGGGCAGATGCTCGACGAGGCCGTGGCCGTCCGGGCGCGCCGGGTGCTGGCCCGCGCTGGGGAGCGACGGTGACCGGGACTGTCGTGCGCGCCCGGGGACCGTACTTCGACGAGCTCGAACGCGGCGAGGTTTTCGACGCCGCACCGCCGGTCACGCTCACTGCGGGCGGTGCGGCGGTGCATCAGATGATCGTCGGGGACCGGCTGCGCTACGCGACCGATCACGTGGCCGGAGCCCGCCTCACCGGGCGCGGTCCGGTCGCTCACCCCGCCTACGTCTGGGACGTCGCCATCGGTCAGTCGACCCAGGCTACGCATTTCGTCCGGGCCAACCTGTTCTACCGCGGCCTGCGCTTCCTGAGTTTCCCCGTGCTCGGCGACACCCTGCACACGCGGACCACCGTGGTGGGGCTCCGGGAGAACACGCGGCGGCCCGGCCGCGGCGCCACCGGACTGGCCGCGTTGCGGATCCAGTGCGTCGACCAGCGCGGCGCGGCCGTGCTGGACTTCCACCGCTGCGCGATGCTTCCGTTGAGCCCGGACGCACCCGACACCGGGCACCAGGACGACCTCAGCGGCATCGGGACCGACGCGCCGTCGGCCGAAGCCGCGCTGCAGACCCTTGACCTGACACAGCACCGGACCCGCACACCGCCGGAACCCGGCACGACGATCGAGGTGGTCGGCGGCGACGTGGTCAGCTCGGCGCCGGAGCTGGCGCGGCTGACGCTGAACGTCGCCCAGGTGCACCACGACGCCGGAGTCACCGGAAGGCGGCTGGTCTACGGCGGGCACACCATCGGCCTTGCCGCCGCTCAGGTCGCCCGTGCCTTCCCGGACCTGGTCGCCTTCCTGGGCTGGGAATCGTGCGACCACACCGGGCCGGTGCACGAGGGCGACACTCTCCGTTCGACGATCGACCTGCTGTCGGCTCGCCCCGGGCCGTCCGGCAGCGTCGTCGCCCAGCTGCGGGTTCGCGTCACCGCCGAAGCGGGAAACGACGTTCCGCGGGACGTGCTGGACTGGCGCTGCGAGGTGCTCACGTGACCGCGCCACTGGCCGGGCTGCGCGTCGTCGAGGCCACCAGCTTCGTCGCCGGGCCGCTCGCCGGGATGACCTTGGCGCAGCTCGGTGCCACAGTGCTGCGGATCGACCCGGTCGAGGGCTCGGTCGACGGCGGCCGCTGGCCGCTGGACCGCGTCGGGCGAAGCCTGTTCTGGGCCGGCCTCAACAAAGGCGTCCGCTCCGTCGCGCTCGATCTGCGCATTCCGGAAGGCCAGGAACTGGCGACCGCGCTGGTGACCGCGCCCGGCGACGACGCGGGACTGTTCGTCGACAACACGATCGGCCGCCTGTATTTCGACCACGACCGCCTGCGGGCCCGCCGCGAGGACCTGGTGCACGTCCACATCCAGGGCTACGCCGACGGCCGCGCGGCGATGGACTACGCGGTGAACCCCCGCTACGGCGTGCCGATGCTGACCCGCCACACCGATCTCGACCGGCCGACCAACCACGTCCTGCCAGCCTGGGACATCGCCACCGGGCTGCTCGCGGTGTCCGGACTGCTCGCCGGGCTGCGCCGGCGCGCGCTCGACGGTCAGGGTTCGCGGATCGACCTCGCGCTCGACGACGTCGCGGCGGCGCACGTGGCGCATCTGGGCTGGCTGGCCGAAGCAGAGGAGAACGGCCGCGACCGGCCCCGGCTGGGCAACCACATGTACGGGGCGTTCGGGGTCGACTTCGCCTGTGCCGACGGGCGGCGGGTGATCGCCGTCGCGATCACCCGCCAGCAGTGGCGGGATCTGGTCCGGGTCACCGGGACCGAGAAGGTCTTCGCCGCGCTCGAAACCGCACACGAGGTCGACCTCGACGAGGAAGGGGCGCGCTTCGAGCACCGGGCGCTGATCGAAGCGGTCCTCGCGCCCTGGTTCGCCGCCCGCACGGCGGCGGAGGTGCTCGACGCCGCGAAGAGCACCCGGGTGATGGTCGGCGAGTTCCGCACGCCGTCGGAAGTCGTCGCGGCCTACCGCCGCGGCGAGGAATCGGCGGTGCTGGTCGACGTCGCCGCGGAAGGGCGGCCGCCGATGCTGACGGCGACGTCGCCGCTGCGCTGGGATGAGCGCTACCTCGAGACGTCGGGCGCCCGCCCGTTCGGCTCGGACACGCACTGGGCGTTGAGCGAGATCCTCGGCCTGTCCGACCGGGAAATCGGCTCGCTGGCCGATCGCAAAATCGCCGGGTCGCGCTCGGTGCCTGGCCGCCGGTAGCCCGCTCCTTTTCCCAGCCCGAGAACCACGTTCGCACCCAGTTCGAATCCAGAAGGAGTGACATCGATGTCGCACAACCCGGTCCCCGCGGGCGGCCCGCGCACGCTGGCCAGAGTCGCCGGCGCAGCTCTCATCGGATCCGCACTGGAGTGGTACGACTATTTCCTGTACGGCACCGCTGCCGCGCTGGTCTTCAACAAGGTTTTCTTTCCGGAGCAGAGCGCGACGACGGCGTTGCTGCTTTCGTTCGCCACCTTCGGCGTCGGGTTCGTCGCCCGACCGGTCGGCGCCGCGATCTTCGGGCACATCGGCGACAAACTGGGCCGCAAGCCCGCACTCGTCGCGACCCTGTTGCTGATGGGGGCTTCCACGACGCTGATGGCCGTCATCCCGTCGTACGGATCCATCGGCATCGCCGCGCCGGTGATGCTCGTCGTGCTGCGGCTGTTGCAGGGCGCGGGGTCGGGCGCGGAATACAGCGGTGCCGCGATCTTCGCCGTCGAATACGCGCCCGCACACCGTCGCGGGCTGTACGGCGCTCTCGGCGCCAGCGGCTCCTACGCCGGCATGGCGCTGTCGTCGGCGGCGGTTTTCCTGTCCACGTCGCTGACCACCGACGAGCAGTTCCTCTCCTGGGGCTGGCGGCTGCCGTTCCTCGCCAGCGTGGTGCTCATCGGGCTCGGCATGTGGCTGCGGCTGCGGCTGGACGAAACCCCGGCCTTCGAGGAGAACCAGCGGGAAACCGCACCGGCCGAGGAAAGCGGCGTTCCGATCTTCACCTTGCTGCGCACGCGGTGGAAGAACGTGTTGCTGGTCGTGGGCGTGGTTGCCGCGCCGCTGGCGCTGAGCTACGTGTACCAGGTTTACGCGCTGGCTTTCCTGAAGCAGTCGGGCCACTCGGCCTCGGTCGGCACCGCCAGTCTGGTCGTCGCCGGCGTGACCGTGATGGTCACCGCGCCACTGGCCGGGCTCGCCTCCGACAAGTGGGGCCGGCGCCCGGTTCTGATTGGCGGCGCTGTCTTCGCAGCGGCCTACGCGTTCCCGTTCTTCTGGCTCGCCGGAAGCCACAACACCCTTCTCGCGATCGTCGCGGTCGCCATAGCCCAGGGCGGCAGCGTCGGCATCATGTTCGGTGTCCAGGGCGTGATCCTCGCCGAGCTGTTCGCGACGAAAACCCGCTACAGCGGGGCGGCCGTCAGCCGCGAGATCGGCGCAGTCCTTTTCGGCGGCCTGGCCCCGCTCATCTCGGTCAGCCTCGCCGCGGCCGGCGGCGGCGCCCCGTGGCCGGTGGGCCTCTACGTCCTCGGCCTGTGCGCGATCACCGCCGTCGCTGGGCTCTTCGCCCCGGAAACCGCCCGCACGACCCTCGATTCCCTCGACGACGTCGTCGAGGGAGGCCACTCCGAAAGCAAGGTGGACGCCTGATGACACACCGCCCTGTCCCGCGGCCCGGCACGCCGCGATATCTCACCGAAGACCGGCGCGACGTCCAGCAGCTGGCCCGGCAGTTCGCCCGCGAACGGGTCCGGCCGCTGGCCGACGAGCTCGACTCCCGGCAGGGTGCGATCCCCGACAGCCTGCGCGACGAAATGGCCGAACTCGGTTTCTTCGGCCTGATGATCCCCGAGGAATACGGCGGACTCGGGCTCGGCGTCTTCGAGTACTGCCTGGTCGCCGAGGAGCTGGCGCGCGGCTGGCTCAGCGTCGCCAGCCTGCTGGCCCGCGGCAACGGAATGGGCGGCGAGTTCACCGAGGAACAGCGCAAGGAACTGTTGCCACGCATGGCTGCGGGGGAGTATCTCGGCGCCTTCGCGCTGTCGGAGGCCGAGGCAGGCTCGGACGTCGCGAACCTCTCCTGTCGCGCCCGCCGCGACGGCGACGATTGGGTCGTGCACGGCACGAAAATGTGGTGCACGTACGCGGATCAAGCCGACTACCTCGTCCTGTTCGCGCGGACGTCGGACAAGGACCCGGCCAAGCCGCACCGGGGGATCAGCGCCTTCCTGGTCGACAAGCCCCGGGGCTCCTTCCCCGCGGGTATGAGCGGTACGAAGATCCGCAAGATCGGCTACTTCGGCTGGTCGACCTGGGACCTGGCGTTCGACGGCCTTCGGCTGCCCGCTTCGGCGATGCTCGGCGAGGAGGGGCGCGGCTTCTATCTCGCGCTGAGCGGTCTCGAGGTCGGTCGCGCGCACACCGCGGCGCGCGCCATCGGGCTCGCCCAGGCCGCGTTCGACGACGCGGTCGAGTACGCACGCACCCGGCAGCAGTTCGGCGGACCGCTCACCCAGTTCCAGGACCTCCGGTTCAAGCTCGCCCGCATGGCCGCCGACATCGAAGCGGCTCGCCAGCTGATGTACCACGTGGCCACGGAAATCGACTCTGGCCGCCGCTGCGACCGCGAGGCCGCAATGGCCAAGTACTTCGCCAGCGAAATGGCCGAGCGGGTGACCAGCGAAGCCATGCAGATCCACGGAGGTGCCGGGTACACCACGGACTTTGCCGTGGAACGGCACTGGCGAGACGCCCGGCTGACTCGGATTTTCGAAGGTGCCAACGAAATCCAGCTCCGCGTGATCTCCGACGACATCCTCGGCCCCGCGAGATGACACGAGCCGCAGCTCGGACCGTATGTCGATGGCGGCTGGCGCTGTGCCGAGGTCGATGCTGGGTGTGGAGTACTCGCTGATGCCCGCCACCTGCACGGCTGCGCGCTGATGCATGTCAGGACGGCAGCCCGGCGAAAGCCGGTTCGACGGCATGCTGCGCCGACAGGGTGAGCCGAGCCGCGGTTCAAACGCCGCGGGCTGATTCGCCTGGGCAAAACCGCATCGAAGGTCCTGGCCTGCCCGGTGGGACGTCGCCGGACCGTGCTGGGCTACCGGCCGGTCGGCTATATGGCCGTAATTGCGGCGCTGGGCGGCAAGGCCGCTCTGCGCCGCGGGGTGCATTTGAGGAGGATGCCGAGGCATCGGCGGGAGCTGCTCAATGTCCTCGTCCAGCTGACGTCGCCGTTCGCTCCGTCGTTGAGGGCGATCATCATTTCTCTCGGTCGACGCAACAAGTACACGACTGGCAACGCCGGTCGAAGGGGGCGGCATGCTGCGCCGGAAGAGGTGACCGTGCGGTCTCCGTCCGTGCGGGGGTCGTCTGTCCGGCAGCAGCTGGCTACGGCCGGCCGGCTGCGGATCAAAGGCTGAACTTCGCCTCATCGCTCTGGGTGGTTTCCGAGGTCTTGGAGCCCAAGGGTGCACACCAGGCCCAACGGTTCCCGCGGCGCGTTGTCGGCGCGAGGTAACTGGGTGGACGAGGCAGAGAGCCGCGTTCCGGGCGGCGGCCGCCGGCGCGGGGACGCTAGTCCCGAGGCGACTGCTTTCCGATCTCGAACTCGCCGCGGTCGGCGCGCTCGCGTACGCCGCGCCAGAACTCGAGGGCGGCGTATTCCATGCCGAGCCCGAGTTCCAGGGTGATCATCCGGCCGGCTACTTCCTCGATGTGGCCGAAGCGGCGCTGCATTTCCTCGTATTCGGCGATCCGGCGCTCGTGCTGCTCGACCTGACCCTTCGCGAGCTGTGCCACGTCGTCCGGTCCGGCCAGCTCGCTGAAGAACAGCTTGATCTCCGCTACGTCGCGCAGCTCGAAATGCTCGTCGACAGGCTCGGCCATCCAGCCGCGCAGCGCCTTCCGGCCGGCTTCGGTGATCGAGAACGTTTTGCGCCGGCGCCCCGAATCTTCCTCGTCGAGTTCCAGCAAGCCGGCTTCCTCGAGCCGTTTGGGCTCCGAGTACAGCTGCGCGTGCGGGAAGTTCCAGAAGTAGCCCACTGACCGGCCGATCGCGCGTTTGAGGTCGTAGGACGTGGAAGGCCCGCGCAGCGCGATCATGCCGAGCACCACGTACGACGTCGTCGACAACCGAACCGTTGACATGCTCCGAACCATATCGTAGGTTCGCAACCATCCGAAACAGACGGTCGGAATCGTACCGTGTGTTACGTACGGTAGTTCCGATCGGCACGACCGCTGTCGCGATGGAGGGACGGTCATGGATCTGGGTACGGTTCTGCGCTGGACGGCGGAGCGTTATCCCCGGCGCCGTGCGGTGGGCGGCAGAAGCCCCATGACCTATGCGGAGTGGGATGCGCACACCGACCGGCTGGCACGGGCGCTGGCCGAGCTCGGCGTCCGGCCCGGCGAACGGGTGGTGCTTTCGCTCGCCGGTGGCGAACCGCTGGCCAGCCTGCACCTGGCCGTGCAGAAGCTCGGTGCGGTCTCGGTGCCCTTGTCGTTCCGGTTCGCGCCGCCCGAACTTGCCTACTGCGTCGCCGACGCCGCGCCCGCCCTGGTGATCACCGACGCCTCGACCGCGGCTCTCGCGGACGAGGCGCTGGTTGGGCTGCCCCCGGTGGCTCGGATCGCCTCCGGGCCACCGGGCGAGGACACCATCGAGCGCCGGGCGCTGGCTCAGCCGAGCGGCTGCCTGGGCATCCGAGTGTCTGATCAGGACATCAGCGTGATGCTCTACACCTCGGGCACCACCGGGAAGCCGAAGGGCGTGCCGCGCACGCACTCTGCCGAGCACTACGCGGCGATCGCGCATTTGATCCAGAGTGGACAGTCCCGCTTCGACGCCACGCTGGGCGTGATGCCGCTGTTCCACACGATGGGGCTGCGCACTCTGCTGGCCACTCTGGTCGGCGCGGGAACCTGGGTGCCGCAGGTGAAGTTCGACGCGGACGAGACGCTCGAATTGATCACCGCGGAGGGGATCGGTTCGCTGTACCTGGTGCCGACGATCTACTGGTCGCTGGTGCGCACCGGCCGGCTCGCCGAGGCGCGAACCGTGCGCAGGCTGGCCTACGCGGGCTCGTCGATGACCCCGGCGCTGGCCGAGCAGCTCGCCGGCGCGCTGGCACCGGAGTCCTTCGTCAACCACTTCGGCAGCACCGAGATCTACACCTTCACCATCGGGCCGGACGTGCTCGCGAAGCCCGGCTCGGCGGGCCGCGCCGGCATTTTCTCGCGGGTCCGGCTGGTGGACCCGGACCCCGCCGCGCCGCCGGACGCCGAGGTGGCGCCGGGGGAGCAGGGCCAGATCGCCATCTCGATGGCCAGCCCCGAGGCGTTCGCCGGGTACTGGCACCGGGCGGACGCCAACGCGAAGTCCATCCGCGACGGCTGGTACTTCCCCGGCGACCTGGCGATCGCCGACGAGGACGGGGACCTCTGGGTCGCCGGCCGGGTCGACGACATGATCAATTCCGGGGGCGAAAACATCTACCCCGACGAGATCGAGGACGCGCTGATCCGCTGTGCGGCGGTGCGCGAGGTGGTCGTCGTGGGCATGGCCGACGACCGGTGGGGGCAGGCCGCCACCGCGTTCTTCGTCCCGGGCGACGGCATGACCCCCGAACACGCGACCGAAGTGCTCGAGGCCTTCGTCCGCGAGCAGTCCGGGCTGCCGTCGTTGAAGTGCCCCAAGCGGTTCGTCGCAGTCGACACCATCCCCAAGTCCGGGGTGGGCAAGATCCTCCGCCGCGAACTGAGCTCCGGGAACTACCGCGCGCTGTTCGACAGCGTCGCAGAAGCAGGCAGGTGAACCGCATGACCGCAGTTTCCGGAAAGCCGGCCAGGAGGACGGCGCGGATCGAGGACCCCGCGCTGCTCACCGGCCGCGGCAGGTTCCTCGACGACATGGACCCGTTGCCGGGCACGCTGACCGCGGCGGTGGTGCGCAGCCCGCACCCGCACGCCCGGATCCGCGGCGTCGACCTCGAACGGGCCCGCCGGCACCCCGGGGTCGCCGCGGTGATCGGTCCCGAGGAGGTCAAGGCGGCCCTGCGCCCGTTCCCGCTGGCGCTCAAGGCACCGATGCCGTACTACCCGACGGCGACGGACAAGGTGCGCTTCGTCGGCGAACCGGTCGCGGTCGTCGTCGCGAACGATCGGTACCTGGCCGAGGACGCGGCGGAACTCGTCGAGGTCGACTACGAGCCGCTGCCGCCGGTGGTCGACGTGGAGAAGGCACTGCTGCCGGACGCGCCGCGGCTGCACGAGGACGCCGACAGCAACGTCGCGACCGACCGGACCTTCACCTTCGGCGGCGTGGACGACGTGTTCGCCAAGGCGGATCACGTGGTCAAGGGCAAGTACGACTTCCCGCGCTACTCCTCCACCCCGATGGAGTGCTACTCGGTCGTCGCCGAGTGGCAGGACGAAGGGGACGGCCCGGCCATCCAGGCGTGGGCGAACTTCCACGGCCCGTTCTCCATGGTGGCGGTGCTGGCCGGCGCGTTCGGCCTGCCCGCGTCGCGGATCCGGCTGATGATCCCGGCCGACAACGGCGGCAGTTTCGGCATCAAGGCGGGCATCTATCCCTATGTCGCGCTGATGGCGCTGGCCAGCAAGCACGCGGGCCGGCCGGTGCGCTGGACCGAGGACCGCATCGAGCACCTGCTGGCCAGCTCGGCCGGCTCGGACCGGGCGATGCGGTTCGAGGCCGCCGTCTCGAACGACGGCACGGTGCAGGCGCTGCGCGCCGACCTGGTGGACAACGTGGGCGCCTACCTGCGGCCGCCGGAGCCCAGCACGCTGTACCGCTGCTTCGGCAACATCACCGGCGCGTACAAGATCGACGCTGTCGAGATCCGCTCGCGCGCTGTGGTGACGAACAAGACGCCCACCGGGCTCAACCGCGGCTTCGGCGGCCAGCAGCTGTACTTCGGCCTGGAACGGCTGATGGACAAGGTCGCCGAAACCTGCGGCCTGGACCCGATCGAGCTGCGCAAGCGGAACTTCGTGCGGCACGAGGACTTCCCGTACGCCACCCCGACCGGCGGCATCTACGACTCCGGCGACTACCACCGCGCCCTCGACATGGTCGTGAAGAACGCGGACTACCAGGCCCTGCGCGAAAAGCAGCGGGAGGCGCGGGCGAGAGGCGAGTACTTCGGCCTCGGCGTGGCCACCATCGTCGACCCGTCCGCGACCAACATCGGCTACGTCGGCCTGGCCACCCCGGCCGAGCAGCGGGCGTCCGGGCGCGGCAAGTCCGGCTCCACCGAGCACGTCCGGATCAGCGTCGACCCCAGCGGGCAGGTGTCGGTGCTGCTGGGCACCGTGCCGCAGGGCCAGGGCCACGCCACCGTCGCCCAGCAGGTGGTCGCCGACCAGCTCGGCCTGCCCCTGGAGCAGGTGCGCCCGATCGTCGAGATGGACACCGCCACCACCCCGTGGACGATCAGCTCGGGCAGCTACTCCTCCCGCTTCGCGCCGCTGCTGACCAGCGCGCTGGTCGAGGCCGCGGAGAAGCTCGCCGAGACCGTCAAGATCGCCGGCGCCACCCTGCTCGGCGTCGCGGCCGAGGAGGTGGAGCTGGCCGAGGGCCACGTCCGGCAGCGCGGCGAACCGGGCCGGGCGGTCCCGTTCAAGCACGCGGCCGGGCTGGTGCACTGGGACCCCGGCGCGCTGCCGGAAGGCACCTCCGCCCGCCTCTACGAGGAGGCCGCGTTCACCCCGCCGCAGTCGAAGGCGGCCAGCCGCTCGGACCAGATCAACTCGAGCCTGTGCTACGGCTTCGTCGCGGAACTGGCCGTCGTCCGGATCGACCCGGAGACCCGGGAAGTGAAGCTCGAGCAGGTGGTCACGGTGCACGACGCCGGCACGATCCTCAACCCGACGCTGCTCGAAGGCCAGGTGCACGGCGCGCTCGCGCACGCACTGGGCGGCGCGCTGTTCGAGGAGATGCGCTACACCGACGCCGGGCAGCCCACCGCCACCTTCATGGACTACCTGTGCCCGACCACCGCGGAAACGACCTTCGAGCTCAACAGCGACCACCTGGAAACACCGTCCCCGCTGACCCGGCTCGGGGCGAAAGGCTGCGGCGAAGGCAGTTGCATGAGCCTGCCGGTCGCGATCGCCAACGCGGTCGCGGACGCGCTCGCTCCGGCCGGAGTGGACGTCACCAGCCTGCCCCTGCACGGAAACGTGCTCCACGAGCTGCTGACCGGCAGCACCTCGCAGAACGAAAGGAACCACTGACGATGGCACTCACCGGAGGCGAGATCAGGCTCGACCGCGGCCACGAAGGCCGGGTCGCCTACTTGACCCTCGATCACGGCAAGTACAACATCATCACCTGGGAGACCCGTCAGGTGATGGCCGACCGGTTCGCGGAGATCGACGCCGACGACGAGATCAAGGTCGTCGTCGTCCAAGGCGCGGGGGAGCACTTCTCCTCCGGCGGCGACATCGCCGGGTTCATGGAGGTCGACCCGATCGACTTCACCGACCTCGGCCAGAACGTGACCGCTCCGGCGCGCAGCCCCAAGCCGGTGATCACCGCCGTCGACGGCTACTGCTTCGGCGTCGGGCTCGAACTCGCGCTGTCCACCGACATCCGGGTGGCGACCAAGCGGGCCGAGTTCGCGCTGCCGGAAATGCGGCTGGGCATGATCCCCGGCTCCGGCGGCACGCAGCGCCTCGCCCGGCTGATCGGGCTGTCCCGCGCGAAGTACCACGTGATGACCGCGTCGCGGATCAACGCGCAGCAAGCCGGGGACTGGGGCCTGGTGGCGAACGTGGTCCAGGACCGCGCCGCGCTGGACGCCGAGGTGGAGCGGATCGTGGGCGTGCTGCTCGGGTTCTCCCCGCTCGCCGCGCGCACCGCCAAGGAGGTGCTCGACAAGGGCGTGGACGCGCCGCTGTACTCCGGCATCGAGCTGGAGCGCAAGGCGTACTCGATGCTGCGCTCCAGCAACGACTTCGCTGAGGGCGTCGCCGCGTTCACCGAGAAGCGCGCACCGAAGTTCCAGGGCCGGTGAGCTGACACCATGAAGGCCGCACCATTCGCCTACGTCCGGCCGTCGAGTCTGTCCGACGCGATCGCCGAACTCGCGAGCACGGGCGGCGGCGGCAAGGTCATCGCGGGCGGGCAGTCACTGGTCCCTGTGCTGGCCATGCGGCTCGCCCGCCCCGAAACCTTGGTGGACATCAATTCCGTCCCGGAGCTGGACCGGGTCGACACGGCGGGCGGGTACCTGGAAATCGGCGCCACGGTGCGCCAGCGCCGGGTCGAACGGGACCCGGCGGCTGCCACGGTTCCCCTGCTGGGCATGGCGTTGCCGTGGGTCGGGCACCGGGAACTGCGCAGCCGGGGCACCGTGTGCGGGAGCCTCGCGCACGCCGATCCCGCCGCCGAGCTGCCGGCCGTCGCGTGCTGCCTGAACGCCGAGCTGACCGTGACCGGCACCGGGGGTTCCCGTCAGGTGCCGGCCCGGGAGTTCTTCTCCGGCGCGATGACCACCGCGCTCGGACCGGACGACATCCTGACCGCGGTGCGCTTCCCGGCCGTCGGCGATCGGGAAGGCTTCGGGTTCGCCGAGATCGCGCGCAGGCACGGCGATTTCGCGCTCGCCGGGGTCGCGGTCCGCGTCCGGGTGCGCGGTGCGGAGACCGAGGCGGAGCTGACCGGGTTCGGCGTGTCCGATCGGCCGGTCACCCGCTCCGTCCGCGCCGAGCTCGCCGCCGCGCTTGGTGAGTGCGGCAGCGACGTGCGCCGCCTGGCGAGCGCTCTGTCCGACCCGCTCGCGGCGGTGGCCGACGAACTGGTCGACACCGACGGCGACGCCCACGCGTCCCGCGACTACCGTCGCCGGCTTTTCCGCACGTTGGCGAGCCGGGAACTGTGCAAGGCATACGAGCGCGCTCGCAGGAGCGCCGGTGAGGTGACCTCGTGAAGACTGTTCCGGAAACGACCGAACCCTTGGCGCAAAAAGGAAAACCGCGTGCGGTCAAGGCGGCCGCGGACGCTCTCGTCGAGGTCAGGATGACGGTGAACGGAACGCCTGCCGTGCTCAGCGTGCCCGCGCGAGTGACGCTCGCCGACGCGCTGCGGGACCACCTCGGGCTCACCGGCACGCACGTGGGTTGCGAGCACGGCGTGTGCGGGATGTGCACGGTGCTCGTGGACGGGGAAGCGGCCCGGGCCTGCCTGCTGTTCGCGGTCCAGCTCGACGGGGCGGACATCGTCACCGTGGAGGGCTTGGGCCGGCCGGACGACCTGCACCCGCTGCAAGAGGCATTCGGCCGCAACCACGCGCTGCAGTGCGGTTTCTGCACCCCCGGCTTCTTGATGAGCTCGTATGACCTGCTCAGCAACAAGCCCGAAGTGACCGAGGACGAACTGCCCGGGGAGCTGTCCGGGGTCATCTGCCGCTGCACCGGGTATCGCAACATCCTCGCCGCGGTCGAGGAAACCCGGGCGGCGCACCCGGACGGCATTCCCGCCCCGGGCAACTGCGCGCGCCGCGCGCTTGTGGGCCGGGCCAGCGGTCAAGCGGGCAGCACCGACGGCCGCGAAGCCGACGAGGACAGCAACGCCGCCGAGACCCGCCGGGTCGATATCGTGCTGCCGGACGGCGATCCGACGATCGCGGTCGACATCGAGACCGAGATCGGCGTGCCGGTGGACGCGGTGTGGCGCGTGTTCGACGATGTGTCGCTGCTCGCCCGGTGCCTGCCAGGAGCAGAGCTCACCGAGGACCTGGGCGAAGACCACTATGCCGGCCGCGCGCGCGTTTCGGTGGGCCCGATCAAGCTCGCGTTCAAAGGGGTGGCGCACGTCGTCGAGCACGACCGCGCCAGTCAGCGGTTGCGCGTGCTCGCGCAGGGGCAGGACACCGGCGGAGCGCAGACCCAGGCCGACATCGTGCTGCGCACCGAGGCCACCGCCGCCGGTACCGCGATGCGGGCCGAAGCCCAGGTCTATCTCACCGGGCGCATCGCGCAGTTCGGCCGCGCGCTGGCCGGGGACGTGAGCCGGCGCATGTTCGAGCAGTTCGCGGACGCCCTGGCCGAAGCCGCGACCTCCGGGCAGGCGCCCAGCGGTCCGGTCAAAGCGCCGAGCGCGCTGAAACTTCTGTTCGCTCCGCTGTTCGACCGGATCCGGGCAGCTCTGCGTCGCACGCGCCGGAAGTCCCGCTGATCTGGATTCGCGGGCAGGAGTCCACGTTTCGGATTCCTGTCCTGGTTCTCGCTGTCCTGTCTCATCTCCCGTGAGGGGAAAACCTTGACACCCGATATCGCACCACGGTCAAAGTCGCCTCGTGCCGCGGTATTCGCATCCGTCGCCGGCTGGTCCTTCGACTTGTTCGACCTGTTCCTGCTGCTCTACGTGGCCGGCCCGATCAGCAAGAACATCTTCCCGAGCACCAGCCCGACCCTGGGTATCGCCGCGGTGTTCGGCTCGTTCGCGGTCACCGTCGTGATGCGCCCGGCGGGCGCCGCGATCTTCGGCGAGCTGGCCGACCGCAAGGGACGCAAGGCCACCATGGTGCTGGTCATGGGCGGCGTCGGCATCACCACCGCCGCGATGGGCCTGGTCCCGCCGCACGCCGCGGTGGGCGTGCTCGCCCCGATCTTGTTCCTGGCGCTGCGGATCGCGCAAGGATTGTTCGTCGGCGGTGTCACCGCGACCACGCACACGCTCGGCACGGAGAGCATCGGCGCGCGCTGGCGCGGCCTGATGAGCGGGCTGATTGGGGCCGGCGGAGCGGGCCTCGGCGCCGCGCTGGCCAGCCTGGCCTACATCGTGGTCTCGGCGATCTTCACCGGCCCGGCATTCGACCAGTGGGGCTGGCGGGTGCTGTTCTTCTGCGGACTGCTCAGCGCGCTGCTGAGCTTGTTCGTGCTGCGCAAGGTCGAGGAATCTCCGGAGTTCGAAGGGAAACAGCGGGCTCCGGTGCCGTTTCGGGAACTGGTTCGGGGCCGCGGAAAGAAGATCCTCGCGCTCAACATCGCGGTGGCCGCCGGCGGCGGCGCGCAGTACTACCTGACGTCCGGGTACTTGCCCACCCTCCTCAGCGAGGTGGTGGGGGTACCGGCAGGTCAGCGCGGCGCCATCCTGCTGATCAGCAGCGTCGTGGTGATCGGGGCGGCGATCGGTGCGGGTGAACTGAGCGAACGGCTCGGCCGCCGCCGCACCATGATCGGGTTCGGCCTGTGCAACCTCTTCGCGTTGCCGTTGCTCACCTGGGGCATCGCCTCCGCCGGAGGCCATCGCGGCGCGGTCGTCGCGGTGCTGTGCGTGATCATGGTGATGCTGTCCAACGCCGCGTACTCGCCGCTGATGATCTTCCTCAACGAGCGGTACCCGACCGAATTGCGGGCCAGAGGCACCGCAGTGAGCTGGAACCTCGGCTTCATGCTGGGCGGGCTGATGCCGACCGTGGTGAGCCTGCTCAGCCCGGCTCTGTCGGACGTTCCCTCGCGGCTCGTGATCTTCTTGGCGGGCGCGACCCTGGTGTTCGTCATCGCGATCCTGGCCAGCCCGGAAACCCGGGGTGCGCTCGATCGTGAGCGCGGTGCCAGGACCGCGGCCGACGACGCCACTCCCGTCTGACAGTGGCGGTACATCGAGTACGTGTTCTTCGGTCGGTGGGCGAGGCAGGGCATGCGGCTCGATCCGGACGCCGTGGCGGCTGGGCACGTGACGCGCTTCCGGCCCGCGCCGGCTGATCGGGATGCCCGGACCTACTACCGGTGTGCCGCGCGTGTCGGTGGCCAGTTGAACCCCCGGCTGACTCCCCCCTGGCGGCCAGTTAGCGGGAGAGTTATCTGCCATGCGCCCGACTGCGTAGCGTGCCTCCCGGCGCGTTCGCGGAAGCCGGGCAGGACGAATAGCAGCCTGTAGCTCCCGATCGACATGGTCGTGCACAGTGCGACCGCGCTCTGGGTGCAGTCCGCGAGCCCGCCCAGCAACCGGCCGAGTTCGCCGGTTCTCTATCGACAAACCGATGCGATGAACGCAAGACTATGGTTTGACCATCCGGTGAGATGCGAGTCAGCGTGCTCGCCAGCGGAGCTATCCGACCAGTCGTTTTCCTTTATGGCAGAGTCTTCGGCTGGCTCTCGCTGTCGCCGAGGCGGCGAACGCGGCCAGCGAGACGCTAGCCGTCGAGAAACATTCCATCGAGTTCGTGCCGAGCTCCGGGGCTCGATGATGTGCAGTGCAATCAGGCATTGCGGGATCTGGTTTCCGCCGGAATACTGCATTCCGTTGCGAGTGGCGCTGCGACTCCCTCAAAAGGTAATCGCGACATTCGCAAACTCCTAGGTGGTCACTTGAGCTGAAGGCGGTGCGCTTGTCGCACGTCGCGTTCCCGCGGGATGTCTGCGGCGGGCTCGGGGATGCGTATCCTTTCGAACGAAGCCTCCCGATCGCATTACTTTCCCGCACCCTGCCGAAACGGGCCAGGAGCAACCGGGGAATGCTCAGATCGGTGAAAGGAGAGACCGGAGCGATGACGCTGGACCCGACGTCCCTGAAACTGTTCGTGCAAGTGGTCGACCACGGCACGATCGCCGAAGTCGCCGACCGCGAGCATCTCGCCGCCGCCGGGATCAGCAGGCGGCTGCGCGATCTGGAGCAGATGCTGGGAACGGAACTGCTGGTGCGCACCAACCGCGGAATCACCCCGACGGCGGCCGGTGCCGCTTTCGCGGTCTCGGCCCGGCAGGTGCTCGACGACCTGGCAGACCTGACGCGACGGATGCGGGACTTTTCGTCCGGGGCGCGCGGGCTCGTGCGTCTGCTGGCGAACATCTCCGCGGTGTCGACCTTCGTGCCGCCGCTGGTCGCGTCGTTCGCCGCCCGCTATCCCGGCGTCCGGCTGCAGGTGCTCGAACAGGACAGTCTCGCGATCACCGAGGCGGTCGCCGAGAACCGGGCGGATATCGGGCTGTTCACCAGCCTGCCGTACCACGCCGACATCGAGGTCTACCCGTTCCGCCGGGACGAGCTGAAGGTGCTGGTGCCGGAACGGCATCCGCTGGCCGCGCGCGATTCGGTCGGCTTTGCCGAAACGCTCGACCACGAGCACGTCGTGCTCCGCACCGGAACGCATCTGCGGCTGCAGATGCTGACCGCCGCCGGGCAAGCCGGGCGGACGCTGCGGCATCAGATCGAAGTCGCGTCCTACGACGCCCTGTGCCGGATGGTCGAATGCGGCCTGGGGATCGGCGTCGTTCCGGCCGGGAACCTCGTGGGGTACGCCTTGACCGGCACCAGAACGCTGGCTCTCGACGAGCCGTGGGCCAGCCGCGACCTGTCCCTGTGCGTCCGCCGAGCCGAGGCGCTGCCACCCGCGGCGCGGCTCATGTTCGAACACCTCCTCAGCGACGAAGGTCGCGCCCTCCAGCCATGACGGCAGGTGATGGCGGTCTCGCGAATCATTGCTGTGCAACGGCAACGCGTCCTGCTTAATCTTCATCGTCCGCTCCGGACCAGCCGTCGGGCACTGGCGCCGGAACACCGGAACAAGGGAGAGAGAGGACATCGATGATCCGTGCTGACTCGCCAGAGTCGCCGTCTGCCGGCATGGGCTCGGTCGCACCTTCCGTGCGCTGGAAAACGCTCGGAGGTTGCTGGGGTGCTTGGCTTTTCGACGCGCTCGACGCCGCAGTGTTCAGCTTCGTCCTGCTCGCGGTCGCGCACACGTTCCACACCACACTCGCCGAGGTCGCTGCCTCCGTCGCCTGGTTCTTGCTGGCTACCGGTGTCGGCGGCTATCTTTTGGGCTACCTCTCCGACCGCATCGGGCGGAAACGCACGTTGCTGGTATCGGTCGTCACCTATGCGACCGGAACCCTGCTCTGTGGCTTCGCCCACAATGTCGTGGAGCTGAGCGTCTACCGGCTGTTGGTCGGCATCGGCGTCGGCGGCCTGTGGTCGGCCGCGGTCGCGCTGGTCAGCGAAGTCTGGCCGACGCGGAAACGCGCGTGGGCGATTGCGGTCATGCAGACCGGATGGTCCGCGGGCAACCTCCTGGCCGCGGTCCTCGCCTGGACCGTGCTGGATCCCGCCGACCCGGCGTCATGGCGCAAGCTGTTCGTCATCGCCGCGATCCCCGCGTACGTCGTCGCTCTCGGCATTCTCGTCGCGGTGCGCGAATCTCCCGTCTGGATCGCCGAGCAAGCATGTGGGGGACGCGAAACCGCCCGGCCCGGCATCGCGGCGATCTTCCGGCGGGAACTCCGTGCGACCACCGCAAAAGCCTTGTCGATTTCCGTCCTGGGCATGTTCGGCTACTGGGTGATCATGACGTTCACGCCGACGTTTCTCCAGAGCGTGCTGCACGTCCGGATCGACCAGGCGCCGGTTTTCCTGGTGTGGACCGGGGTCGGCGCGACCGCCGGCTACCTGCTGTTCGGCGCCCTCGCCGAACGGATCGGCAGGAGGCGGGCATTCGCGTTCTTCTTCGCGGGCATCGCCGTCGCGATCCCGCTGTTCGCCTACGGCGTGCGCATGATCCCGCTGCGCGACGGAGCAATGGCCTGGACGACAGCGAACATCGCGATCGTCGGCGGGCTTTCGGCCCTGCTCGGCTTCTTCACCGGGTACTTCAGCGGATTTGGCGCCTGGTACGCCGAACTGTTCCCCACCCGTGTCCGGGCTGCCGCGGCCGGGTTCTGCTTCAACTTCGGGCGGGTCGGGGCGATCGCGGGAATCGTCGTCGTGCCGCTGCTGGTGCCCGTCGCCGGCTTTGCCCTCACCTACTGCCTGGCCTCCGTGACCTACCTCCTCGCCGCCGGCCTCGTTTTCACTTTGCGCGAAACCGGCGGCGAGGAACTCGACGTGAACCACTACCCCGTTTCCGAGGAGAACGCATGACCACCAACTTCCGCATCGGCCAGATCGTGCCGAGTTCGAACACGACGATGGAGACCGAGGTTCCTGCGATGCTGCACGCGCGGCACCGGCTCTTCCCCGAAGAGCGCTTCACGTTCCATTCCGCGCGGATGCGGATGATGCACGTGGATCCCGACGAGCTCAAGCGCATGGACCTCGACAGCGACCGCTGCGCCGTCGAGCTCAGCGACGCGCGGTGCGATGTGCTCGCCTACGCATGTCTGGTGGCGATCATGTGCCAGGGGCCGGGTTACCACCGCGTGTCCGAGCAGCGGCTCGGCGAGGTGGCCGAGGCTAACGGGGCACCGACGCCCGTGATCAGCTCGGCCGGGGCGCTGGTCGCCGGTCTCAAGACGATCGACGCCAAGAAGGTGGCGATCGTGACGCCGTACCTGAAGCAGCTGACCGCTCAAGTCGCCGGATACCTGGAGAGCGAGTCGATCGAGGTGAGCGACGCGCTGAGCCTGGAGGTGGCGGACAACCTCGCAGTGGGCCGCCTCGACCCCGCCGACCTGCTCGACCATGTCGAGCGCCTGAACATCACGGGTGCGGACGCTGTCGTCCTGTCCGCGTGCGTCCAGATGCCCTCGCTGTCCGCGATCGAGCCGGTGCAGGACAAGCTCGGCGTGCCAGTGGTCACCGCGGCCGCGGCGACCGTGCATCGCATCCTCACCACGCTGCGTCTCGACACCACGGTGCCGGACGCCGGTCATCTGCTGTCCGGCGCCTACTGACTCCTCCATACGGGATACCTCGAACGGACAGTCGTGCGGTGCCGCAGGCGTGCTGCCTCCACCGGGCAGAACGTGCGCCAAACGGCCGCAACGGCAGGCAAACCGGCTACATCGACGTTCTCCATTACGTCCACTATGGAGCGAATCGATGACGTCCGGCGAAGGGTCCCTGCGACGCAGTCTGTCCACCCGCGCCGTGATCGCCACCGTCGCGATGGTGTTCACCGCACGGTCGCCCGGCGCGGCCGGGGCAGGCCACTCGGAGGGCCCGATGTGAGCACCCCGATTCCGTTGTGCCGCCTGGATATCGCGGATCGCCCGGAAGGAGCCGTTGACCGGATCCGGTTCCCGGGCGTGGGCGAAAGCCGGCGGCGCTCGCTGTGCCGAGAGAACCTGTGGTGCATCCCGTGTTCGGGGATGTCATGCGACGAAGCCTGTCTTGGTACCTCGCGCCTGGCGTTGGGAAATCCTTCGTCCAGTTGAGGTTCGCTCGTGCTCTGGACACGGGTGCGAGCGTTGGCAGAGGGCCGGTCTGGCGTGCCTAGCCGCCCGGGCGAGGGCAGCCGCGTGCACGGTTGAGTGGTAGTGGCAGCGGTTGCTCCTTCGATGAGGCCCATGTCCCGCAGCATCGCTAGTTACCGGTCCGCTGAGGGCACCGGTATCGCCCACTGCCCAGCAAGCTCCTTCACTGAGGCATCGGCCGCTGCGCGGCGAGGGCGAACAACGTCACCAGCGCCCGGCGAGCGCTGTCGGGTTCGGGCGTGCCACCCCGGTGTTCTCCGCGGCTCGTTCCCAGTCAGAGCTGCCGCCCGAGTTCGGCCGCGTGCTGTTGCATGACCGGCCGGACACGGTCGCGGAACTCCTCGACAGTGACCCGGGAGCTCGAGGCGCTGATGGAGATGGCGGCAACGACCTGGCCGGCCGGGTCGCGGACCGGCACGGCGATGGAGAGCAGTCCTGGTTCGAGTTCCTCGTCGCCGATGGCCACACCGTCCGCACCGGCGTCCTTGACGCGCTGTGCGACGGCGTCGGCAGTGGTGGGCGTCTTGGGGGTGCGCGCTGGAAATGGCGCGGCGGCGAGGTAGTCGGCCAACTCGGATTCGCTCAACGCGCCGAGCAGGATCTGTCCGGTCGAGGAGGCATAGAGCGGGATTCGCGCGCCCACCCGAATGCTGCTGTTGAGGATCCGGGTGCCCTCGCTCCGGGCGACGAACAGCGAGTCGTTTTCGTCGCGGACCGCCAGCGAGACGGATTCGTCGATCACGTCGCGGATAGCCGCCAGGTGTGGTCGTGCGAGCTGCGGGAGAGCTGCGGACTCGGTGTAGGCGGCACCGATGCGGAGGACTCGGGGAGTGGGGGAGAAGAACTTCCCGTCGAAGGTGACATAGCCGATTTCCGCAAGCGTGGTCAGACAGCGTCGAGCGGCGGCGCGGCTCAGCCCGGCGGCCTGGGCGGCGTCGCTGATCGTCAGCCGGGGCGTGGCCGTCCCGAATGCCTCGAGGACAGCGAGCCCTTTGGCGAGTCCTGCCATTCCTTCGACTGCCATGCAGCCCTCCTCTTGACATGCGCGCCCCGCGGCACGTCTACTGAAGCAGATGTTCGGAAAGCGGTTATACGTTCGCATACCGAACGGAATTAGTCAAGTGTCTCCGGAGGGAATG
The DNA here is from genome assembly GCF_004522315.1 of Amycolatopsis sp. CFH S0740. Lineage (NCBI taxonomy): Bacteria > Bacillati > Actinomycetota > Actinomycetes > Pseudonocardiales > Pseudonocardiaceae > Amycolatopsis > Amycolatopsis sp. CFH S0740. Next base: position 135,184 of record NZ_SDLS01000020.1, on the reverse strand, counting down.
CGTTGAACGAGTCGAGAGGGGCAGGGGCGGCGTCGCAGGCCGCGGCGCGTGCCGACATGTCGAGCCGCGCGTGGCCTGTGTCGCTGACCGAAGTTCCGTACTGGGTTTTCCAGGACGAGGACGTCTATCGAGCCGAGCAGCAGAACATCTTTCACGGCCCCACGTGGAACTACCTCTGCCTGGAAGCGGAGCTCGCCGAGCCGGGAGACTTCTGCGCCACCTTCATCGGAGAGCAACCGGTGCTCGTGACCCGCGATCACGACGGCCAGATCTATGCCTTCGAAAACCGGTGCGCACACCGCGGCTCCTTGATCGCGATGGAGCACTACGGGCATACCAAGGACTTCACGTGCGTCTACCACGCCTGGACCTACAACCTCCAAGGCGACCTCACCGGCGTTGCCTTCGAAGACGGCATCAATGGCAAGGGCGGAATGCGCAAGGAGTTCTGCAAGGCCGCGCACAGTCCGCGGCGGCTCCGCCTCGCGAACGTCCACGGCCTGATCTTCGGCAGCCTCGACAACGACGTACCCGCGATCGAGGAGTACCTCGGCCAGGAGATCCTCGACCGGATCGAGCGTGTTCTCGGCGGGCGCAAGCCGGTAGTGCTCGGGCGGTTCACCCAGACGCTGCCGAACAACTGGAAGCTGTACCTGGAGAACGTCAAGGACTCTTACCACGCCAGCATCCTGCATCTGTTCTTCACCACCTTCGGGCTCAACAAGCTGAACCAAAAGGGCGGCATCATCGTCTCCGAATCCGGCGGCAACCACGTGAGCTGGTCGGCGATCAACCGGGAGGCCGAAGCCAAGACCGCTGAGCACTACAAGGACCAAGGCATCCGCTCCGACTCGGAATACCAGCTCGAGGACCCCTCGCTGGTGAACAGCTTCCGCGAGTTCGGCGACGACGTCACCCTGCAGATCCTGTCGGTCTCGCCGGGATTCGTGCTGCAGCAGATCCAGAACTCCATCGCGGTGCGCCAGGTGCTCCCGACCGCGGTCGACTCCACCCGCCTCAACTGGACTTACCTCGGCTTCGAGGACGACACCGAGGAACAGCAGCTGGTGCGGATGAAGCAGTCGAACCTGGTCGGCCCAGCCGGGTTCGTCTCGATGGAAGACGGCGCGATCGGCGGCTTCGTGCAGCGGGGCATCGCCGGCGCGAGCGGTGAGTTCGCCACCGTTCAGATGGGCGGCGACCAGGCGGTTTCCAGCGAGAGCAGGGTAACCGAGGCCTCGATCCGCGGCTTTTGGAAGGTCTATCGCGAAGCCATGGGTTTCTCGATCGACGAGTGCGAAGGAGTGCGCCGGTAATGGACGCGTTCACGCTGATCAGCAGGGCCCAGGGCAGTTACGTGCGCGCCATCGACGACGGCCCGATCGAAGACTGGCCCGAGCATTTCGCCGAGGACGCCTTCTACAAGGTGACCACCGCCGACAATCACCGCCGCGGCCTGCCCGCTGGCCTCATCTGGGCCGACAACAAGGCGATGCTCAAAGACCGGATCTCCGCGCTCAAGGAAGCCAACATCTACGAGCCGCACGTCTACCGGCACCTGCTTGGCCAGCCTGCGATCCTCGCCGAGAGCAAGTCCGGCGCCACCAGCGAAACCGCCTTCCTGGTCCTTCGCATCGCCGGCAACGGGCCGACGGATGTCTTCGCCAGCGGCCGCTACCTTGACGAGTACGTCTTCGCCGACGGCGCGGCGCTGTTGAAAAAGCGGGTGGTGGTCTGCGACAGCTCCCGCACCGACACATTGCTGGTGCTTCCGCTGTGAGCGAGCCGCGCAGAGCGCTGCTGAGCATCGGTGACCCGAACGGCAGCGGCCCCGACATCGCGGTCAAAGCGGTTGCGATGCTCGGCGCCGCCGCACCGGTCGTGGTGGGAGACCGGCACGTCCTCGTGGAACCTGCCCGCAAGGCCGGCCTTGCCCTTCGGGCAGCGGTCCCCGGGGCGAGGGCCGACGCGGGAATGTGCGACGTGATCGACGTCGGCGCACTCGATCCCGCGGAGCTGGCCATCGGCCGAGTGACCGCTGCGGCAGGCGCAGCGACCATCGCCTATGCCGCCAAGGCAGTTGCGCTGGCGATGGACGGCGGCTACCGAGGCGTCGTCGCCTGCCCGCATTCAGAGAACGCGGTCCGCCAGGCCGGCATCGCCTTCGCGGGCTACCCGCCGCTGATCGCCGAGCTGACTGGTACGCCGATCGACGAAGTCTTCTTGATGCTGGTCGGCGGCGGCGTCCGGATCGCGCATGTGACTCTGCATGAACGGCTCGTCGACGCGATAGGCCGGCTGACCCCAGAGCTGGTCGTCCAGGCCGGTGTCGCTCTCCATACGGCGCTTCGCCGGATGGGCATTGCCGCGCCACGGATCGGCGTTTTCGGGATCAACCCGCACGCAGGCGAGCATGGCCTCTTCGGGGACGACGACCGCCGGGTCACCGAGCCTGCGGTGGCGGCCTTGCGTGCGCGTGGCATTGACGCCGAGGGGCCGACCGGGGCAGACGTCTTGCTCGGCGGCACGCGGGACGCGGACGCGTACTTGGCGATGTACCACGACCAAGGGCACCTCCCGGTCAAGACACTGGCCGGGCGCACCGCCGCCGCGATCACGATCGGCGCGGGCATTCCGTTCTCCAGCGTCGGTCACGGCCCTGTTTTCGACAAAGCCGGGAGCGGCACCGCCGACCCGAGCGCCGTGCTCTCCGCCCTCCGGTTGCTCGCACCGCCCGTTCAGGAGGACTGAGATGACCGCCATCAGCGTCAAAGACACCGCTATCACCTTCGACTGCGCGCCCGAACAGAATGTGCTCGACGCGGCAGAGGCCGCGGGGTGGGCAATCCCTTACTCCTGCCGCAAAGGCGTATGCGACACCTGCGTCGGCACCTTGACGGCTGGAGAGGCGGAAATACCCGGCAGCGGCCGAGCGTGCGGTCCTGCGGAAGTCCGGCTATGCCGAGCGCGCCCGATCGGCGACGTGGAGATCGCCCCTCGCCGCATCGAGGCACGCACGCCTCCGGTGCGCAAGAAGCTCACCACCACCGTCTACCGCCGGCGCCAGGTCGCGCCCAGCGTCACGATTCTCGACCTGCGTTACCCGATCGGCCGGCGCACGCCGTTCCGCGCCGGCCAGTTCCTCAACGTCATCCTGGACGACGGCGACACCAGATCCTATTCGCTGGCCAACTCTCCCCAGCACAATGACCTCGCCCAGCTGCACGTGCGCCACGAGCCCGGCGGAGCGTTCTCCGCGAGGATCCTGCAGCAGCTGGAATTCCACGACACCGTAGAGATCGAAGCCCCCTTCGGCGAGTTCTTCGTCGAAGACCCCGCCGAAGGGGCGGACCAGGCCGGCTCCCCGATCCTGCTGCTGGCGACCGGCACTGGATTCGCGCCGATGCGGTCCATCATCCTAGACCACATCGCGCGCCGACTGACCCGTCCCGTCCACCTGTACTGGGGCGCACGCACTGTCGAGGACCTGTACCAGTTCTCCACCCTTCAAGCCTGGGCCGGCCGTTTTGACTGGCTGAGTTTCACGCCCGTGCTCTCCCGGCCGCACCCTGGCTGGGAAGGCGCCACCGGCTGGGTCCAGCAGGTCGTCATCGCCGACCACGCGGACCTCGGCGGCCACCAGGTCTACGCCTGTGGCAGTGAATCCATGACCCGTTCCGCTGCGGAGGAGCTGGGCCGTGCGCGAGGCATTCCTCCCGAGCGGTTCCACTCCGACGCGTTCGTCTCCGCCGTGCCCGTGCCGTACCCCGTCGGCTGATCCTCTCGCACCTGGAGTTCCCATGCCCGAATACACTTCGCCTCCCGCCACCGCCGCCGGGCCGCCGGGACTGTTGCGCCTCCCGGCCTTGATCGACGAACGCCGCCCGGGCCGCTTCCAGTTCGCCGTTGCGCTGCTGTGCGGACTGGTCATGCTGCTCGACGGGTTCGACACCCAGGCGATCAATTACATGGCCCCCGCCATCACCCGAGACTGGGGTATTTCCACCGGCACGATGAGCACGATCTTCTCCGCTGCGCTGGTCGGCCTGATGATCGGCTATCTGCTGCTCGCTCCGCTGTCGGACAAGTTCGGCCACAAACGGCTCGTCCTCGCCGGGGTGGCGGTCTTCTCGCTGTCCACGCTGCTCTCGGTCTGGGTGCGCAACCCCGATCAGCTCCTGGTGCTCCGGCTCGTCACCGGCATCGGACTCGGCATGGCAACCCCGAGCACGATCGCGCTCACCGCCGAGTACAGCCCGAAACGGGCCCGGGCCAGTTTCGTACTGGCGATCTACTGTGGATTCTCTTTGGGATTCGTGGCTGCCAATTACGCCGCCGACTGGCTCATCCCGATGCACGGCTGGCGCTCGGTCTTCCTCGCCGGAGCGATCCTGCCGCTCATTCTGCTGGGCTTGCTGACCTGGCGGCTGCCGGAATCGCTGGCTTTTCACGTGCGCCGCGGCGAGACCGCCAAGGCATACGCCCTGTGCCGGCGGATCGACCGGCGGCTGCCGGATACGACCGCCGTGCGGATCGAGGCGGCGAGCGCCGACCCGCGCAAGCGAGTCAAACTGTCCGAACTCCTCTCTGGTCGGCAGCTGTTCGGCACAGTCCTGTTGTGGGTCGTCTTCGCCGTCAATTTGGCGATGTTCTACGGCCTGCAGAGCTGGATGCCCACCGTTCTGCACGAACGCGGATACTCGGCGGGCACCCTGGCCACCGCTTCCTCGATGACCACGATCGGCGGCATCGCGATCGCGTTCCTGGTCGGCCCCGCGATGGACCGGCTCGGCGCGTATGGCGCGCTCGCCACGCTCTACCTGTCCGGCTGCGGTTTCCTGGCACTGATGAGCGCGGTACTCGGCGCACCGGCGTGGCTCGTCCTCGTCGCCATCTTCCTGATCGGCTGTTCGGTCTCAGGTGGACAGAAGAGCGTGATCGCGCTCGCCGCCGTCTTCTACCCCGAAGAAGTGCGGTCCACCGGTGTCGGGTGGGCACTGGGGATCGGCCGGGTCGGAGGCATCCTCGGCCCGCTGATCGTGGGCGGCATGCTGTCCGCCGGATGGAGTCATCAGCAGTTGTTCCTCACCCTGGCAATTCCGTCCGCGTTCTGCGGGTTGATCGTGCTCTACCTCGGCTTGCGTGCGAAGAAATCCACGCGCACCTGATCCTGGCGGCTCGTCTCGCACGCTTCCTGGCCCGGTGTCGTGAACGCTTGGCCAGGAAGCGGCGACGTACAGCCGGTCCCGGCTCACCCCGGGTGTCAGATGCCGAGTCCACAACCTTGCCGGGCAGCTCTAGGGGCACGTACCTCTGAGCATCGATGCTTTTACGCTCGTCAGTGGACGGAGACGGGACCTGTCGACTCCCGGATCTTCAGAGTTACCGGCGACGGAGGGGGAGGGGTCGGATCGGTGCCGTCGACCATGCCGAGCAGCAGCTTGACGGCCTGGATGCCCATCTCCCGAGCGGGCTGCCGGACGGTGGTGAGAGCTGGCGTCAGGAGGGAAGCGAACGGCAGGTCATCGAATCCGACCACCGAGACGTCCTCCGGCACCCGCAGGCCAGCGCGGCGACAGTAGGTCAGAGCCCCAATTGCCATGAGGTCGTTCGCGCAGAGTAAAGCAGTGGGCCGATCGTCCGCCGGGCGGCTCAGGATCGCGGCGGCCAACTGCTCGCCCGACGACATCTTGTAGTCACCTACGAGCACGGGGATGCCATCGGGATCCAATCCGGCGGCGGCGATGGCCTCTCGGTAGCCCGAGAGGCGCTGTTCGGCCGTCCAGAGCTCGAGCGGACCGCCAAGGATGGCCAGGCGCTCGTGCCCGAGCGAGGTGAGATGGGTGGCGATCTCCCTCGCGCCCCGACGGTTCTGCGAGACCACGGACGGCAGGTTGAATCCGGGGAGCTTTTCGTCGACGAGGACGACAGGGCCGACCTGGGTCAGCTCGACCAGAGCCTCCATTCGCGTCTCTGACCCGGAGAGGTAGATGAGCCCGTCGAGGCGCTGACTGCGCAGCAGTCTGCTGTTCCAGGACTCGCTGCCACCGGTCGCTTCCGGTGTGCAGAACACCACCAAGACGTCCTTCTCGGACGCGGCTTGTTCCACTCCCTCGGCGATCAGCGCGAAGTACTGGTTCACCAGGTCGGGGACGACGAGGCCGACGGTGGCCACGCTGTGTCTCTTGAGGTTGCGAGCAGACTCGTTGGGCAAATAGCCCAGCGCGCGGACAGCCTCCAGCACCCGCGCACGCCGGTCGGCCGCGACGGGCCCGCTGTCGTTGAGCACGTAACTTACCGTGCTGATAGCGACTCCTGCCCGCTCAGCAACCTCCTTCATCGTGGGCCTGCGCGTCGGCATGGCTCCCGAGTTTCGGGTCAAGTCACCCCCACGTGTCCTCATGCGGCTCTTCGTTCACGTCGCGAAGGGTAACCATAGCTGATTCCAGCTCAGAGATAGAACGGTTTCCAGAACTACTGCTGGACTAGGCTGGCCGCGAGTGGCGCAGCGTCCCCGATGTCGCGGGTGGCGCGGGTCTGTCGGCCGCTGCGCATCGCCGCTCCGCGCCCCGGTTCGGGCGCTGGCCGCTGAGGCGGCCTGGAGCCGCAAGCCCGCCGGACACGAGGGGGCGCGGCCAGTGACGGCCGAGCAGTGATCCGCGGTAGGGGGTGGTGGCACCGGAATCTCCGACCTCTACGGTCACGACATCTTCGAGTTCGATCGAGAGCTCGACCGCCGTCAGGTACCCCTGGCCGGGCCGCTCGGGTCCTCCCGGGCCTGGTTCCCTCCGGCCGATCGAAACTCACCGTTTACAGAGCCGATCTGCCGCTGATACAGTCCGGTCGCTAGAAAGGTTTCTACCCGCTGGGTCAACGATACTGAGCAGCGAAAGTCGTGGTCGCAGACCGCATGCTTCGGCACCTGTGTAGAATCGTTAATGGCCTGCCGGCGACTGCTGGTGACTACTCCAGTCGCGGGGCGACCGAGAGGAAGGACAAAGATGTCCCTGGGCGAGCAGTTCGACAACATCATCGTCAACACCGACAACTACAAGCATTGCCACTACTCGCTGTACCCGCCGGGCACCGAGTACATCTCGTCGTACATCGAGTCCCGCGGCGGCGAGTTCCCCGTCACGATGTTCGTCGGCCTCCAAGCCTTCATCCGGGATTACCTGATGCGCCCCGTGACGCTTGAGGATGTCGATGAGGCCGAGTACCTCATGCGCGAGCAGGGGATGCACTTCAACCGCGACAACTGGATGGGCATCATCAACGACCACGGCGGCTATCTGCCCGTCGAGATCGAGGCGATCCCCGAGGGCACCGTGCTGCCCAGCAACAACGTGCTCGTGCAGCTCATCAACACTGACCCGAAGTATCACTGGGTGACCAGCTTCTTCGAGACCGCCCTGCTGAGGGCGGTGTGGTACCCGACCACGATCGGCACCCTGAGCTGGCTGTGCAAGCAGGTGATCCGCACCGCCCTGGAACGTACTTCCGACAACGAGGGAGCGCTCCGGCACATGCTTCACGACTACGGCGCACGGGGCGTCAGCTCGCAGCAGTCCGCCGCGCTGGGTGGCATGGCGCACTTGGTGAACTTCAGCCAGAGCGACACCACCCCGGGCATCCTCGCCGCCAAGCGCTGGTACAACGCCGTGGCTCCATCGAACTCCGGCCCCAACTCCGAGCACGCCGGCTTCACCGCCTGGGGGCGAGACTTCGAGGTCGACGCCATCCGGAACATGCTCGAGACCTACCGTGACAACGGCTTCGCGCTGGTCTTGACCGACACCTACGACCACGAGCACTGCGTCAAGAAGATCCTCGGCGGCGAGCTGAAGGAATTGATCCAGAACTTCCCCGGCCTGGTGGGCGCGCGCCCCGACTCCGGCGACGTCGTCCAGGTCACCTCCGACACCACCGAGTGGCTCATGGACGCCTTCGGCTACGAAGTCAACAGCAAGGGCTTCAAGATCCTCCCTCCGTTCATCCGAGTGGTGCAGGGCGACGGCGTGACCGGCGAGAGCCTCAGGGCGGTCCTCATCGAGATGGAGCGCCGCGGCCTGGCGGCAGACAACGCCGTCTTCGGCATGGGCGGCGGCCTCCTCCAGCACGTCAACCGCGACACCAACAACTTCGCGCAGAAGGCAAACGCCGTGTGCGTCAACGGTGAGTGGCGCGATATCTCCAAGCAGCCCACCGGAGCCAGCTTCAAGAGGTCCAAGGCCGGGCGGCTCGCCCTCGTTCTGGAGGACGGTGAGTACAAGACCGTGCCGCGCGACTCGGTCAGCCCTGAGCAGAACCTGCTCAAGCCCGTCTTCCGCAACGGAAAGCTGCTGAAGAAGTGGGACTTCTCTGAGCTGATCGCTGCCAGTGAGGCACCAGTGCCGCAGGAATGGTACGGCGATTACCTCGCGCCGATGGTCACCGGATCCGCACCGGCACCCGACGGCGCGGCCGTCAGCTGAATCACTCACCCGCGAGGCATTCATGAAGCAGTCCACGGCATCGTGGTCTTTCCCGATGGCGTGGACTGCCGCGCCGAGAGCCTCGGGGGTTGGTCCTGCGGTCCCCTTGGAAGTCAGCGAACAAGAGTTGAGGAAAACACGATGGCAATGAAGTTCTGGGTTACGGCGCCGTTCTTTTATCCGGACACGACCCGGCCCTGGTCCGAGGTTTTGGACAGCATGCTCAGGATCGTCGATGCCGCTGAGGAGTTCGGCTTCGAGGGGATCACGATCAACGAGAACCAGTTCCAGAACTACGTAGCCAATCCCTCGGCGATGATGTTCGCGACGGTCGTGGCTCAGCGGACCAAGCGGCTGCGGATCGTCCCGGGTGTGGTCGTCCTGCCGGCTTACAACCCGCTCCTGGTCGCTTCCGAGATGAGCCTGCTGGATCATCTCGCGCCAGGTCGGATCGGGATCGGCGTGGCACGCGGCGGGAGCAGGTTCCAACTCGATCGGCTCGGGGTGAAGCCGGAGAACCAGCGGGCAATGTACGAAGAAGGGCTGGAGATCGTCCGTCGGCTCTTCGCTGAAGACGACGTGTCCCATGACGGCCAGTTCTATTCATTCCCGCCGACGACCCTGGTCCCGAAGCCGGCGACGAAGCCGCATCCTGACATCTGGGTCGCATCGCAGAGCAACGAAGGTGTTCGCCGGGTCGCTCAGCAGGGCCTGAATCTGATCACGGCGCCGAACTACGGCAACTTCGAGCCCTACGGCGACCTTGAGGAGCTCATCGGGAGCTACAACGACGAGATCGAAAAGACCGGGAATCCTCGCGGTGAGGTCATGGTGCTCCGCCACACCTGGGTCGGTCGTACCGAGGAAGAGGCGTTGGAGTACTTCGACGACGTCGTGAACGAATACAACTACTACATGGCCCTGGTCAAGGGTCCCGGCACGGTCGACACCAAGGAAGAGCGGCTCGCCACCCGCAATGTCGGCGAGAGCCGAGACTATGTGCACCGCGGGAATATGACACCTGAGCAGCATTCCTTCTCCAGGGACAACCTGCTGGATAAGTACGCCGACCCGGTGTTGACCACGCCGGATCGCATGATCGAGCGGTTCAAGTCCTACGAGAAGCTTGGAGTGGACCACTTGGCGTGCCTCATCGCGGTCGGTCAGCCCACCGACGCGATCGTCAAGAACATGAAGATGATGGCTGAAGAGGTCTTTCCCGCGTTCGCGGACTAGCACCCTTCGCGTCTCCAAGTGCGCCTGAGCGATACCAGCCGTGGACGTCCACCCGTCGATTGCCGTGAGGGCTCAGAAGGCGAAGACCGCAGAGGAGGTCAACAAGGTGATTTACGAGGTTCGCGAGTATATCCCGGCGGCAGGTCGTTTCCGAGATGTCGTCGACCTGTTCACGTCAGTGGTGGTGCCGCTGTTCAGGAAGCACGGGATGGAGATGACGCAGGTGGGTTGCACCACCATCGGCGACAACTCTTTCAATGAGGTCGTCTACACGATGCGGTTCTCCGACCTTGCTGAGCTGGAGCGCAAATGGGGCACGTTCCTTGCGGACCCTGATTGGGCATCAGCGTTGGCCAGTCGTGAGGAGAACGGTCCGCTGTACCAGGCCATCCGTCGGCGGGTAATCGAATCCACGCCCTTCGAGGGGGTTTTGGATCACGCTGTGTGACGGCGAGTCGCTGGTCCACCGCGTCCAGTTCCTTGGCCACCGGCCTCGCGCCCATCGCCGACTGGGCGCGATCCGATGAAGTGCCGGGTCGGCAATTGACGACAACCACCAGCTCTGCGGTAGCCGACCAGTTGGAGGCGAAGCATTCCGATGACAATCAAGACGCCCAGCGCGCCGATCTCGAATCCGGGGCAGTTCTACATTGACGGGCAGTGGGTCGATCCTTCGACGACCCACACGATCGACGTGATCGAAGCGGCGACGGAGGAGCGGTTTTTCAGTGTCGCTGAGGCCGAAGCGGCGGATGTCGCGCGGGCGGTGGGAGCGGCACGCCGGGCCTTCGACGACGGCCCGTGGCCACGGATGCCGCCGAGCCGGCGGGCGGAGTTCCTTCGCGCCATCGCTCAGGCCGCAGCCAAACGCTCCGATGACCTGGTCCAGTTGTGGCCCCGAGAGACGGGGGTCATCGCCGGCATTGTGCCGGCCGTCCTGCAGGAGGTCCCTGGGGCGTTCGACTACTACGCGGATCTCGCCGATCGGTATCCGTTCGAGCAAGAGGTGCCCACCAGCTCGGGCGAAGGCTTCGGGATGATCGTCGGGGAGCCCGTAGGCGTCGTGGGGGCGATCATTCCGTGGAACACCCCGATGCACCTGGCCGCCTGGAAGCTGGCACCCGCGCTGCTCGCCGGGTGCACGGTGATCGTCAAGGCGTCACCGGAGGCACCGGGAGCCGCGTATGTCATCGCGGAGATCGCTGAACAGGTCGGCCTCCCCCGCGGCGTGGTTAACGTGCTCACCGCCGACAGGGATGCCTCTGAAGCGCTGGTGACCGATCACCGCGTGGACAAGATCACCTTCACCGGGTCTACGGCGGTGGGGAAGAGGATCGCGGGGATCTTGGCCGAGCGCATCGGGCGGTACACCCTCGAGCTGGGAGGCAAATCGGCGGCGGTCGTCCTCGACGACATGGACATTGCCGCGGCGGCCGACAGCCTGACCGGGGGCGCGTGCTTTGTTTCCGGCCAGATCTGTGCATCGCTGACTCGGGTGATCGTGGCGCGCCATCGGCACGACGAGATGCTCGAGGCGCTCGCCGAGCGGTTCTCTCGGGTCAAGGTGGGGAACCCGTTCGACCCCAGCGTCCAGATGGGGCCGCTGGCCTCTCGCCGACAGCGTGAGCGCGTCGAGGGTTATGTCCAGATCGGCAAGGACGAAGGGGCCACTCTGGCGTTCGGCGGTAACCGCCCCAAGGACCTCGACCGGGGCTGGTTCATTGAGCCGACCGTTTTCGGGAATGTGAACAACTCCTCCCGGATCGCCCAAGAGGAGATCTTCGGGCCAGTGATCTCCGTCATCGCCGCTGCTGACGAGGAAGACGCGATCCGGATCGCCAATGACTCTGTGTTCGGTCTCAACGCTTCGGTGTTCACCAACGACGCGGACCGTGCTCGCGAGGTGGCCAGGCGCCTGCGCGCAGGGACAGTGGGGCAGAACGGCAACCGGGCAGACTTCGGGATCGGCTTCGGCGGCTTCAAGCAGTCGGGTGTCGGCCGAGAGGGCGGCGTAGCCGGCCTTCTGCCGTACCTCGAGAACAAGACCGTCGTACTCGATCAGAAGCCGCGGTTCTCCTCCTCGCCCGAAGGGCGGCCCTGAAGGTGAACACATCCGCTGAGGCCAGCAAGGTGGGCTGCCTCCATGTCTTCGACATGGACGGCACCCTCCTGAGGAGCACCGCCACGATCGAGCTGGCTCGCCAGATGGGCCAACTCGAGGCCGGGCAGGAAATCGAGAGGGCATGGGGCGAGGGGACGATCTCCGACACCGACTTCTGGTCGAAGCTCCTCGACATCTGCAAGGACGCATCCCCTGCCGACTTCGACGATGCCTTTCAGAGCTCGCCCTGGATGGACGGTGTCGCCGAAACCTTCGAGAGCATTCGATCTCACGGCGAGGACGTGATCGTGATTTCCCAGTCGCCGACGTTCTTCGTCCGCAGGCTGGAGCTTTGGGGCGTCAACGAGACCTACGGCTCGGCCGTCGAGTTGGGCAGCCCGCTGGAGAACTCAGCGACGCTGATGCCAGAGGCGAAGGTGGCAATCACCCAGTCGGCTCTCGCTGCTCGCAACCTGACCGCCGACGAGTGTGTGGTCTACGGGGACTCATCCAGCGACGTGGAGCTGTTCACGACGTTCCCGCACTCGGTCGCGGTGAACCCGTCGCCCGTCTTGGCGCCCCTGGCCGCGAAGACCTACCTCGGGATCGACATCCGCGAGGCGCATGCGCTGGGTCGCCAGCTCAAAGCCGCATCAACCAGAAACCAGTTCGCGCAAGGGAGTTCCAGTTCATGAGCACCATCGGGTCGCCGCTCAGGGTTCTGTTCGTGGGGGAGTCGTGGGTGAAACACACGATCCACATGAAGGGCTTCGACCAGTTCCACTCGACCGAGTACGAGGAGGGCGCGGGCTTCTTCCTCGGCTGCCTGAATGACGCTGGGTTCGACGTCACCTACGTCCGCGGCCACGAGATCACCTTGCGGTTCCCCCGCTCGCCGGAGGAAATCGACGAGTTCGACGTAATCGTCATCTCTGACATCGGATCCAACTCCTTCCTGCTGCCGGACGAGAGTTTCCTGCGATCGGAGAGGTCGCCAAACCGGCTTGGCCTGGTTGCGGATTACGTCAAGCGAGGTGGCGGGCTCGTCATGGTCGGGGGGTATCTTTCCTTCACCGGAATCGATGGCAAGGGCCGCTTCGGCATGAGCCCGCTCGCCGATCCGCTGCCCGTAGCCATGCTCCCGTACGACGACCGTGTCGAGAGGTCGGAGGGGGTCGAGGTGGAGGTCTGCCAGCCTGATCACCCGGTCCTGGGCGGCACGCCTCCGGAATGGCCCCACCTTCTCGGCTACAACAAACTCATCGCGAAGCCGGACGCCACCGTCGTGGCGCGGGTGGGCGAGGACCCGATGTTGGTCGTGGGCCAGCACGGTGACGGCAGGACCGCGGCGTTTGCCTCCGATCTCGCCCCGCACTGGGCACCTCAGGAGTTCCTGGACTGGCCGCACTACGGCGAGATGTGGACGGCGATTGTCTCGTGGACCGCGCAGGCGCAAAAAGCGCCGGCGCTCGGGGAAAAGGTGTCGTGAGCTTGAGCGACGGTGCGCGGTCGGCCGGATCAGGCAGGGGCGGGCGCCTCCTCGTCGTCGGGGCGCTGAACGTCGACATGGTCGTCGCCGCCTCCAGGCTTCCCGGACCAGGGGAGACCGTGGTGGGGGCGGACTTGCAGCGTCACGGCGGAGGGAAGGGCGGCAACGCCGCTGTCGCGGCGGTGCGCTCAGGCACCGACGTCCGCTACGTCGGCGCCGTCGGGCCTGACGAGTTCGGAGTGGCTGCGTTGGCCGAGCTGCGAGCCGAAGGGATCGACGTCAGCGATGTCGTGATCAAGGAGGGGTCCGCTACTGGAGCTGCGCTCATTGTCGTGGATCCCTTCGGGGAGAACCAGATCGCCGTAGCCGCCGGTGCAAATGCGGTGGTGGGCGCTCGGGACGTGAGGGCCGCGATCGAGCGAGCGAGCGGGTGGCCAGGGTGTGTTCTGGTGAGTACGGAGATCTCCGCCGCGGCAGTCGTCGAAGCGGTCGAAGCCGCCACCGCGCAGGGGTGGCTGTGTGTGCTCAACCCGGCGCCTGTCGCCCCCGGCATCCAAGAGCTCCTCAAGCTCGCCCCGATCATCACCCCGAACCAAGGCGAGCTGCGAGACCTCTACCAGCTGCTCGGTGAGCCCGGAGACCCGCCGGCGGAGAAGATGGCGGCCGCGGTGGCATCGCATACGAGAGCGCCGGTGGTAGTCACACTGGGTGCCGACGGGGTGCTGTTGTGCGGTGCTGACGGAGTCAGCACCCGGATCCCGGCTTGGCCGGCACGTCGAGTGGTCGATACCACCGGCGCTGGGGACACCTTCAACGGCGTGTTTGCCGCCAGCTTGGCAGCGGGAACGGACGTCGCCGGCGCGGCGCGGCGCGGAGTGGTTGCTGCGGCGTTGTCGGTTGAGTCGGCGGGCGCGCGCACGGGTATGCCGAGTGCGGCGACGATCGACGCCGTCTTGGCGACCACCGAGCGCCGCGCGGGCACGTAACGGCGGTCGAACCCGCAGCGTCTCCGATTTTTCGGACCGAAGTAGAAAGGCTTCTGCATCGTGAATCTGACCACTGACCGAGGAAGGTCGGATGCGCCCTCGGGCGCCCGTAATCCGCACTGGCGGAGTGGTGAGCTCATGAACGCGTCGTTGCAGGCTAATTGGGGCAGGCGGCTGATGGTGTTCTCCGGCCGGTCCAACGCGCCATTGGCGGGTGCCATCGCTGAGCTTCTTGAGATCGAGCTCGGCAAGGTGACCCTGAAGACGTTCTCCAGCGGAGAGGTCTACAGCAGGTTCGAAGAATCAATCCGTGGCGCGGATGTCTTCATCGTTCAGCCGATGTGCGCGAACCCGGAGACGGGCGTCAATGCGAACGACTCGCTCCTGGAGCTCCTGGTGATGGTGGACGCCGCCGTCGGCGCGAGCGCGCACCGCGTGATCGCAGTGACTCCGTGGTATGGCTACTCGCGGCAGGACAAGAAGTCAGCTCCGCGCGAGCCGATCTCGGCTCGCATGGTGGCTCGCGCACTTGAGGCGACGGGTGTTGACCGAGTGCTGACGATGGACCTGCACGCCGGCCAGTTGCAGGGGTTCTTCGGCATCCCGGTCGACCACATGACGGCGTTGGGCATCCTCAGTGACTACTTCGCCGGCCTCGACGACGACCTGGTGATCGTCGCTCCGGACTCGGGTCGGGTGAAGCTCAACAAGCAGTTCGCCACGCAGATCGGGGCCGGCCTGGCCATCCTGGACAAGGAGCGGCCCCAGCAGCAGGTCGCCGAGATCACCACCGTCATCGGCGATGTCCGCGGGAAGACCGCCATCGTGATCGACGACATGATCGACACCGCCGGCACGTTGTGCGCGGCAGGAGAGGCGCTCAAGCACGCGGGTGCTCGACGAGTGCTCGCCGCAGCGACCCACGGGGTCTTCAGCGGGCGTGCGTACGAACGTCTTGCTGCGTCGCCTTTCGAGCAAGTCGTCGTCACCGACACGATCCCGCTCCGCGCAGGTGCCCCTGACAAGATCAAGGTGCTTTCCTGTGCCCCGCTGCTCGCGGACTCGATCAGCAGCATCTTCACCGACGGTTCCGTGAGCGCTGTCTTCGGCGGAAAGAACCACACCTTCTAAGGGGATGAGAATGTCAGATCCAGCGTGCTTCCCGGGCTCGCGATGACTGCTGGCGACATCGCGATCGAAGGCGGCTTGGTGTGGTCGGGGCCGGGCCAGCATCACAGCGACGGACTCGTGCACATCCGAGCAGGCACAGTGGCCTACGCAGGGCCGCGGGCAGAGGGCAGGGTCCCCCCGGGGACTCCCCGGCTTGACGCTGCAGGTTGCACCGTCCTGCCCGGCCTGATCGACGCCCACGTCCACCTGACGACCAATTCCGATCACCAGCACGTAATTGCGAGCGATGTCTTCCGCGGCCAGGTGAGCAAGCCGGCCAAGCTGCTGCACGGGCTGCGCAACGCCCACCGAGCGCTCGCCGCCGGATTCACGACGCTGCGTGTCATGGGGCACCGCGGCGCCGGAGAGCCCGAGCTTCGCGATTTCACCGATGAAGGCTTGGCGGTCGGACCTCGTTTGGTGGTCGCTCCGTGGTGGATCACCATGACCAACGGTCACGGCGATCTGTTCTATCCGCCGTACACGCCACGAGAACAGTGGGACACGGCAGACGGCATCGAGGAGTGCCGCAAGCTCGTGCGCCTCCAAGCCCGGGCTGGTGCGGACTTCATCAAGGTGATGGCCAGCGGCGGGATGTCGAAGGGCGAACGGCCGAGCTGGCCCAACTACAGCATCGCCGAGCTGACCGCCATCGTCGAGACTGCCCACGAGCTGGACCTGCGGGTCGCAGCGCACGCACTCTCTGCCGAAGGCATTCGACGCAGCCTTGCCGCAGGTGTCGACTCCATCGAGCATGGTTCGTATCTCGACGAGGAGATGGCGATCGAGATGGCTGAGCGCGGGACCTTCCTCGTCCCCACCATGTCCTTCAACGACTGGTGTCAACGGGAGGGGACACTCCGGGGCCTGACCGCCCAAGGAGTGGCGGACCTCAGCGAAGCACACGACCGCACGCTGAAGTCGTTCGCACTGGCACGCGAGGCCGGGGTCAAGGTGGCGATGGGCACCGACTCCTCGGGCACGCTGTGTCCGTTCGGCGCGCACGCGCGCGAGCTCGAGCTGTACGTGCGGCACGGCATGTCCGCAGAAGAAGCGATCACCACCGCTACGACGAACGCGGCGTCGCTGTTGGACCGACCGGATCTTGGCTCACTGCGGACTGGTGCCGTCGGCGATGTCGTCGTAGTCGAGGGAAACGTGCTCAACGACATCGGCCGCCTGGCCCAGCCCTCCAACATCAGGCACGTCGTGCGGGCCGGGCGTGAGCTCAGCGGGTATCTGCGAGCCGTATCGGAGGCGCTCGACTTCCAGGAAGCGGAGCACCCGACTCGGGCCGAGGATTCCTGACCGAACAACCACCACGAACTCACCGAGAACGGCGCCAGCGAACGGTGGGGCCGGCCCCAGCCGGGCTCAGACGACTTTCGCACGTGGTAACAACGGAAGAGGAGAAAGAAAACAATGGCTCACATCGAAGCATCGTTCTTCAAGAGTCGTTTCGACGACGAGACGTTCAGCGCGAAGATGGTCGAGGCGCTGACGCAGGCAGTCGGCTCGGTACTCGGGGACGAGGCTGCCAACGACACAGCCATCGTCCTCCACGATATCGAGCCCTCGCACTGGGGCTACCGCGGCAAGCTGCTGGGCTGACCAACCGCCGACCCTGCTGACGGAGTTGTGGCCGCGCCTACGGCCTGGGACCGGCGAGTGCTGGCCGACGACCTGCACGTCGGCCAGCACTGCGCCCGTGCGCGGACTCTGACCGTGATCTGGAGACAACGATGACCGATACCACCTTCGCGGTTCAGAACCCGGCGACCGGCCTTCCTTCGAGCGGACCGCTCCGTACGGACAGGAGCTTCGTGTGATTCGAGAATACCGGTCAAGCGCGCATTCAGAGCTTGTCGCTGTCGCGACCGCTGGGTCTTTTTTATTCTGGCCCGGACACAGGGTCATATGATCGGTGCGTCCTGCCGGGCGGGATCACGAACTCGTCCTTTTCCGAGTGGGCACGTTCGAAACCTCGACGTTGTCTCACTCCCGGCTTCCCCGGCAGCAAGTTTCGTGAGCTGGTGATGTGAATGTCCGTGTCATCGTCAGCGAGCGGTCAAGTCCTGACTGGCCTTGAGCAGCGTCGCGGGCCGATGTCCCGCTGTCGCGCATATGTCGACTCACTGAAGAAGGAAACCGTGCACGGAACAGCTGCAGTCGAGGCGGCCATAGCCGATTTCGCCGCTGGGCGACCGGTGATCGTAGTCGACGATGAAGACCGCGAGAACGAAGGCGATCTGATCTTCGCCGCCCAGTTCGCCACCGTCGAGCTGGTCGCATTCACCGTCCGCCACACGTCCGGATACATTTGCGTGTCGCTGACGAGCGAGGATGCGGACCGGCTCGACCTGCCGCCGATGGTCAACACTAACCAGGATCGGCGGGGAACCGCCTACGCGGTCACGGTCGACGCGAAGCACGGGATCTCGACGGGGATCTCGGCACGCGACCGGGCGAGAACCATTCGCGGCCTGGCTGATCCGGCGTCCAGCAGCGGCGACTTCAGCCGGCCCGGTCACGTCGTCCCGTTGCGTGCCAGGCCCGGCGGGGTGTTGCGCCGGAAGGGGCACACCGAGGCGGCCGTCGACCTGGCGGTGCTCGCGGGCCTTGCCCCGGTGGCGGCGTTGTGCGAGATCACCAGTGAGGACAACCCGGTCGAGATGGCCCGCGGCCCGGAGCTGCAGCGCTTCGCTGAACAACACGACCTGAGGATGATCTCGATCGCCGATCTGATCGCCTATCGGTGGCGGGTCGAGAAACTGGTTGAACGCGTTGCCTCGGCCCGTCTTCCCTTGCCATCGGGGCAGTTCACCGCGATCGGCTATTCGTCCGTCCACGACGAGCGTGCGCATATCGCATTCGTCTGCGGCGACTTGTCCGACGGCGAGGACGTGCTCGTCCGCGTGCATTCCGAGTGCCTCACGGGTGACGTCTTCGGTTCGCTGCGCTGCGACTGCAGTCCCCAGCTGGATGCCGCCCTCTCGGCCGTCGCGCAGGAGGGCCGAGGTGTCGTGCTGTACATGCGGGGCCATGGGGGACCGGGGATGGGGCTGCTGCACAAGCTGCAGGCCTACCAGCTGGAGGAGCTGGGCGCGGACACCGTCGACGCCAATCTGGGGCTCGGCCTGCCCGCGGACTCCGCCGACCACGGCACCGAGGCGCAGATTCTCAGCGACCTCGGAATCCGTTCTGTGCGCCTGCTGACGAACGATCCCGCCAAACGCGTGGGGCTCGAAGATTACGGCCTGAAGGTGCTCGGTCAGGTGCCGGTGTCGGCGACCCCCGAGAACATCCGTTACCTGGAGATCAAGCGGGATCGGGCGGGGCACGAACCGAAGCTGATCCTCGACGACGGCAGAGTTGCCCAATGACCCGAGGAGCCGATATGGGCGAGCACGTCCTGTGCGCGGTCAGGGGTGTTGTCGTCATCGGGGCGCAGCGCGGGTGAATGCTGGGTTCCCCGCCGCCAATGTGGACCCGGGCCCCACGTCGCCGGTGCAGCCGCCTGATGCGGCACCCGCACTCAGCTGGTGGGCGACTTCGTCGTTTGCCGTGACTGAGGCGAGCTTAGTGCTGGCATCGGCGTTGCCAGTACGACCATGAGCAGACGTACTCGGGATCGGGAACCTGCCGGTGCACCTGGTTGATCAAGAGTCGGCGGATCGCGTGCTGGATAGCAGATCACCGCATCGCGGACACCGATTCCCTTTTGCGGCGATGGTTCTGGTCGTGGGCAGCCAGGCGCGCGCGAGCATGGGCAGGGTGGTGTGCGCGGACCACGCCCGCCAGGACCGGACCTGGCAGCGATCCAGCCCGGCCGCGTTCTTGGCCTGCTGGAAGCACTCCGTGAAATGCCAGTAGTGAACCGGAATAGCTCAGGGCCGCAGCACACTCACCGCATTCTCTGGAGCGAACCGGCGGCGACCACGCGTCGCAACAGGTACTTCTGGATCTTCCCGGTGGACGCTTGGGCAGCTCGCCGACCGGAGGGCCGTGGGCACCTTGAACCGATGTTGCTGCAGCTGCCCGGAGCCGGTCCCGTCCTGGCCGCCCGCATGATTAGTCGTTTCGGATCACTCGACCGGTTCCCCACCCCGATCCCTTTGCGTCCTGCTGCGGCATCGCGCCCATTGAGTTCTCCTCTGGCGACGTCACACGCCGCTGGCTATCCCGCACCGGGGGCCGGAGCTCAACCACGCACCGCATCTCATCGCACTCAGCCACGCCCCGGCGTGAACTCAATGCCAGTGCAAGCGCGCAGACGGCAACGGTCGCCGCGAAGCCATGTGCTGCCTCAAACGACGGCTTGCCACTGTCATCTGCCGCCGCCCGACAACCTGCCTACCCCTTCAACACACGCCGGGACTTGACAGAGAGGAGCTGGCTTCGAGCGCGCACCGCGGCGGGAAACCAGCCACCCAGCTTCGCGCAGGCGTCACCAACGCCATGGCCTCGTGCGGCTACATCTCTTCCAGCGTGGCCCCGTCGTAAAACTTCGCAGCCTTGTAGACCATCGGATCCGAGCTGGAAACTTCCAGGTAGGTGACTTGCGCAACGATCAGAACATGCGTTTTTGCGCGGAAGCGTTCTTTGATCTCTGCCTCGATCGATGCGGCAGACCCGCGGATCAGAGGGGAATTGTCCGGCCCGGAGTGCCAATCGAGCCCGGCGAACTTGTCGTCCGATTTGGACGCGAATCTGTCGATGACCGCACGCTGTGTGTTAGCGATGATGTTGATGCCAAGGTGCTTGGATTCGAAGAGCGACGGGTAGGTCGAGGATGTCTTCTGCACGCACAAGGCCACCAGCGGCGGGTCCAGCGAGATGGGCATGTAAGCGCTGACAGCCAGTCCGCGGGGCCGATCTGCGGAGTCCATGGTCGTCACCACGGTCACACCGGTGACGAACTTCCGGTTGAACTCCTTGAGATCCTCGATGCTGGGCATCTCGTCCGCGTCGCCCGTGCCGGTGAACGCGGCGGACGCTTCGAGCGCCGATCCCAGGCCAGGTGCTCCGAGGTCGGACAGCATGTCGACCGACGGATCCCAGGTCACGCGCTCGCGAATGATCCGGCCGTCGCGGAGCGTTCCCTGTACTGCGCCTCGGGCGTGCAGCGCAGACCTTGTCGGAGGGACGTCGCCGAACGCGTTCATGAACGTACCGGTTGCCGACCAGAAAAGCGCGAAGTCGTCGCCGTCCACGACGATGCTGTCCACCGTCGTCTGCAGGTCCGGGATGGACATCCGCATGTCGTGAACCTGGCGCTTGAGCTCGGCCAGCCCTGAGGTGCTCCCCAGCCCGGCGTTCTCCAACTCGTAGTCGGCGTGGACGATCTCGTCCAAGGCATCGGAGTCGCCTCGGTTCCAGGCTGCATCCCAGGCCGAACGCACCAGGTCTTTGAAGTCCGACATCTCTTCTCATCCTCACTTCTGGCACCGAGAGGCACACGACTCCACGGTTGCGGCTCGGTCTGGTCGACTTTGCCGAGTCCCCCCGGGGTGTGCGAACTCGGCCGCGGGCCTCGCTGGGCGCATGGACTGCAGGTACGCTCTGGGGCAAAAGTATTATCGATTCTACTTTCGGTGTCAACGACCTCTCCGATCTTGTCATTTCTGGCGATAGAAGTGCGATACGGCGCTTCAGGGCACCTGTGGAAGCGATTCGATACAGTTCTGGCTGCTCTTGACCGCGAGCAGTCGTGGCAGGGCCCGCATCCTTCTGCCGTCCCACGATCGCCGCGCGCCGGCTGTCCGCCGACGTGGGGCGGGGGCGTTGCTTTAGCGTGCGGGCTCCCGAACCGGCGCGGTCGCGCGTGAAGGGAACCCGGCGGGTCTGTGCCCCGTTGCCTGTTGCGGCGCGTTGCCAACTGCTCGAAGCCCTTGGCCTCGCGGTTTTGGAGCCAGCGTTGCGCGGAAAACAGCGCGCTCGCTGCCGGTCAACCGGCATGCCGGTTGACCGCTGGCCGACGGTGCGCTCGACGTCGGCCAAGGTGCCTCTGCGAAGGGATTCGTCCAGCAAGCGGCGGGTGTAAGCCCATGCTGCAGGCACCGTGAGCAGCCTCGCGCTGATCCTCTCGCAGGTGTCGATCGCGCGCCCGACGAGGTGTTGGTGCCGATCTGTGCATCCGGAAACGACGCGCGCTCAAGTCGGGGGTGCCATGCGGCTGCCGCGCGGGTGGTTCTCGCTGAGCTATGCTCCGACTAGAAACGATTCGAGTGTCTGTGGGCGCCGCGGCGGCGCGGCACCGTGAATTCAATGAGGGAACCGCACCTATGGACGAAGCCTCTGCCAGCCAGGTCCAGGTCAACGCCGTCCTGGGTCCCGTGCCGGCCGACAAGCTCGGAACGACGCTGACGCACGAGCACCTCATCTGTGACTGGACGAAGGCCCTGCGCAAACCGCAGTGCGCCGTTGACCGCGGTGTCTTCGCTCGCCGTGTGGATCCCTCGATCCGTTGGCTGCTCACAGAGGATCCGTCCTGCTGCTACGACAACGCACGCCTAGAAGACACCGCGGCCGCGGTCGATGAACTCCAGTGTTTCATCGACGCAGGAGGACGGACGGTCGTTGACTGCACCAACGGAGACATCGGTCGAAACCCTCGTGCGCTGCGCGAGATCTCGGTGCGAACCGGTCTCAATATCGTCATGGGTTCTGGTTGGTACGTGCACCGGTATCACGACAGGGGGACCGCCCTGGCCACTGCAGCGGAGCTCTGCGCGCAGATCCTCGCCGAGTTTGCGCACGGCGTCGGCGACACGGGGGCGAGGCCGGGTGTCATCGGAGAGATCGGCGTCTCGCCCGAGTTCACCGAAGCAGAAGAGGTCCGCCTCCGCGCGGCCGCTCGGGCTCAGTTGGCACTGGGCGTACCGCTTCTCATCCACCTGCCGGGATGGCAACGCCGTGCCTTCGAGGTGCTGGACATTGTCCTGACCGAGGAGGGCGTTGCGCCGGAGGCAGTGGTCCTCTGTCACATGGATCCATCCGGCGAGGACGTTGTCTACCAACGCGAAGTAGCTGATCGGGGTGTCTGGCTCGAGTTCGACATGATCGGCATGTCCAACTACTTTCCGGGCGAGGGACAGTCGCCTGCGCCGGAACAGACGGCCGCGGCGATCGCGCGCCTCGTCGCGGCTGGGCACGCCTCCCGCCTCCTCCTCAGCCATGACCTGTCGCTCAAGAACATGTGGACGCGGAACGGGGGAAACGGCCTCGGCTACGTGCCTCGGCTGTTCCTCCCTCGGCTCCAGCGCCACGGCGTGCCGGGCGGGGTGACCGCCGATCTGCTGACGGCCAACCCCCGGCGCCTGTTCGTCGGTTCCGCGCTTGCCTCGGCCGCTGGCGACAGCGGCTCGGGAGCGCGGAGGTGAACGCAGGGGAGACCACGCACAGCAGAAGCGACTTGCCTTGCGCTCGCCTGAGCACTCCGCAATTGCCGGTACCTGTCGGAGGGACGCGCGGCCGCGGGGCCTGCCCAGAGGGGTCGTCCTTGACGGCACGGCTGGAAGCGTCGCAGGCAGTGTAGCGACGAAGAGCTCGCGCGACAGCTGCGACAACAGGATTCACGCATCGAAAGGACCAAGAAGGTGACGCAATACCTCGGGAATGCATTCAACTACGACCTCGTTGCAGAGGGCTACGAGTCCCTGGAAGACAGGTGCACAACCATCCATACGGGGGCCTGTCACATCGGAATGGTCGATGGCGTCAACGTCGGGGTGTGGGAGGCGGAGCCGGGTCTCATCGGCGGGCTGACTGCCGACGAGATCTTCGTCGTTCTCGAGGGCCGCGCCGAAGTGACATTCGAGGACACGAAGGAGCGGCTCCAGATCGGCCCAGGCGACGTCGTCCGCCTCAATGCCGGCCAACGGAACACCTGGCGCACCTTCGAGCGATTGCGCAAGGTGTCCGTCTGGTCGGACTCCGGAGCCCAGCATCGTTCCTCGTGACCGCCGGCGCGCGCCCGACTCGCGGTTGTCGATCCGAGTACGGCGGGACTTGTCCGCAGCCATCGCCCAGCGTGTCCCCGAATCCGCATCAACCCGATCTTGAGAGGCCCGTATGTCACGCCGTCCCGTGATCCTCGATGTCGACACCGGCAACGACGACGCTGTCGCAATCATCATGGCCGCGACTCATCCCGCCATCGAGCTTCTCGGTTGCACGACTGTTGCCGGCAACCTCTCGCTCGAAGAGACCACCGACAACACTCTCCGGGTGCTGAACGCGATCGACAGGAGCGACATCGAGGTCCACACCGGGCTCTCGCGTCCCTTTGCTCCGAGGCCTTACACGTCGGGCGCGAACGAGGTGGAGGACGTATTCCATGAGAGCACATTGCCTGTTGGCACGTCAGGGCTTCAACCATTCAGTCGGCACGGCGTCGAATGGCTCATCGAGACTCTGCGCCAGACAACAAGGCAGGTCACGCTGATCTCGGTCGCTCCGCTCACCAACATCGCCGCCGCGATCACCGTCGCGCCCGACATCCTCGATGCGATCGACGAGGTCGTCCTCATGGGCGGAGCATCGACCTTCGGGAATAGAACCCTGGCCGCTGAGTTCAACATGTTCACCGACGCCGTCGCAGCGAACGTAGTGCTCAGAGCTGGCATCACGCGCCTTACGATGGCCGCGCTCGACGCGACGCACGAAGTGCTCGTCAGCCGGGACGACTTGCACCGCTATCGAGCGCTGGGAACGCGGGCCGGAGACGTCGCGGCCGCTGTGACCGAATACTACATCGATGGTTACGAGGCGTCTGTCAGTCCTGTCGGAGCCGGCTCGTCTGCGCCGCCGCATGACGCGTTGTGCGTTGCGTATGCGATCGACCCGAAAGTCCTTGACATCACGGAGGCGTACGTGGAGGTCGACACGGTGAGCCCGCACAACTACGGGCGCACAACCGTCGACTTCCACGGGTACCGAGGCGAGCCGGCGAATGCCCGTTTCGCGAAGCACGCGGATTCGGCTCGATTTCACCGGATTCTCGACGAGTGCCTTCGCGGAACATGTCGAGCAGTTTGATGCTCGTCTTGCCAGCCGGTCTGTATGAGGGCCTCCGGTGAGGGCTGGTTGATCCAGTCGGCTTCGGGCAGCTTCGGTGCGCATCGGGGCAACGCGACTTCCTCGCGGAGGCAGCAAGTGGGCGGGGCTGGCCGAGGTCGGGGCTGACCTGGCCCCTGCGCCTCCCCGGTGCCCATGCTGCGAAATAGCAATGCTTGGCCGGGAGCTTGCGGTGCCTCGAGCCGCTGCCGGTGACCGTGTCTCGTCGGGAGTTGCCTGCGGGGGAGACCGCTGGTGGCACCGAGGGGTGGGGATTGCCGATTCACAGCGGCGGCGAATCGGATTCCGGGCAACGGTGACGATGCTCTCGCTGAATTTCGAAAGGCAGCCGATGACGAGGGCCTCGTCGGCCTTTGACGCTCGTGGCAAGGTCGTCCGGCGCGCCTCGTCGTTTCCCGGGGGTAGCTCGATCGGCCGCGCCGCTGCGGCAGGACCCGGTGTCCTCTGCCTTGCTGCGGGACGGGCTCGCGATCTCACTCCGCCTGGGAGCGTGGCTGCCGGGAACCTGGGAGCCCGTACGGCAGTCAGCCCTGCTGGCCCTCGCATATTCTGCTGCGCGGTCGAGTGGCTCCCGGTCGGTATGCTGGGCCGGCCGATGCGGACGCCGCCCTGTGCGGCTGGTGCAATTCGAGACCGATCCGATGCGCGGCTCGTGCGCTGTCTCCGCGCTCGCCGGACGTTCCGGCCGCCTGGCCGAGGCATTACGAATCCGGGTTCCCGTCGATGGCTCCCCTCAACCCGATCGGCCCCGGCCGGCAATACTCTCGGCGCCGACTCAGCCAGGCAGACCGGCCGGCCCCCTCGTCCGGCCGGTCCGCGCTGTTGCGTCCCGGCGCAGGCGAGCGCCCGGGACCGCATCACGATTCGCCGGAGTGGCCAGAGAGGATCGGCTTCCCCGGCGATCTATTCTGTCTCCGTCCGATTCGCCGGGGGTCTGGGGCGGCAGGCGGCAAAAGCCTAGGCGGAAGCTCAGGCATGCTCAAGGGACCGTTCTGGTGAGCGCGGCCAGACAGCAGGCTGATCCGTTGGCGGCCATCCGGGAGGCGATCTACCGCCGGTCGCTGCCGCTGGCCACCCGCGACCCGCGGATCGCCAGCTCCTCGCTGGGCCCGCGCCGGTGTCGTGGGCGCGGCCTTCATGGGTCCTCGACGAGCTGTTCGCGCCCGACCGGCTGGCCCGCTGGCTTGACCTCGGCAGCCCGGCCGGGCACCCGCAGCTGGCCGAGGCGGTCGCTTGAGACAGCCCGCCTCCGGCGGGCCGCGGCGGCGACCCGCCGGAGGCGGGCGTTCCGGTCTCGGCGACCAGGGGTGCGATCCGCTGGCGGGCGCGGGATCCGGGGCCGCCGGACCGCGCGCGAGCGCGGTGAACGAAAGCCGGCCGTCGTCACTTCAGACCCGCGACGACCTTCCGGCCCGTCCGATGCCCCGCGCCGTCCGTTCGTCACCGACCCGCATGATCGCACCAGCGCGCTGGAGGGGGCGCGGTCAGGACATGAGCCGCACGCCAAGGGGCGTGATAGCGCCGTCAGCGGTGGTGAGGTCCCCGCTTTCGGAATCCTCCGGCAGCGAGAAGCGGACCACCCGTCCCCACGGCCTGCGGCCGTCCTGCTCGTACCCTCGGGACCGCCCGCACGGGAATCCGAAACCAAACCACAGGTGCCCGGCCGGGTCGATGATTTCGCTGGAGATTGTACCGTCGCTCGTGCCGTGGTTGCACAACGATCGGCCGTGCTTTCCGGCCGGCTCGCCGTCTTCCTGGTGATCCCGCAGAACCTGCCGCAACGCTTCCGGTGTAGCGCTGTCCAGCGCGCCGAGCAGCTCGCTGCCCCGGCCGTGCCGGTGTGTCGACGCGGTGGCCTCGTCCCAGGCAGGACCCGGGTTTTCGGCGAGGCGCTGCCACACATTGGCTCGCGCTTCGGTGCCGGTCGCGGGACCGCACACCGCCACCCGTCCGCCTCCCACCTCTACCGCTGCCATGGCGCCTGCGCGGTCGGCGAGCAGGTAGTTGCCCGGCAGCGTGCTGTCCTCGCGCAGGTAGGCCACCGCCTCGTCCACAGTGGACGCATTCGCGAGCATCCCGGCGGACCACTCCTGCGTGGGGTAGTCCGCCATGTTCCGCTCCGGCACGAACGCGTAGGTGAAGCCGAGCCCGGCACTGTTGACTCCGCGAGTGAGCATTCCCGCCCACGGCACGAGCACGTCGGCCGGCGGCACGACGACCCGGACTGCCAAGTACGAGTGGCGTTCGCCGCTCGCGGCCAGCAGATGATTCTTTGTGGCGTACGGGTTGTCGCTGTTGCTGGCCAGCAGCCAGTGCCGCGGGCCGTTCATTCCTGCCAGGAAACACATGACTACTCCGATGCGGAATCAGCATTGCGGGCTGCCGTCTGCGGCGGCCGGGTTTTGCCGCGCAGACGCGCGTTGGCCGCCTCGAGGCCGGGCGTGCGCGGCGGCAGTTGCGCGATCTGCACCAGGACCGGCTCCGGCATGGAGCGGCAGGCGTCGCCGCACTCCTTGGTGTGCATGCAGTCCTGAGAACAGATCCACTGCTTGTGGTACGGGCACGGGAACAGGTCGTCGGTGCTGACCACCTCGCCGTCGAGGGGGCACTCGACGACGAGATCTTCTCGCGGCCAGGCGATCCGAGGGCGGATCGCGTAGCCGCGGCCACGAGCGCGCGTGCCCAGCCACCAGGTCAGGCCGCCGGCGATCAGGAAGCTGACCCAGTTGGACAGGTAGAGCGTGACCTGGCCGCCCAGATGTCCAAGAAGGCCGCCCACGGCCAGAAAGGAGCCGACGACGGTCGCGGCGAACAGGGGGACTACCCCGGACCAGTTCCAGTGGCGCAGCATGGCGCGGCGGTACTCGATGAACCGGCCGTTGTCCGGCCCGTGTCCGCCCCGCCCCCGGACCAGCAGCAGGTCGGCGATGCTGACGCCGATCCAGGCGGCCAGCAGCACTCCCTCGACGGCGAGGACGGTGCCCAGGTGGTCGAGGACGTTGAGGTACATCGCCAGAGTGCCGAGCACGACCATGACGACCGCCCAGACCGATCGTCCCGGCGTGAAACGCAGACGGGAGAAGAAGTTCGCCAGCGACAACGAGCCACTGTAGGCGTTGATCAGGTTGATCCGCAGTTGAGTGATCACGATGAGCAGGAAGCCGCCGACGCCCATGATGGCGACCATGTACTGGCCCGGGTTGGCATCGCCGCCCGAGGCCGCCCACAGGAGCAGGCCGATCGCGCCGGCGATGACGTAGGCGCCGAAGGCGTACGGCAGCAGCGCGACACACAGTGTGCCGCGGCGGCCGCTGCGGACGAGGCTGTGGTCGTTCGCGAGCAGCCGTCCCATGTCGGCGTGCCCGAACGCCACGTTGCCGACCAGTCCGTTGTACGACGCGACCGCGCCGAGCAGCCCGATTCCGCCCACACTGCCCACGTGCGCGGCGATGAACTCGCGCGTCACCGACAGATCCGCTCGGGACAGCACGATGACCAGCAGTGCCGCGAGTCCGACGACGTAGGCGTAGAGCGTCCATTTCTGGAACTTGGCGACGAACTGCAACCCATACAGCACCAGCGGCAGGAACACCAAACCCACCAGCAGGTACGAGACCTTCACCGGGATGCCCGTCTGCGCGGACAAGGCGCTGGAGAGGATCTGGCCTTCGGTCGCGAAGTAGGTCAGCCAGCTCACCCAGTAGAGCAGCGTGGTCCAGGCAGCGCCGTCGAAGCCGAGGGCGAGGCCGCGCGACATGAGTGCGGAGCCCAGTCCAGTGCGCGAGGCGGTCTTGACATACAGCACGTTGAGCAGGGTCTGCACCAGGACCGCGTAAACGATCGCGACGAGCACGTTCGCGATGCCGAAAGATGCCGCCAGTCCGGCGGGCAGCGAAAGGAAGATGGCCGCCGTGGCACCGCCCGTCAGCGAAAGCACGATCTCGGACGTGCGATAGCGCCAGGTGGGCGGCACCTTGCCCAAGGCGTAGTCGTCGCGTGCGACGCTGCCGGAGCCGATTCGCGCGGGCAGGTCACCGGTATCGCTCACTGTCTCTCCTCAGAAATTCGTCGAGGGCGGGGGACTCTCACGAGCCTGCGTGCGCTCCGCCGCGTGACCCAGGCCAGCGTCTCGGCGCTAGCCCACAAGTGCCGCGCGACTCTGTTCGCTTTACTGCGGAACTGCCGTGAAGGGGCCCTCGCCGGACTCAGATTCCCGCAAGGGGCCCTTCCGGGGCCTGGCTCGCCGCGCCTTCACCGGCGTCAAGGTCCGCCTCGACCAGACCAACATCAAGAAACTCGTCGACAACCCTGCAAAGCAAAGACACCGGCTTCACGAGACGCTAGGTGCAGAGCTCCCGCGCACGTGGTGTACTTCCACCGAGAACCCGGAGGACGTTCACTTCCCCGAGAAGAGGTCAGGGAACCGTCACGACGATCTTCCCCGCCTGGTTGCCGGATTGCATGTACCGGTACGCGTCCACCACGTGTTCGAAGCCGAAGACCCGGTCGACGCGGGGCCGGAGGCACCCGGACCGGATGGCTTCGCTGACCAGGGCTATTCCGCGGGCACGCTGGCCAGGGTCGTCCACGTGGTTGAACATCGAGTACGGGTGGAACACCGCCCGCGCCCGGCACATGGCGGCAGCTGGGACCACTGGCTGGCGGTCGGTCAGCGTGCCGTACCCGAAGACGGTCGCGCCCGGAGCCAGGTGGTCGGCGTAGCGCTGCAGCGAATCGCCGCCGAGGGGGTCGAATGCCGCCTGCAGTCCTTTTCCGTTGCTGGCGCGGGAGATCGCCTTCGCCAGGTTCTCGTCGCCTACGACTACCTCGCTCGCGCCCGATTGCCGCAGGATCTCCGCCTTCGCTGGCGACCGGGTGGTCGCGATCGCGGCCACGCCGAGCTCCCGGCACAGCTGTAGCGCGCCCAGTCCGGCGGAGCTGGACGCGGCTGTGATCAGGACTGCGTCTCCCTCGCCGAGATCGCAGACTTCCTTGAACGCGAAATACGGTGTCAGGTACTGCATCCAAACCGCGGTTGCCTCATGGTCGTCGAGCCCGTCGGGCGCGGTGGTGACGTAATCGTCCGGCACGACCGCACTAATGCCCTGGACGCCGTTCTGCGTGAAAAACGGGATGGTGGTGACCCTGTCTCCGGGAACGAACGCGGTGACCTCGGAGCCGGTCTCGGTGACCACTCCGCAGGCTTCAGAGCCTATTCGGGACGGGAAAGCGGGGATTGTGTAGTGCTCGCCGGCCAGGTACATGAGGTCCGCGCGGTTGAGCGCGAACGCCGAGACCCTGATGCGCACGTCGCGCTCGCCGAGCGGTTGTTCCGGCCACGGTCCGACACGCAGGACCTCGGGGCCCCCGAACTCGGTGAAGTAGACGGCCTCGCTCATCG
Source organism: Amycolatopsis sp. CFH S0740 (assembly GCF_004522315.1). Taxonomy (NCBI): domain Bacteria; kingdom Bacillati; phylum Actinomycetota; class Actinomycetes; order Pseudonocardiales; family Pseudonocardiaceae; genus Amycolatopsis; species Amycolatopsis sp. CFH S0740. Next base: position 105,249 of record NZ_SDLS01000020.1, on the reverse strand, counting down.
CGGATCCTTGGTCAGGTTCGGCTCCAACGGGGCCAGGAAGCCGGAGTATTCTGCCGCTGCCGGGCTCTGATAGCCCAAGCGTCCGGACACTGTCCAGCCCTGCAGCGTCGCGACGTCGGCGAGGAACTCGGCATAGCGGAGCGGGGCGACGGTGGCGTCGATGACGGGCACGCCCAGTTCCGCCTGCAGGGTGCGGTAGAACCCGAACTCGATGGTGCAGCCGAGGATCACGGCGTCGGCCCGGTCCTGCTCGACGGCGGCGCGCGCCTCTTCGAGGATGCGTCGCTCGGTGAACGCCGGGTCGGTCTGGAAGTCGTTGACGCCCATGCCGAGTTCTCGGAAGGAGGCGAGCGAACGCTCCGCCCCGTAACGGTGGATGTTCTCCTCCATCTCGGGAATCCACTTCGCGCGCCCCACGAGCACGGAAAACCGTTCGCCGACCGACTGGGCGACCCGGATGCAGGCCTCGGCCGGGGCGGTGACTGGCATCCGCCTGGTCACCTCTTTCGCGGCGCGTACAAACGGGTCGTAGAAGCATCCGATCACCATGGCGTCGTAGCACTGCTGCTCGGCCCAGAGCACGGTCCGCAGCGAGGGCTCGGCCACCATCAGTTCGTACGCGTTGTATTCGAGGTGGACGGGCCCGGTTCCGTCGAGCGACGCCACGTCCAAGCGGGTGTCCTCCCGCGCCTCAGCACGCAGGCTGTCGCCGATCGGGACGTCGTAGGCACTGTTCATGACGGGGTTGAGCCAGAGGATTCTCCGTGTCACGTGCTTGCTCCTTGACGGTGCGATGTCGCCTCTTCGGCGGTTTGGCCATCGAGCATCGAACAGATGAACTCCGTGAGGTTGTCGCCGAGGATTTGCCGCGCCAGGTTCCTGCCGAAGCGTTTCTCGGCTGCTTCGGCGAGCGCGGCGAAATCGGCTGGGCGTTGCAGTCCCGCGGTTTTGGGGATCTGGGTCCAGTCGACGAGGAGGCCGGTGAAGACAGGGTCGACGACGTCGGCGACGTCGTCGATGAAGTCGGTGCCGAGTCCCACCCGGTCCGGCCCGAGCAGGCCCATGGCGTGCTCCATGTGGTCCAGGAACCGGTCCAGCGTAGGGACTTCGTCGGTCAGGAAGGGACCGAACGCGTTGACGGCCAGGAATCCGCCGGCCGCGCCGAGCACCGCGATCTGCTCGTCGGTGAGGTTGCGCGGGTGATCGGCCAGCGCACGGCAAGAGGAGTGCGACGCGATGAACGGCTTGCGAGCGACCTCGGCGAGGTGGAAGAAGCCGGCCTCGGAAAGGTGGGAAACGTCGACGATGATGCCGAGGTCTTCCATGCGCCGCACGGCGTCGATCCCCAGTTGGGTGAGGCGGCCGCCGGTGTCGCGCTCGGCGATGCCGTCTGCCATCATCGTGCGCCGGTTCCATGCCAGCGAACACATCCGCACGCCCTCGCGCCGCATCACGTTCACCAGCTCGAGCGAATGACCAAGCGGCTCGGCTCCCTCGATCGCCAGCAGGAGCGCGATCTTTCCGGACGCGATCGTCTCGGCGATTTCGGCGCGGGTCGAGACGAGCGCGACGGCGTCGCGGTGCACCTCGGCAAGGTGCCTGGCTTCCTCGATCATCAGCAGACACCGGCGCAGCGCGCCCTCGCCCACGAACTGTTCTTCGGTCGCCACCGGGAGCACTTGGAGGCTCACGCCGCCCTGGCGAAGCTGGGGCAGCCAGAAGTCGCCGAAGGGGTCTTCGTGTCCCCGTTCGCGCAGATGGCGCACGGCCATCAGCAGGTCGTTGTGGCAGTCCGCGACGCGGTACCTCATGGGCGCTCCTTTGCGGCGGCTTCGAGCACGGCGTCGAGCGTGGCTCCGTCGTAGTAGAGGTACGCGGAGCTCAGCACTCCGTTCGTCACGGTCACGATCGAGCAGCCTGCGACATCGAGGTCCGGCACGCCCGGCCGGCTCGAGGTGCCGGACATCCGCCAGCGGACGACCGCACGGTCGCCGACGGCGAGGGTCTCGTCGACCTGCCGGCGGTAGTCCGGATACACGTCCCGGAGTTCCTGCATCGCGTCAAGGTCGTCTTGTGCGGAGGCGACCGCGGGTTGGCCGTTGACGGCGACATCGAGGTCGGCGGCGACCAGCGATCCCATGGTCTCGAAGTCGCCGACGTTCTCGGCGCTGTTGTAGGCGAGCCAGATCGCGTCGGCGTCCATCGTCTGCTCCTTCATGACTTGAGCGGCCCGGCTGCCTTGACCTGCACCCGGCACGCTTGGCCGGGGACGTAGGACAGCGGCACCTCGTGGACGGACGTGATGCGGACGGCGCCCGGGTCCGCGCCCGAGCGGATGGCCGCGTTGACGGCGAGTTCCCGGGCCTCGGCCAAGCACGCCTCGCGGCCTTTGTCCTCGTAGCGGAATACTCGATCGACGGTGCCCGAGGCATCCGCGATGGCGGCGCCGTAGGCGTTGGCCACGGCGTGGTGGTCGGGCCGAACCACTTCGGTGACTCCCGGAACCTTGTCCGGCACGAGGTGGGAGCCGCCGCCGACGGCGATGAGCGGCAGTTCGTGCCGGCTGGCTTTCATGCGGTCGGCGATGATCCGGATCTGCTCGTCCACCCACGCCAGGGCAGCATCGACGGTGCTGGGCGAGAGGGACGCGACGGACGCCGGGTCGCCGAATCCGGTCAGCCGGCCCGCCCGGGTGGAGATGTCGGAGAGGGTGAGGGTGGACCCTCCGCACACCAGCGCCTCGGACACGACGCGGTAGCCGACGGAATCGGGCCCGACGGTCACCCCGCGCCCCGTGCCGCGCACCACGGTGCCGCCGCCGAGGCCGATCGAGATCAAGTCCGGCATGCGGAAGTTGGTGCGCACGCCGCCGACCTCGATCGCCGCGGTGGACTCGCGGGGGAAGCCGTCGACGAGGATGCCGATGTCGGCCGAGGTGCCGCCGACGTCGACGACGAGCGCGTCGGAGAGGCCGGCGAGCGAGCAGGCGCCCCGCATGGAGTTGGTCGGTCCGGACCCCAGCGTCAGGACGGGGAAACGGGCCGTCTCCTCGGCGGTCATGAGGGTGCCGTCGTTCTGCGTCAGGAAGGAGTCGATGCTCAGCCCGTTATCCGCCAGCGCGGTCTGGAAACCGTTGACGACGTCCCGTGCCACGCCGAGGAGGGCGGAGTTCAGGACGGTGGCATTTTCCCGTTCGAGCAGGCCGAGCGCGCCGACCTGATGGCTCAGCGACACGGGGAAGTCCGGTCCCAGTTCCTCGGCGATGATCTCCGCGGCCCGCAGTTCGTGGACGTGGTTCGCGGGGGAGAAGGGCGCGGACACCGCGACCGCGGCGACCGTGCCGGCGCAGCGCGCCGCGAACCGGCGGACCGCGTCCTCGTCGAGCGGGGCGATCTCGGAGCCGTCGAACTCGTTGCCGCCGCCGACGATCTCGGCCGGGCCCATGATCGTTTCAAGCAGGTCCGCGGGCCACGAGACCCCAGGGCGGACGCCGCGCGAGGCCGGTGCCGCTAGCCGGATCACCCCGACCCGCTGGAGACCGCGGCGCTGGATGATCGCGTTGGCGGGGTGGGTGGTGCCGAGCATCGCCTGGGTGATCCGCTCCTGGTCGACCTCGGCGACAACCTTGGACAGCGACGCGCGGATCCCGTCGAAGGGATCGGGGGTGGTGGCCGACTTGGTGGCGGCGACGACCTTGCCGGCGCTGTCCACGACGACCGCGTCGGTGTTGGTTCCGCCGACATCGATACCGATTTTCAGGCTCATGGGGCGGCTCAACCTTTCAGGGGGACGTAGTCGACGTCGTAGCCGAAGGCAGCTGGACCGACGATGTCGAGCATCCCGTCGCGCTTCCAGCCGTCGGCGCAGGGCAAGCCGAGGACACGCACTCGCTGGCCGTAGGCGAGGCTCTCGGTGGTGATCGGCTCGGCCGTCTCGAAATCGAGCATGCAGATCAGGTCCGGTGGCGTGACGACCGGACGGCCGTTCTCGATCGCGAGCAGCAGTTCGTTCTGGATTTCGATCCGGAGCGTCCGGCTCGGGTCGGCGAAGTCCTCGACGGTGACCGTGCCGCGCGCGAAGCCGGTCGTGGTCCGCCGGTCGAGGTCGATGATCTTGCCGTCGAACACGACCCGGCCGTCGGCGAAGTCCAGGAACCGGTCCCAGCTTCCGTCTTCCTGGCGCTGCACCGCGCGCAGGAGACCGCCGATCTCGCTGCAGAACTGCATCGAACCCCACACGGCCGCGTCGCGCGCTTCGGCGACTGTCATCGGATAGGCGGCCAGCGCGTTCGCGAGGCCGAGCATCATGGCGGAGCCGCGGACCAGTTTCTCGCCGACTTGGTTCGAGACAGTCTCGAACGCGATCCGGTTGCCCTTCTCGTCCGCGAGGCTCATCGGAGAAGCGGACAGGCCGGCCAGGGTGAACGTGGTCATCTCGATCTGCGGGAAAGCGCGGCGCATGCCGTCGGCGTCCACGCAGGGAACGCCGAGTTCGGCGGCGACGGCCAGCGGAATCAAGGTGTTCATGCCGCCGACCTCGACCGGCATGATCGCGTCGATGTCGCGCCCCAGATAGGAGACGAGCGCGCGCACCGCATCGGCGAATTCGCTGCCGGACGGGATCTTTTCGATGATGACCGTCGGCGCGCCGACGACCGCCACGGTCGCCAGCTGCGCCGCGGCGGGAAGTTCGTCGAGGCCCACGATGTCGATGGGACCGTGGTCGTTGATCGCCTGCTCGACCATGAGCTTGGCGATGAACGGATCACCTCCGCCGCCGGTGCCGAGGAGGGTCGCGCCCAGCGTCAGCTGATCGAGCGCGTCCAGTGCGAGTTTTCGCATGTCGCGAGTGTTCCTTCCCGAGCTGTCCTGCGAAGAATCGTTGGCAGGGACGGTAGAACCCGGCCGCGCTCGCCGACGATGGGCACTTCGCACTGCTTCGCCGGAGGTCGTTGGACCGAACGCCCATTGGGGCGTATCGGCGGCTCGGTCAGGCTGGGGAGGTGACTCAACTACCCGACGTATCCGACCTGCTGCTGCTGACGGCCAGCGAAGTCGACGGCCTTCTCTCGGTGGAGGAGGCCGTCGATACGCAGCGTGCGGCGTTCACCGCATTGGCCGCGGGGCAAGCGTTCCTCGCGCCCCGGATCCTTTCCGAAGGGACCCATGGCGACACCGCATTCGCTTACGTGGCAAGGCAATCTCTCGACGCGGGGGTGGTCGCGAAGATTGGTTGCGTCGTGCCCGCCAACGTCGCCCGCGGATTGCCGACCATTCACGCGATGGTAGTCGCCCTCGACGCAGTGACCGGGCGTCCCGCCGCGCTGGTGAACGGCGAGGCAGTCACGAAACTGCGCACGGTCGCTGCGTCGCTGCTGGCAGCCCAGACCCTTGCCCCGCCGCCCGAGGCGGTGGCGGTCATCGGCTACGGAACCCAAGGTCGCGCGCACGCGGACGCGATCAGGCGCCGTTACCCCGGCGCCGAGGTTCGCGTGTGGGCGCCGCATCTGGAACCCGGCACCATTTCGGACCGGATCACGGCGTGCCGGTCAGGTCGCGAGGCTGTCGCCGGTGCGGGCCTCGTGATCACTTGTACCACGAGCCTCACGCCGGTGCTGGAAGCGGACTGGCTCGCGGCCGGTGCGACGGTGATCAGCGTCGGCTCCTTCGGGCCGAACCGGCGCGAGGTCGGCGACGACATCGTTGCCCGGTCCGCCGTGGTCGTCGACGATGCCCCGACTGCCCTCGAGCACGCAGGCCCGGTCAAGCACGCAATCGCCGCGGGCGTGCTCGGACTCGACCGGATCACGACTCTGGGGGAAGCGCTCACCCAGGGTTTCACGCGCCCGCCCGACGCGGAGTGGACCTACTACAACACCGTCGGCGTCGGAATTCAGGACGCCGCGGTCACCGCGGCGATTCTCGACCGCGCGAGCGGTGCCGGGGTGGGACGGCGGATCCCGTGGTGAACCGGCCGGACGTCACGGTTGTCGGCGCCGGCGCGGTCGGCCTCTCCACGGCTCTGTTCCTGGCTCAGGCCGGCGCGAGCGTGGAAGTCGTCGACCGCGGCGGCATCGGTGCGGGCGCCTCGCGCAACAACGCGGGCTGGGTTGTGCCTTCGATGAGCGAGCCAGTGCCTTCTCCGGCAGCGCTTCGTGCCGCAGCGAAGTGGTTCGGCCGCAGAGAAGGCGCCCTCAAGATCGGACTGGAACCGTCCGCCGGGTACGTCTCTTTCCTTGCCCGCATGCTCTTCGCTGCCCGTCCCGCGGCCTACCGGCGGGGGCTGGCGGCGACCGCGTCGCTCGCGGTCGGCGCGGTCGCGGCATTCGACGAACTCGTCCGGCTCGGCGTGGACTTCGAGCGGCACGCCCGCGGCGTCCTGCTGCTCTTCGTCGAGGAGCACGGCATTCAGTCTCATCTCGACGACCTCACAGTCATGGAGAAGCTCGGCCTGCCGGGCGCGGAGTTGCTTGCCGGCAGGGAAGTCCGGGAGCTGGAGCCGGAGGCGGGCCAGGGCGTCGTCGGTGGCATTCTGTGCCGCGGCGACCAACACGTCGCCCCTTCTTCCCTGGTCGACGGATTGGCGGCCGCGTGCGCGCAAGCCGGTGTGCGGCTGCGTCTTCATGCCCCCGTGACGCAGATCGCCGAAGGCGTCGGGTGCGTGCGCCTGACCGCGGGCGGCGTCTCCTTGTCCACCGGTGCTTTGGTGCTGGCTGCCGGTGTCGGCACTCGCGCACTCACCGCGATGGTGACGAAGCCGGTCCGCATCCGCGGCGGGAAGGGCTACGGATTCGACTACCGTCCAGCGCCGTTCACCCTCGGCCATGCCGTGTACCTGAGCGACCACAAGGTCGCCGTGACGCCGTTGGACCAGGGGATCCGTCTTGCCGGAACGATGGAGTTCGGGGCGGAGAACAGCGAGATCGATCACCGTCGCGCGGCCGGTGTCGCCAACGCGATGCGCGCGTACTTCCCCCGCTGGCCGGTCCGCGCTCCCCGGGCCTGGAGCGGGTTGCGACCCCTCACCCCGGACGGACTGCCGGTCGTCGGACGCCTGCCGACGCGGGCGCCGATCTACGTCGCGGCTGGCCACGCGATGCTCGGGATCACCCTCGGACCGATTACCGGGCAGCTGCTGAGCAGGCAGATCGTGACCGGCGAATCCGATCCGCTGCTCGCCCCGTTCGCCCCGGACCGGCACCGGCTGGCGCGGTCCAAGAGAGGCTGATCCCACGCACCTCGCCGGCAGCGGCCACCCGGCTGAAGTGCCGGGATGCCTGGGCGCTCCCTCGTCGCGGAGTGACTGGCCGGGCAGGTGAGCCGCCGAGAGAGGACGCTTGTGGGTACGCGCAGCCATTGTGCGGAACGCACAATAATCCGGATTCCGGTTGAGCAGATTGCTGGTCGCCGGGCTTACGGTGTCCTCGTAATCTTCGGATCGTCGCCCGGGGAAGGACGTGCCATGAGGCAGCTCGGCAAACCGGAGTTGGCCGAGTTGACGCTCGGCGCCACGTTGCTGGGCAACGGCGGCGGGGGAGACCCGGCCCTCGCGAGGCTCATCGCGGAGCAGGCCATCGACGACTACGGGCCGGTCACCGTCGCCAAACTCGACGAGTTCCCGGACGACGCGCAGCTGGTCACGGTCGGGGTAGTGGGCGCGTCCACGGCCATCGTCGAGAAAATCCCCGCCGGCCGGGAGTTCATCGCCGCGGTGCGCGCTCTCTCGTCGTACCTCGGCCGCAAGGTCGACGGCATCATGCCGGTCGAGGCAGGCGGGATGAACACGCTGATCCCGCTGGCGGTGGCCGTCGAACTGGGCGTTCCTTGCGTGGACGCGGACGGGATGCGACGCACTTTCCCGCAGGTCGAGATGACCACGTTCACCCTCGGCGGCATCAGCGCGTCCCCGATGAGCCTCGCGGACGAGAAGGGCAACAAGATCACCTTCGAGGCGATCACGAACCAGGTGGGCGAACGACTGGTCCGCGGCTCGGCGATGATGCTCGGGCTGGCGAACGCCTTGGCCTCGTACCCGATGACCGTCGCCCAGGCGAAGGCGACCGCGATCCCCGACTCGCTGGAGTACTGCAGCACGATCGGCCGGTTGCTGCGCGCGATCCAGCGCCGGGAGAACGGCGCGTGGCAGGAGTTCCTCGAGTTCACCGGAGGCCGGAAGGTCTTCGAGGGGAAGATCATCGACCTGGACCGGCGGACGACGACCGGCTTCGCCCGCGGCACGGTGACGATCGAGGGGTTCGTCGATCCGACCTGCACGATGCGGATCGAGATGCAGAACGAGCTTCTGCTCGCGATCGAGGACGGGCTCCCCGTCGTGACGCCGCCCGATCTCATCTGCATGCTCGACCACGACACGGCGGAACCGGTCACCACGGAGTCGCTGAGCTACGGCGAGCGGGTCACGGTGCTGGGCTTGCCTTGTGCCGAACAGTGGAACCGCGAAGGGTTCCTCGACGTGGTCGGGCCTGCCGCCTTCGGTTACTACGTCGATTTCGCTCCGCTGAACGGGACGATTCGATGAATGGGGATGCCGGAAGCGGCACCGTCGCATCGCAGCGCGATCCGGACGGACCGGGCGTCTGTCTCGGCGAGGTGCTCAGGTGGGGCCGGCTGGCCGCGGCCACTCTCCTCGGTGGCGAGTCCGCCCTCGACCGGCGTGCGACCCGCGTGCTGATCGCTCCTGCCGGACGTTCGCGCGAAGGCGGCTTTGCCGGCGCCATCGTCCTGCTGGACGGTCGTGAACTCGCTCTCGACACGTACTTGGTGGACGTCACCCTGCGCTGGATGGGCGAGGCAGGCGCGATCATGCTCGTTGTCGTTTCTCCGGAACAGCCGCCGGGCATCGCCAGCTGCCGTCTGGCCGACCGCAGCGGGGTCGCGCTGGTCGAGACCGACGACACTGTACTCGAGCTGGCCGACGCGCTGAGGGAGCTGGTCGAAGCGCCGCAACGCGTGCTGGCCAGGGTGATCGTGGACGCGGTGGACAAGCTGGCCCATCTGTCCCCCAGCAGCGGGGTCGCGGGCGTCCTGGACGTCGTGCGGCAGGCTCTCGGCGCGCAGGTGTCGCTCGTCGCCGCGGAGGGCGAGCTGCTCGCCGGGGATCCTCTGACGCCGCCCTTGCTCCGCAAAGACCAGGTCAACGTCCAACTGTCCACTGTGGTCGGCACAACCCACCGCGTCACCCAGCCGGTGACGCTGGCCAGCGGCGAACGGCCGAGCTTCTGGATCGTCGCCGAGCTGGAGGCGCCGGGCGAGGTGCGCACCAGCGCGGCCCGGTCGTTGCTGAAGATCGGCAGCAGTTACGTCGCCAATCGGCTGATTTCTGACCGGCTCGAACAGGAACGCGACGCCCGCGCTCGTCTCGGCGTGCTCAACGCCATCATCGCCACCGCCGGCCGCCCGTCCGCAGCGCTGGTACAGCAGGTCGCCACGCTAGGGTGGATCACCGACGGCTGGGCCACCGCCGTGCATCTGCGGATCGCCGGGCCCGTCGACTCGATGCAGATCCTGGCGCTCACCGATCCGGTGCGGGCGCTCTTGGCGGAGGCCGGCTTCGACGGTCCCCTCGTCGAACGCTCCGACGGATGGACGACCTGGACCGTACGGCTTGTGGAGCCACCGGCCGCGAGTTTCGCGCACGACACCGCGGCGGTCCGCCAGGCAGTACGACGTTTTCTGGAAAAACGGGACCACCTCAGGGTTTATGCCGGGATCGGCCGGCCGTATCTCGGACTGCAGGGACTGAAACGCAGCCTGGCCGAAGCCCACGAGGCGATGACTATCGCCCAGGGGGCCGGATCCCGCAGCGGCGTGCAGCACATCGACGAGGTCGGCCTGCAACGGATCTTGGTCGGCTGGTACAGCTCCGAGGAGTCCCGCGACCTCGCGCGCAGCCTGCTGCGCCCGGTGCTCGAGATCGACCGGCAAGAGGAGCTGCTCAGCACCCTCGAAGTGTTCCTGGACAACGAGTCCTCTCCGACCGTGACGGCCGAAATCCTCGGAGTCCATCGCAACACCGTCGTGAACCGGATCTCCCGGGCGAAGAGCGTGCTGTCCGCGGATCTCGACGACCCGGACGAGCGGCTCGCGGTCCAGCTCGCGTGTCGATTGGCGAAGCTGCGCGGCTGAGGACGAGCCTGTCACCGCACTCGCCGGGAGGCAGTGCGGTGACAGGCTCACAGTGCTGTATCGCGTGCGACCGCTACGCGAGCTCCCGCCCTTCCGTTTCGGGTATCACCACGGCGAAAACTGCTGTCGCGACGAGGAAAAGGTCGATGAAAAGAACAGTCGAGGAGAATCCGCTCGCGTGTGCCAGGAGAATCCCGACCACGCTGGGCGCGATCGTGTTCGCGACGCGCTGGCCGCAGAAGCCGACGCTGTAGCCCAAGCCCCGTACCGGCGACGGATAGATCTCGCCGACCCAGGTGTCCCAAACCCCCCATGCGCCAAGGCTGAAGAACGACAACACGAAGCTGCCGATGTACAACTCGGCAAGCGTACTGGCGTTCGCGAAGTAGAATCCGCCGGCCGCGGCAGCGAGGACGTAGCCGACGAAGATCTTTTTGCGGCCGTACCTGCCGGTGAGCCAGGAAGCGCTGACGTACCCGGGAATCATGAACACCGCGCTGATCGCGGCGAACCCCAGGCTCGAGGATGCGGACAGACCGCGCTGTTCGAGCAGGGTCGGCAGCCACGTCTGCAGGCCCCAGTATCCCCAGGAGAACAGGAAATTCACGACCAGCTGCAAAACAGTGATCCGGCCGAGCCGTCCCCGGAACAGTGCCGCGAACGAACCCGCCCGCACCTCGGGGACGGACAAGGACTGCGCGCTGAGGTTCTCCGCGTCCGCGGCGCCGAGCCGCCGCAGGGTCGTCAGCGCCTCGTCCTGGCGGCCGCGCTGGACGAGCCAGTACGGGGACTCCGGCACCCAACGGCGGATGACGAGCACCCACAGGCTGGCGACCGCGCTCGCGATGATGACGCCGCGCCATTCGTGCGTGCCGAGCAGCGCGGTGATGCCGACGGCGAGGAGCATGCCGAGCGGCCAGCCCGCTGCCAGGTACACGGTGAGCCGGCCGCGATGCCGTACCGGCAGCAGCTCTTCGAAGTAGGGGAACGTGATGGTCAGGATGCCGGCGAAAAGGAAACCCGCCACGGCCCGCGTCACGAGAAGCATTTCGTAATTGGGGGAGAAGCTGCCGACCAGGGTGACTACGCCGTACCCGGCGAGACTCCACGTGCAGGTCGCGCGCCTGCCGATCCGGTCGGAAATCGGCCCCCAGGCGAGGGCTCCGGGGATCATGCCGAAGAAGAGCGCGGAGATGACGAGTCCCAACTGCGCTGCGGTGACGCGCAGTCCGGCCTCCACCGCGGGGGCGATGTAGGTCAGGCTCAGCATTTCCCACGACTCGATGGCGAGAGCGGCGTAGAGTGCGATTCCGATCTTGATGTGGACCCGCGACAGCGGCATCCGGTGGAACATGGACCCGACTGAGACGGTCGCGGCTGATCTGCCCAACGCCTCTGTCGACGGGGCGCGGGTTCGGCCCGCTTCTTCGCTGCTCATCGGACGACCTCCGGGCGGACGGCTTGAGAAGTGTGCGAACTGTAGGCACCCGGTCATTCAGCCGACGATGTGCTGTGCGCACTGCTCGAGCAGCCCGGCTTGGGCGATGCGTCCAATCCCGGCGGGGCGAAGATCGGAATACGCGCGGGGTCGCCCCCGAATCGTGAGCCTGCGTGACACTCAGCGTTCCTCCGATCAACAGGTCACGGACGCGGTTGAGCCGCATCTCCTTCGCGAACTGGTACGGCGATTTCCCCGTCACCTCACAGAAGAGGTGCGAAAACGCCGACGGGCTGAGCGAAACCCGTTACGCCATATCGGTCACCGTCAGCGGCTCGGACGTGTTGTCCTGCACGTAGGAGACGACCTCTCTAACCGGGTTGCGCGCCACCACCGCGATTTCCAGCAGCCGCGGGTACTGCTCAGTTGCCGGATCCGGTACACCATCTCGGCCCGGTAGATCGGCGCCACCACCCGGCGGTCCGCACCGGTTCCCGTCGCCTGGTGAGTGGTAGCGACGTGCGGCACCGGGGCCACCAGCGCGGTCGACCCGATCGACGCGATCGCTGACCTATACCTGTGGCTGCACGTCGCTCACAGGCGGATCCGGGACATGCCGATGACCACGGGGTGCCTGCGGGGGGTGCCCGGAGGACGGGTGCGGGCGGCGGCCCTGTCATCATGAGATGGTGAGTTCCAAGACGTCGGCGGGGCGAAGCGAGACCAAGGCGACCGTGAGCCCGGGTGCGGTTCGGGAGGCCGCGCTGACGTTGTTCGCCGAGCGGGGGTACCACGGCACCGCACTGAGCCAGATCGCGGACGTCTTGGGCATCCGCACGCCGAGCCTCTACAACCACATGAAGTCGAAGCAGGACCTGCTGCGGGACATCATCGCCGACACCACCGAGCAGGTGTGGGCGGATTACGAGCAGGCGGTGCACAGCGTCGGCGACGTGGTGGAACGGCTGCGTCGGGCAGCGCGTGTCTATGCGTTGCGGCACGCCACCCACCGCCGTGAGGCGATCATCGTCAACCGCGACGTCGACAGCTTGGAAGAACCAGTGCGCTCGGAGGTGCTCGAGCTGCGCCGCCGCCATGCCGGTGCCATCCGCGACCTCATTGAGGAGGGCGTCCGCGAAGGCCGGTTCACAGAACCGGAGCCCACCTTGGCCGCATTCGGCATCCTCGAAATGTGCGTGAGCATCGCCCGGTGGTTCCGGGAGGACGGCCCGCAGTCGGCCGAAGCCGTCGCCGAAACCTACAGCCGCTATGCGCTCCGCGTCGCCGGCCTGAGCTGACCGGCCCTCGGTCCGACTCTCCCGGCCGACCCCTTGTGCAGTGAGAAGGGCAGCGCTACCCTCTCAAAACTAACGAGCATTAGTTAGTAACTTGTCCCGTCAGGAGTGCTCATGCTCAGAGTCGAGCTGATCCGTCCCGTGCCGCAGCTGCTCGTCGAGCAGGCTGCGCGGTGGGGCGACAAGATCGTTTTCAGCGACGACCGTCGTTCAGTCAGCTACCAGGACCTCGCCGACCGCACCCGCCGGGTGGCCGGTCACCTGGTCAGCGCGGGCATTGCCCGGGGTGATCGCGTGCTGATCTACCTGGACAACAGTGCGGATATCGCCGAGGCCTACCTCATGACGACCCGGGCTTCGCTGGTCGGCGTCTGTGTGAACGCCGATGCCGCTCCCGCGGAGATCGAGCACATGCTCGTCGACTCCGGCGCCTCGGTCATCATCACCGACCGGGCCCACCTCGCGCACGCCCGCGAGCTCGGCCGCCTCCGGGGCGCGATGGTTCTCGTGGTCCGGCCGGGCCGGGTCGAGGACGCGCGGTCGTACGAGGAACTGGCCACCACCGAGCCTGCCGGCCCGCCGCGCGACGACCTGGGACTGGACGACGCCGCGTGGATGCTTTACACCTCCGGGACCACCGGTCGGCCCAAGGGTGTTGTGCTCACGCAGCGCGGCTGCCTGTGGGTGGTGGCCGCGTGCTGGGCCCCGATCGCCGGAATGTCCGAACAGGACCGGGTGCTGTGTCCCTTGCCGCTGTTCCATTCCTACGCGCTGGTCCTGTGCGTGCTGGGAGTGTTCGCGACGGGCGCGACCGAACGCATCCTGCCCAAATTCTCGCCCGGCCGGGTGCTCGATTTGCTGGCCACGGAGGACTTCACCATCCTGCCCGGGGTGCCGACCATGTTCCAGTACCTCGTGCACTCCGCCCGGGAACGCACGGTCGATGCCGAAGGACTGCGGCTGTGCCTGTCCGCCGGGGCGATCCTGCCCGCTGCCCTGAACGCCGAATTCGAGGAGGTGTTCGGAGTCAAGCTGCTGGAGGGCTACGGCATCACCGAGACCTCGACGATGGTCACCATGAACACCCCCGACGGCGGGCGTGTGCTCGGCTCGTGCGGGCTGCCGATGCCGGGGATCGGGGTGCGCCTGGTGGACCCGGTGAGCGGTCGCGATGTCGGCGTAGGCGAAGAAGGCGAGCTGTGGGTCAGCGGACCGAATGTGATGCGCGGCTATCACAACCTCGACGAGGCCACCGCCGAAGTGCTCCAGGACGGCTGGTACCGGACCGGAGACTTGGGCAGGCGCGATGCCAACGGCTTCCTGACCATCAGCGGCCGGACCAAGGAGCTCATCATCCGGGGCGGGGAGAATATCTACCCGGCCGAGGTCGAAGCCGTGCTGCTCAAAGCGGACGAGGTCCGCGATGCCGCCGTGGTGGCGCGTGAGCACCCCGATCTCGGCGAGGTGCCGGTGGCGTTCGTCGTCCCGGAAGAACCGGGAAAGCTGGACGTCGACGCGCTCTTGGGCCGATGCGCCCGCGAACTGTCGAAGTTCAAGGTCCCGGCAGGCGTCTTCGAGATCGAGTCGATCCCGCGCACAGGCTCGGGCAAGATCATGCGGTTCCTTCTGCAGAAGCAGTTGCCGACGCCGGCCGGCTGAGGGGCCTCGCGTCATTGACCTGGCATCCGGCTGCCCGTAGCATGCAAACTAACGTTAATTAGTAAGGTGGTTCAGGTGGAGCTCTCCAACACCTTCACGGTCAATCTGCCGGTCGATGAAGCCTGGCGGGTGCTGACCGATCTGGAACGCGTCGCACCGTGCCTGCCGGGCGCCTCGCTGCAGGGCGTGGAGGACGGCGTGTACCGCGGCGGGGTCAAGATCAAGGTCGGCCCCGTGTCGGCGCAGTACCGGGGAACCGCCCGGTTCGCCGAGAAGGACGACAAAGCGCACCGAGCGGTGGTCCGTGCCGAAGGCAAAGACGCGGGCGGGCAAGGCAACGCCGCGGCGACGGTGACCATGAGCCTGGCCGAACAGGGGTCGGGAACCAAGGTCGACGTCCGCACCGAGCTCGACTTGTCCGGGCGGGTCGCCCAGTTCGGCCGGGGAGTCATCTCGGACGTCACGAACAAGCTGATCGGCCAGTTCGTGCGACGGCTGGAAGCCGAGTTCGCCCCGGGCTCCGCGTCGACCGAGGCGCCTGCCGCGGCCCGCGCCGCCGCTCCCGCCGACGAGGTCGAAGCGCTCGATGTCTTCTCGAGCATGGGCGGCCTGATCGCCAAGCGCGCGCTGCCCGTCGTCGGCGGACTGATCGCGCTCCTGGCCGGGATCCTGGTGTTGCGCAACCGCGGCCGCTCCGGTGCCCCGTCGGCGTCCCCGCCCGTAGTGATCAACCTGTCGTTTCCGGTCGCAACCGGCCGGACCTACCCCGAGGAGGCGGTCCTGTGACGGACGAGCTGATCCGCGAACCCGCGCTCTACATCGGCGGCGACTGGGTCGCCGGCCACGGCGACGACAGCGAAGTCGAGAACCCGGCCACCGAGGAAATCACCGGTGTAGTGACCCAGGGGACCGAGTTCGACGTCGACCAGGCGGTGAGCGCCGCCCGCGCGGCCTTCCCGAAGTGGGCGGCCACGCCGGTCGAAGACCGGGTGGCGGCGCTACGCCGCCTGAAGGACGTCCTCGCGGACCGGGCCGACGCCTTCGCCGGCCTCATCAACCGCGAACAAGGCTCACCGCTGCCGCTGGCACGGAAGCTGCACGTGGACGTGCCGCTCGCCGTCATCGCCCGCACGGCGGACGCCCTCGCGGAATTCCCCTTCCGCGCCCAGCGCGACAACTCGGTGATCCTGCGCGAGCCGGTCGGCGTCGTCGCGGCGGTGACGCCGTGGAATCTCCCGCTGCACCAGGTGATCGTGAAGGTCGTTCCGGCGATCGCGGCCGGCTGCACAGTGGTGCTCAAGCCCGCCGCCCTCACCCCGCTGACCGCGTTCGAGCTGGCACGCGCTTTCGAGGCCGCCAAGTTCCCGCCCGGGGTGCTGAACCTGGTCACCGGAGGCGGTCGGGTGGTGGGTGACCTGCTGTCTCGCCACCCGGGCGTCGACCACGTCTCCTTCACCGGCTCCACGCCGGTGGGGCGGCAGGTCGCCGCGGCCGCGGCCGAGACCGTCAAGGGCGTAACCCTGGAACTCGGCGGCAAGTCCGCGAGCGTAGTGCTCTCGGACGTGTCCGACGAGCTGCTGGCGAAGGCGGTCAAGGTGACCGTGGCCAACTGCTTCCTCAACGGCGGCCAGACCTGCACGGCGTTGTCCCGACTCATCGTCCCGGCGTCCCGCTTGGCGCAGGTGGAGCAGCTCGCCGCCGCGGCGGCGGCCAAGTACATGCCCGGCGACCGGCTCGGCCCGCTGATCTCGGCGGGGCAGCGCAAGGAGGTCGAGAGCTTCCTCGACCCGCAGGGCGGCAAGCTCGTCACGGGGAGCCTTCCGGTTCCGGACAAGGGACACTTCGTCGCCCCAGCCGTCTTCAGCGAGGTCGACCCCGCCTCACGGCTCGCGAGGGAAGAGATCTTCGGCCCGGTCCTGTCGATCCTGCCGGCCGACTCCGACGACCACGCGATCGAGCTGGCCAACGACTCGATCTACGGCCTCGGCGGCGCGCTGTGGATCGGCGACGTCGACCAGGCGCTGGACTGGGCGGCCCGGATCCGCACCGGCCAGATCGACGTCAACGCGGCGCCGTTCAACCCGCGCGCCCCCTTCGGCGGCTACAAGCAGTCCGGCATCGGCCGGGAGATCGGCGACTTCGGCATCGAAGACGTCCTCGAGATCAAGGCGGTGCAGCTGTGACGGACGGATACCAGGTCGAAGTGAACGCGCTCGTGCTGCGGTCGCCGGACAAGCCGATGGAGGTCGAACGCATCCGGCTGAAGGACGTTGGGGCGGGTGACATCCGGGTACGTATCGACGCCACTGGCGTTTGCCACTCCGACCTGTCGCTGGCCCGCGGCGTGCTCGCCCAGCAGTTGCCCGCGGTGCTCGGGCACGAAGCCTGCGGCACCGTCGTGGAGACCGGTTCCGCCGTCACAGACCTGCGGGAAGGCGACCGCGTCATCCTGCTGTGGATCACGCCGTGCGGGCACTGCGTCAGCTGCGCGCGCAACGAACCGCACTTGTGCGTCAACGGGTCCGCGCGGGGTGCCGAGCCCTACGCGCTGGACTCGTCGGGTGAGCCGGTCTACCCCGGACTGACGGTCGGCTCGTTCGCCGACCAGACCGTCGTCCCGTCCGCGGCCGCGGTCAAGGTGCCCGACGACATCAGCACTGAAGACGCCGCTTTGCTGGGCTGCGCCATCACGACTGGCGTGGGCGCGGTCACGAAGACCGCCGCCGTCACTACCGGCTCGTCGGTGCTCGTCGTCGGCCTCGGCGGCGTCGGACTGGCCGCGGTGCAGGGCGCCCGACTCGCCGGCGCTGCGAATGTCATCGCGGTGGATCGCAATCAGGACAAGGCGAGTCTGGCGATCGCGCTCGGCGCGCACCACTTCGTGCCAGCCGACGACGACACCAAGAAGACCGTCCGGGGGCTCACCGACAAGCAAGGCGTCGACTTCGCTTTCGACTGCGTGGGTTCCTCGCGGACGATCCGCGACGCGTGGGGAATGACCCGGCGCGGCGGGACCGCGTGCGTGGTCGGCATCGGCGGAAAGGACGACCAGGTCAGCTTCAGTGCCTTGGAGCTGTTCCACTTCGCCCGAACCCTGGTGGGCTGTGTCGCCGGCTCGCTGGACGCGAACCGAGACCTGCCGCGCTACTTCGACCACATCCGGGACGGCCGGCTCGACTTGGCGGCGATGGTGACCGGGCACGGCAAACTGTCCGATGTGGAGGCTGCGCTGGCGGAAATGGCCGCCGGACGCGGCATCCGCACGTTGGTCGTGCCGGACGGTGCCCGATGAAGGTCGGGGCGCTGAGCGTCGAACCCGTCTACGACGGCTACGGCCAGGAGCCTGCCCGCGAGGTGCTGACCTACCCGGGGCGGTCGGACGCGTGGTCCTGTCACGAGCATCTCCTCGACGAGTCCGGCCGCCTGCGGCTCGAGCTCGGCGGCTTCCTGGTGCGGACCGGGGAACGGGTCATCCTGGTGGATGCGGGTGTCGGGACGATCGACAACGACAAGTACCACGGCGGGCGGTTTCTGGAGAGCCTGTGTGCGCTTGGGGTGGATCCCTGGGACGTCACCGACGTCGTCTTCACCCACCTGCACTTCGACCACGTGGGGTGGGCCACGAAGAAGGGCGAGGTCGTGTTCCCGGACGCGACCTACCGCGTCCACCGCGCCGACTGGGCGCACTTCGTCGAGAGTCCCGACGCCGATCCAGGCGCGGTGCGCAAGCTTTCCCCGCTCACCGAGCGGCTGGAGACGTTCGAGCACGACACCACCCTCGCTCCGGGGTTCGACGTCCGCCACCTGCCCGGCCACACCCCGGGGACTGCGGTCTACGTGGTGTCGAGCGAAGGGGAACGGGCGATGCTGCTCGGCGATGTCGCGCACTCCCCGGTCGAACTCACGGATCCCGCATGGGAAGCCGTCTTCGACCTTGACCCGGTGGCCGCGCGGAAGGTGCGCGCGGACCTCGTCGCGGTCGTCACGGACCAGCCCGATTTCGTCGCCGCCGCGCACTTCCCGCCCGGCCGCCTGATCACCGTGGACGGCGAGCGCCGGTTCACCCCACTCGAGAAGGAATGACCATGGATCTTCAGCTCCGCGGCAAGAACGTCCTCGTAACCGGTGCCGGGCAGGGCCTGGGCCGTGCGATCGGGCTCGCGTTCGCAGCGGAAGGCGCCAATGTCGCCTTCCACTACAACTCCTCCTCCGACGGCGCGGAACAAGGCGCGAAGGAGGCGGCTGCTCTGGGCGTCAAGTCGATCGCCGTGGGCGCGAACCTGCAGGACGGCGAATCCGTGACGCGCGCGGTGGCCGAGGTCGCCGACCAGATGGGGTCGATCGACGTGCTGGTCAACAACGCGGCCGCGACCCAGAGCAAGCCGTTCCTCGAGACGACCGAAGAGGACTGGGCACCGCAGATCGGGGTGACGGTGGCGGGCACGCTGCGCGTCACCCAGGCGGTGGCTCGGCAGATGGCGGAGAACGGCGGCGGGTCGATCGTCAGCCTGATGGGCGACTCCGGCCGCGTGGGCGAATCGCGGCTGCTCGTCACGGCGACCACCCGCTCGACAACCGTCGGGTTGACCAAATCGCTGGCCAAAGAACTGGCGCGGCACAAGATCCGTGCGAACGCCGTCTCGATCGCGCTCGTGCAGACCCAGAGCCTCGACGCCCACACCGGCAACGCGGACGAGGCCAAGATGAAGAAGATCCTCTCCGCGTACCCGCTGCGCCGCCTGGGCACGCCCGCCGACCTCACCCCGACCATCCTGCTGTTGGCCTCGCCGCTGTCGTCCTGGACCACCGGGCAGATCGTGTCGGTCAACGGCGGGTACACGATGCCATGACCGCGCACGACGACGAGCCCGACGACGGGCGCGCGGTCGGACGAGCCTTCCGCCGCAAAGAGGACACGCGGCTGCTGACCGGCCGCGGCCGGTACGTCTCCGACCTGCAGCTGCCGAGGATGCGACACCTCGCGTTCCTGCGCAGCCCCTACGGCCACGCCCGGATCAAGTCCGTCGACACCTCCGCACTAGGCGTCGCCGCGCGCGCGGTGTTCAGCGGCGACCACCCGGCGTTCGCGGCGATCGGGCTCCGTGCGAGGTCCGCGTTGCCGTCCTATGTGGAGACCGAGCAGCCGATCCTGGCCCGGGACAAGGTGCGGTTCGCCGGTGAGCCGGTGGCCGTAGTGGTAGCAGACGACCGGTATCAGGCCGAGGACGCGCTCGAGCTGATCGACGTGGACTACGAGCCGTTGCCCGCCACGGTCACCGCATGGGTGGCGCCGAAGGAGCCGGTGCACGCAGACGCGCCGGACAACGTCCTGCTGGAGCGCACTTTCGACACCGGCGAGGTGCCGGATGCCTTGGCGCAGGCCCATCTGGTCATCGAGCGCGAGTTGGTGACCAACCGGCACGCGGGAAACCCGATGGAGTGCCGAGCCGGGGCGGCGGTCTGGGACGGCGAGCGCCTGACGTTCTGGTCCGGCACCCAGGTGCCGCACATCGCGCGGAACATGCTCGCCGAGCTGCTGGGCCTGCCCGAGGGCACCATCCGGGTCATCGCTCCCGATGTCGGCGGCGGTTTCGGCGTCAAGGCGGTGCTCTATCCCGAAGACGTCGCTGTCTGCCTGGTCGCACAGCAGATGCCCGGCATCCCGGTGAAGTGGGTCGAAGACCGTGCCGAGCACCTCCTGGCCGCGACGCACGCCCGAGACCACCGGTATCGGGTGCGAGCGGGGTTCACCGCCGACGGCGAGCTGGTGGCGCTGGACGCCGACGTCACGTGCAACGTGGGCGCCTATTCGGTCTACCCGTGGACAGCCGGCATCGAGCCGCTGATGGCCGGCGGGCTCCTGTCTGGGCCGTACCGGCTGCGGAATTACCGGTGCACCGTCCGCGGCGTCGCGACCAACACGTCGCCATCCGGGCCATATCGCGGCGTCGCCCGCCCCGCGAGCGTCTTCGCGATGGAAACCCTGCTCGACGAAGCCGCAGCCGCCCTGCGGATGTCCTCTTTGGACATCCGCACAAGAAATCTGATCACCCCGGCGGAGATCCCGTACCGGATGCCGTCCCGGCTCGTCGACGACTCCGGGTGGTACGGCGAGTGCCTCGAGAAGGCGATCGCCACCATCGGCTACGACGACTTCCTCGTGGAGCAAGGTCGGCGGCGAGAGGAAGGGAAGAATCCGATCGGGCTCGGCATGGCCTGCTACAACGAGCTGACCGGCCTCGGCCGGGCTGCTGCCGCGGGGCCGCGGATGCCGTTCCGCACCGGACACGACGCCTGCACGGTCCGGGTCGACCCCGATGGCCGCGTCACTGTCCTTTCCGGAGTCACGTCGCAGGGGCAGGGCTTGGAGACGACAGTCGCGCAGATCGTCGCAGATGCGGTCGGTGTCCGCTTTGAGGACGTCGAGGTGCGCATCGGCGACACGAACGAATCCTTGTGGGGGTTCGGCGCGTTTTCCTCGCGGCAGGCCGTCATCGGGGGCGGGGCCGCCCACCGTGCCGGAACGTCGGTGCGGGAGAAGATCATCCGGCTGGCGAGCGAGTTGTTCGAGGTAGGCCCGGCCGATGTCGAGATCAAGGCGGGCGAGGTCAGGGTCGTGGGCGAGCCGAAGCCGCTCGGGACGCTGGCCGAAGTCGCCCGGGTCGCCTACCTCGAGTCGAATCGACTGCCCGAGGGCATCGAGCCAGGCCTGGAGGCGACGGAGTTCTACGACCCGATCCGGGGCGCGTTCGCGGCGGGCGCGCAGGCCGCGGTCGTCGAAGTCGACCGGGCGACCGGGGAAATCCGGATCCTCAAGTGGGTGTGCGTCGAGGACGCGGGCACGGTGATCAACCCGCAGATCGTCGAGGGGCAGATCGCCGGGTCGATCGCCCAGGGCATCGGCGGCGCGCTGTACGAGCACCTGATCTACGACGAGTCAGGGAACCTGTCCACCGGAACGCTGATGGACTACCTCATGCCCACGAGCGCCGAGGTCCCGGACCTTGTCATCGACCACCTGTCGAATCCGGCGGACAACCCGTTGGGGGTACGCGGAGTCGGCGAGGGCGGCACCCTCGGCCCGAACGCGGTGCTGGCCGGGGCCGTTGCCGATGCTCTCGGCGTCCGGGTCACCCACCTGCCGCTGTCCCCGGCTGCCGTGTGGGAGGCACTGCGATGATCACCACCGAGGAACAGGGCGGCGTAGGGCGGATCGTGCTCGACCGCCACGAGAAGCGCAACGCTCTCGACATCGAACATCTGCAGTCGCTGCGAGCGGCGGTGGAGAAGTTCGCGGACACCTCCCGCGCGATCGTCGTGACCGGTGCCGGCACGAGCTTCTGTGCCGGTGCCGACTTCGGCGGTGTCTACGGCGAAGGGTTCCGCACCGCGCTCTACGCGACTCTGCACGCCATCACCGCCGCGCCGGTACCAGTGATCGCGGCGGTCAACGGTCCCGCGATCGGGGCCGGGACACAGCTCGCGATCGCCTGCGACCTGCGCGTGGCGGCCGACACCGCGGTCTTCGCGGTGCCGACAGCCCGCAATGGGCTCGCGGTGGACCCGTGGACCGTCCGGCGGCTGGCGTTGCTGGCGGGCGGCGGAGCAGCGCGCGCAGTGCTGCTCGGCTGCGAGCGGCTGGACGCGGCACGCGCACTCGGCTGCGGTCTGGCGGACCGGCTAGGGACGGACGCCGAGGCGACCGCGTGGGCCCGGGAGATCGCGGAGTTCGCGCCGTTGTCGTTGCGGTACGCCAAGACCGCGCTGGAGTCGCTGTTCGAGCCTCGGCGGTGGGATCCCCGCCTCGACCAGCTTTTCGATTCCTGTTGGAGCAGTGAAGATTTCGCCGAGAGCCAGCGTGCCCGCGACGAGAAACGCGCCCCGCGGTTCCGCGGGCGCTGAAAGGTCCGCCATGAAACCAGCTCCGTTCGACTACCTCCGCGCCACGAGCGTCCGGGAAGCCGTGCAGGCCCTGGCCGACGCAGCCGGCGACGGGAAGATCATCGCCGGCGGACAGAGCCTGGTGCCGGTACTCGCGCTGCGCATGGCGCGGCCCAAGGTCCTGGTCGACATCAACCGGATCCCCGGGCTGTCCACGATCGTGCCGGTTGACGGCGCCCTCCGGATCGGGGCGCTCGTCCGCCACGCCCGCCTCGTGGAGCAAACGGCACACCCGATGCTTGCCGAGGCCGCGCGGTGGATCGGGCACACGGCGATCCGTTCCCGGGGCACCTGCGGCGGCAGCATCTCCCACGCCGACCCGGCCGCGGAACTGCCAGTGGTCGCCGCTGCGCTCGGCGCGACCGTTCACATCGCTAGCCTGCACGGTACTCGCACAAGCTCCGCGGCAGACTTCTGCACCGGTCCGTTGGAAACCACGCTCGCCGACGACGAGGTGGTCACTGCGGTCGACATGCCGTTGCCGCAGCGCTGGGGATTCGCGGAGTTCTCCCGCCGGCACGGCGACTTCGGTCTGGTCACCGTCGCCGCCGCCGAGGTCGGCGGACACTGGCGGATCGCGATCGGCGGCGTCGGCGGCGTCCCGCTGCGCGCCGAGGAGGCTGAGCAGTTGCTCGACGCCGGCGCTCCACCGCACGAGGTGGCTGCCGCAGCCGCCGCAGCCGCCTCGCCGAGCTCCGACATCCACGCCTCGGCCGAGTACCGGCGTGCGATGACTGAGGAATTCGTCCTCCGTGCCCTCGGGCAGGAAAAGGAGCGTGTCGCAGCATGAAGATCGAACTCGCTGTCAACGGGGATCGTCAGCAGATCGACGTCGAGCCGAGGCGAACGCTCGCTGACGCGCTGCGCGAAGACCTCGGACTGACCGGCACGCACGTCGGTTGTGAGCACGGGGTCTGCGGCGCGTGCACCGTTCTGGTCGACGGCGACCCGGTCCGCGCGTGCCTCATGTTCGCGGTCCAAGCGGAAGGCACCTCGGTGACGACGGTCGAGGGGATGGCCGGGCAAGACGGCTGCCTACACCCTCTTCAGGAGGCGTTTTCGACGCACCATGGGTTGCAGTGCGGCTTCTGTACTCCGGGCATGCTGATGTCCGCGCTCGACTTGCTCAACCGCGAAGAACGGCCGTGCCGGGCCCGCATCCGAGAAGAGCTGTCGGGCAACATCTGCCGGTGCACCGGCTACGTCGGCATCATCGACGCTGTCGAGGCGGCGGCGAGCGAACTGGCCGCCGAACCGGAGCCGTCGTGACGCGCCGCGGGGTCGTCCTGCGGCTCCGCGGCGCGCCGGCAGCCGGGCTTGGGCGCACCTGCCAAGTTCTCGATGAAGCCGGCTGCGACACGCTGTACTTCGAAGAGGACTTCGTCTCGTGCGCGGCGGCGGCCGTGGTGACCCGGCGGGTCCGCATCTGCTGCTTGACCACTTCCAAGGACGCGCCGGCCGTGGCGGAGGCAGCCGAAACCCTTGACTACCTCAGCGATGGCCGCTTCATCCTCGGCGTTGGCCCGCTGCTTGCCGACGACGGCCCCTACAGCGGAGCAGCGGCAGCAGAAAGGATCCTCGAAGAGGTTCTCGCACGCGTGCCGAAGCTCCCTGTGCTCGTGGCGGGCAGCGGCCGAGGACCCGCCCGGCTGGCCGCCGAGTTCGCTTCCCGGAATCATCCGGAACGCGACGAAGCCATGACTCCCTTGACGAGATGCCTCCAATCCGTGGGCGATGCGTCCGCCTGGCTCGCCGGAGTGACGCGGTGAGCGAACTCCGAGCTGGCGTGAGCGAGCGAATCGTCCTCGACGTCGCCCTGACCCTTTTCGCGGAGCGCGGCTTCCACGGCACCGCTCTGAGCCAGATCGCCGACACTCTGGGCATCCGCACACCCAGCCTTTACAACCACATGCGGTCCAAACAGGACCTGCTGCGCGCAATCGTGGACGAGACCACGGCGACCGTGCTCGAGGAGTTCCACCGTGCGACCGCGAACGGAGACTGGGAAACTCGGCTGCGCGGGGCCACCCGGGTCTACGCCTACCGCCACGCGACACACCGCCGCCAAGCCCTGGTGGTCAACCGCGACACAGATTCTCTCGACGAGCCGCATCGCAGCCGCCTGCAGAGCAGGCGCCGGCAGCACGAGCACGCCTTCCGCGCGATCATCGCAGGTGGAGCTGCTGCCGGAGCTTTCCATGTCGATTCGCCGGCACTTGCCTCATTCGCGATCCGGGAGATGTGCGTGAGCATCGCTCGGTGGTTCCGGGACGACGGAAACCTGTCCGCCGACGATGTCGCGGAACAATACAGCCGTTACGCGTTGAGCATCGCTGGCGCAGAGTCGATAAGAACTAATCCGGCCAGGGCTCCTGTCTCAGCAGTCCCAAGGGACAGTTGAGCACTCGGCTATTTCTGGTCTGACTATGCGGGGTCGACATGCTCTGGACCCCGCTGTTCCCATCTGGCCGGACCGCTTCTCGCTGTTGTCCTGGCCGCCGGCGTCCTGATCGCAATCGCCGACGACGCCTCCGACCGAACCACCGACGCACCCGGAGAAGCCCCGGAACCCCGTCCGTCATGCTCACCGCCCACCCGCGCGCCGCACACCGGGTCGCCCGGGTTCGCCCCGGCTGCCGAGGCATGCGCTGGAGCATTCTCGCCGGCATCGCCGGGGAAGAATCCCGCCACGCCGCCGGCTACGCCATCGCACCGAACGGCGACATCAACCCGCCGATCCTCGGCCCCAACTGGACGGCGCCGGCACCGGCGGCAACCACACCCCGATCCGCAACCCCGACGGCACCTTCGCCTGCGCCGAAGGACTGTTCCAGTTCCTCTCCACCAGTTGGCAGACCGTGGCGCAGGACGGCAACGATGACGGAATCCGCAACCCGCAGAACGCCTTCGACGCTGCCCTCGCCGTCGTCCACCTGTGCGGCCGCGGCCCCCGAGACCTCGGCAAGGACGCCGACGTGCGCGACGCGATCTACTCGTACAACGCCAGCCGGGTCTACGTCGATCACGTCCTCGCCGACACCCGCGGCTACGACGCGCTGCAACTCCGCCCCGCCGCCCATGGACCGGCGAGCGGACGAGCCAGGCAGGTCATCGACGCGGCCATGTCCCAGATCGGTGTCCTACGCCTGGGGAGGCGGCACCGCCGCCGGTCCGAGCCAGGGAATCCGCGACGGAAGAGTGCCCGACCGGCACGGCGACTACAACAAGATCGGCTTCGACTGCGGCGGACTCGCCCGCTACACCCGCGCCCGCGTCGGCATCACGCTGCCGCACCAGCGCGGAGCCCAGTTCGCCCTGGGCGATCGCCTGCCCCGGGCCGCGGGCATCGAGGCGCTGCATCCGGGCTACCTCGTCTTCTTGTCGTTGCACCGGATCCGGGAAACCCTGCGAGCCTTGCTCAAGCGGCGGGTGCGGGAAGGGTTGTTGCTGGTGAACGTGGCGGTGCTGGTGGAGTTGCCGCGGGCGGAGCGGCCGAAGCCGCGGCTGTGGACGCCGGAGCGGGTGGCGAAGTGGCGGCGCACCGGGGAGGTGCCGTTCCCGGTGATGGTGTGGGCGGGGGAGCAGACCGGGCGGTTCCTCGACTTCGCGGTCGACCACCCGCTCTACCCGTTGTTCCATCTGATCGCGTATGCGGCGTTGCGGCGTTGCGGCGGGGCGAGGCGTGCGGGCAGCGCCGCTCGGACACGTTCCTGGACGCGGGCTGTCTGGAGGTGGCGAACCAGATCGTGCAGTACGGGTGGGAGACCGGCCAGTCCAAGCCCAAGACCCCGTCGTCGGAGGGGATTGTGCCGCTCGACCCGGACACCGTGCTCGTCCTTGCCGCGCACCTGGCCCGTCAGGACGAGGCGAAGACCCGACTCGGCAGCGATTGGCGGGAGCACGACTTGCTCTTCACCTGCCCCGACGGGAGCCCGTTGCATCCGGCGGACGTCGCGGACGAGTTCGCCCGCCTGATCGTGATGGCCGGCCTGCCCCCGATCACTCTCCACGGACTCCGCCACGGCGCGGCGACGTTGATGCTCGCGGCGGGGGTGGAGATGAAGGTGATCCAGCACATCCTCCGGCACTCGTCGATCAAGGTCACGATGGACCTCTACACCAACGTCGCCCAGGAACTCGCCGCCGACGGCGCCCGCCGGCTCGCCGGGGCCATCCCCCGGCAGGCCGCGTTGCGGCCGGCTAGCGTTCTCGGGCTCCCTCGGGCTCGCAGGAGACCACAATGGACAGTCGAGAACCGGAAGAACAACGTCCGCATAACACAAAACCCCAGGTCATCGTTTCCGACCACCTGGGGTGTGAGGGTGCGCCATCAGGGACTCGAACCCCGAACCCGCTGGTTAAGAGTGACGTACCGGGTGGTGCCGAGTGATGTCGGACAGGGCCGTTTTCCTCAGTGTGGGTGTGTCGCTGGTGTCGGGCGGTGTCGCGGTTTGTCGTCGTGTTTCTGCGCTCTCGGGCTCCCCTCGGGCTCGCAGGTGCTGGGTTGTGTCGGCCGGCCCGGTGGTCTCCGGGCGGTTGTACTTCCGGTCGTTGGCGCGCGTTGTCGGGGCGGTGCGGTGATGGGGGAGACCGGGAGTGGGGTTGCTCCGAACCTTGCTCTGTGGGTGCAGTGCGCGTGTACGGGCTTGGTGGCGGTGGGTGCGGCGTATGCGTCGTATCGGCATGGCCGGGAGTTTGCGCTGAGGTTCGGTGCGGATATGTCGACAGCGTCGATCTGGCCGTTGCTGGTCGACGGGTTGTTGACGATCGCCACGGTCGAGCTGTGGAAGAAGAGGAAGGTCGGTCGGGAACGCGGTCGGTGGGTGGCGTGGTCGGCGTTCGTGTTCGGGATTGGACTGTCGTTGCTGGCGAATGTGGGGTCGGCTCCGGTCGCGAGTCCTCTCCAGGTGGTGGTCGCGGCGTGTCCGCCGGTGGCTTTGTTGTTCGCGGTGGAGTTGTTGAACCGTGCGTTGAAGCAGCGGAATTTCGAGACCTGCTCCGAGACCGTGTGTGAACGAGGCGAGACCGAGACGGTTGCGGGTCGTCGCGGGACCGGGACCATGCCAGCGGGCCGGGGCGCAGTCGCGGAGGGTCTCGGCGGGGAGGGTGTGTTGACGGCGGAGGAACGGATGTGGGTTCACTATTCGGAGCAGGTTGCTGTGGGGCGTTCGCCGAGTGGGGCGGAGTTGGATCGGGTGGCGGGGACGCACAACTATGGTCGTCGTGTCCTTCGCCGATGGCGGCGATCGGGCCGCGTGGCGACGGTTGCCGCCGATTCCGGCAAGGCCGAGGAGTCGGCGGCAGATGCGCTTCTAGCTGCCGGCTGACGAAGCAGTGTGCCGTGCTGTCTCGTAAACGAACGAGCGCCAATGGAGATGTCAATGCATGTCAACGACGAAGCGACCACTGGTCGCATGAACCGCCTGCCTTTCATTTGTGCACTGTTGCCTGCGGATATCGACTGGATTGAGGCATTGGCGGAGGACCACTGGGTTTGCCGGTGCGGAAACGAACCGCACCTGTCAGGGTTCGTTCCGGTCGGCCGTGGGGTACCCCCGGTGGGCCGGACACTCTGATCCTTGGCCTGGGGAAGGATGTGTTTGTGTCTGGTTCGTCGAAGTAGCCCGAGCAGGTCCGACGAGATGCCGGTCGGCGGCCCGGGTGAACAAGCCCAGAGCCTTGTTAACGCTCAGCAGGACGATTTCCTCGCGCGCCGCGCATCGGCGCGAACGGGTGGAAGACGGGCTGGTTTCGACTCGCGCCCCGCCGGTCTCAGCCCTGTCGTGCGGCTGCCGCCGCTGAACCGTATCCGGTCAGAGCCAGCCGTAATGCTTGGCGATCTGGATGGCGTCCGTCGAGTTGCGCGCACGGAGTTTCGCGATGATCCGCGTGATGTAGTTCCGCACCGTTCCTTCGGCCAGGTGCAGTTGCGTGGCGATCTCCCGGGGAGGAGTACCGGTCGCGGCCAGTTGGAGAATGCTGCGCTCGCGAGGCGTGAGGGGGTTTTCGCCGGCTGCCAGCGCGGAGGAGACCAGGTCGGGCGAAACGACCCGCTTGCCCGCGTGGACGTCGCGGACGGCTTCGACTAGATCGGCGGCGGCGACGCCCTTGGGCAGGAAACCGTTCACGCCGAGGGTGAGCGCCTCCCGGACGACGCCGGGCTTGTCGAGCGAGGTCAGCATCAGGATCCGGACCGCCGGGAGTTGGGCCCGGACCCGGGCGGCCACGGTGAGGCCGCTGATGTCGGGCAGCCCGATGTCGAGGATCAGCACGTCCGGCTTCAGGCTGTCGGCGAGCTGGGCCGCCTCCTCTCCCCGTTCGGCCACCCCGACCACCTTGATGTCGCGCTCCAGCTGGAGCAACGCGACCAAGGCCTCGCGGAGGACTCGCTGGTCCTCGGCCAGCATTACCCGGATCACCACGCGGTTGCCTCCTGTCGCGACAAGGATTCTTGGGTGTTGCCCGAACTGAACGGCAAGGTGGGCAATCGTACGTCGAGGGTGAACTTTCCGCTCGCATGCTCGGCCTTGACCGAGCCGCCGAGCCGGTCCGCCCGATCGGTGATGCTGCGCGGTATCGGACCGGCCGTTTCCCCGCCTGGGCCCGCGCCGTCGTTCTCGAGCCGGAAAACGTACTCGTGGTCTTCTTCCACCAGTGTGATGGTGCATTCGGAGGCTGAAGCATGTTTGAGGATGTTGGTGGTTCCTTCCCGGACGATCCACCCCAGCGCCTCGGCCGCGATCCCGTCCGGGGACGCGGCGACGCGGAGTTCACAGTGGACGCCGGCCGCTTCGAGAAGCTCGACCGCGCCGTCGAGTTCCCGGTCGAAAGTGGTGTTCAGTCCGCCGTGCACGATGCTGCGCATGTCGTCCAGCGAGTCTTTCGCGATGTGGTTCACCGCGGTGATCTCGGACCGCGACTGCGCCGCGTCGGTGCCGGCCAGCCGTCCGGCGAGTTCGCTGCGCAGCATGATCACGACCAGGCTGTGGCCCAGCCGGTCGTGCAGTTCCTGTGACATCCGGGCGCGTTCCTGTGTCACGCTCAGGCGGCCGATCTCCGAATGCGCCTTTCTCAGCTCGATCGTCAGCACGGCCATAGTGGTCAAGGCACGAATACTGATTCCTATCGCAATGAATTGCACGAGGAAATTGATCCCGTGATATATCTTCTCGCCGGTGCTGAACGGCATCGGCGCCACGGAGCCGCCGATGCCGACGGCCAGGAGCAGGCCGTAGACCGACCATGCGAGGCGTGGCTCGCTGACGACGACGAGGCACAGCCAGCCCGCGACGATGAGCGAGGGCGCCCAGTTTCCTGGAACGCCCAGCGCCCTGGCGGAGACCAGGACAAGCTGGACAAGGCCGAGCGTGATGACGGCCCTGGCGGAGGCGGTCGACCGGATTCGGAAGGCGAGGCCGACCATGCAGACCGCGAGGAACGGGAGATAGCTCGCCCCGATCAGGGCGGCCCCGAACTCTCCGTGCGCGGGCTTCGCGGTTTCGTACTCGCCCAGCACTGCGGACCACAGGAAGAACGCGCAAATGCCCAATGTCGCCAGCCGGACACCGGGCCCGTTCACCCATACGGTCTTGGCGAGGCCGGTTACGGGGTTGAGCAGCCTGCTATGCATGGGTGCGGCATCCTCGCGTTCTGCGCGACGGCCCGGATTTCCGCGCGGTTGAGCGGGCAGTGCCCGGCAAGCCCGGCGGAATCGCCGTGCCGCGGGACGAATTCGCTCGGCCGACCGGCCGTTCGGCGACCGGTGGACGTCGCCGGGTCCACCACGAGGTCGCCACGGTCACGCATTCCTCCTGCCCCGGCAGCGTGCCCGCCGAGCTGTGATTCCGCAGCCTGCTGAATGCGGATAATTTCATACTAGATGCGGGATCAGCTCATACCGGCGCGCTAAACCTACCTGTTCGGGTGATTCGTGTTCGACACTTCAGAGCGAGTTCAGGCGCTGGTGTTGCTGGCAGTAGCACCGGTGGGCGGCGCTGAGGACGCGGCTGGATGGCCACCCCTTATCCGTAGCGCGCGAGCCGGTTGGACGGCCGCCGCAGGGAAGCCGGCCACGGCGTCGCCGTCCGGCCCCGAGCGAGCGCGGGCGCGGACCGCGTTCGCCGATCCGCTCCGAAGGTCTTGCCCAGGCCGCGGCGCAATGCCATTCATTTATTCCTGACTACTATGGCGTGAAAATATCACGGCATTAATCGGTTCAGGCCTGACCTGCTGCGGCGACGGTTTGCCATTCGGTCGCAAACCGTGCCCCATTGTGTGTAGGTCCGTCGCGCTCATCTGGGCATAATTCGATGGCAGTGGCCGGGTCGGCAATCCGTCCGGCCCCGATGCGGCACGCGATCGGGACGCGGAATGCGCCACCACCCGCGACGGGAGTTAGGCGAAGGGGTTATGGGACGGGCCAACGATGTGGTGCGGTGGGAATGCGGGACCCGGGTGTACGCGGGCGATGACGTGTGGCGTGCCGTGCCGTCCGGGGCGGCGCTGGGATCGCGTCTCATGCTGGTGGTGAGCGCCGGGTTCGCCGCGGCGAACTTCCTTCTGGTGGAGACGCTGCGAGTTCGCCTGGGCGTCGAGGCCGACCAGGTGCTGTTCGTGCAGTCGCCCTGCACGTTCGGCAAGGTCGAAGAGCTGGCCGGCTCGCTGGAGAGGGCGGGGGCAGAGGGAGTGGTGGCGGTCGGCGGCTCCTCGGTGCTGGATTTGACGAAACTCGCCTGCCGCCATCTCGCCGACCGGCGGACTCTGCCGACCGTGCGCGCCCGTGGCACCCGCCGGGGGGTCGTCCGGTTGCCGCCCGAATCGCCGGCGCAGCTGCATCGGACTTTCGTCCCGACGACGATCGGCGCGGCCGCGGCGGTGCGGCCATTCGCGTCGGTAGTGCTCCGGGGGCATCCCAGGTTGGTGGAAGGGGCGGGACTGACGCCGGACATCGCCATCGTCGACAGCGCGTTCACCACGTCGCTGCCGCCGCAGGCCATTGTCGAGGGGATCTCCGCGTCGGTCATGCGGGCGGCCGACTGGTACGTCGCGGACGAGGACGCCAACCCGTTGACCGAGGCGGAAACCAGGACCGCCGTGAGCTTGCTCGTGTCCCTAGGCATGCGAGCGGGGAAAGACGGGCTGGACGCGCACGATCGACTGCTCGCCAGCTGCGCGGACATGGCCCAGTTCGGTCTTCCGCTGGCCGGTCATCAACCGATCGTCACGGCTTCGCGGGCGGTCTCGGCCGAATTGGCGTTCGAAATGGGGGAGCCGCTCAACAGTGTGCTGGCGGCGTTGTTGCCGGCCATGTGGCAAGCCGTCGACGGCGGCGACGCATTGCTGGGAAGCAGGGCCAGGCTGCGTCGCGTGTGGAGCTGGATTCGCGCCGCGGGCTCGCCGGAGTGGCCCGCGGAGCCGGGGCCGGGCTTCGCCGCGATGTTCCGGTCGTGGAAACTGGGGTCCGGTTTGGCGTGCGATGCCACGGTCGCGTCCGCGGCGAGCGTGCGCACGCTTCGCTTCTGGGAGGCCGGCGTCCCCGCGCTCGCCGGCCGGTCGGCGTCGGAACTGGCCGGATGGATCGGGGACGCGGTTCAGGCCGAGGTGTGCAGTTGAACCGCGCCTCGCGACCTCGGACAGCGTGAATGTTTCACGCGTCCCCTATTAAAACTGCTATAGCCCAGCGGGGGGTAAAACGCCGATCTTCTTGATCTGCGTTGACGGCAATGTCCATACTCTGGGTAGAAAATTCTCGGAATCGCCGAGCGTGAATGGATTGATTGCGTTCTGCGGAGTTGTGCAAGGCAATCACGAGGGGCTGCGGGGAACGTCATGCCGGAAACCAGTCGGATCATCGTCGGTGGTGTGCTCGCCGTGACCCCGGGGCCCGGGCTCGCTGAACGCCGGCCCCGCTCCGCGTGGTGCGTCACGGAGAGGCTCGCCCGGACATGCTAGCGACAATTATCGGCGTGTTCACCTTCGTGAGCAGCGGCGTCTTCATCGCTTATGTGTGCGCCATCGTCGTGCCGTTCCTCGGCCGGAAGCGGGCACCAGCGGGGTCCCAAGCCGACTTCTCCTGGCACTTCTTCGTTCCGTGCCGGGACGAGGAAGCGGTGATCGGGGATACCGTCCGGCGGCTGCGCAGGACATTCCCCGACGCGCACGTGTGGGTCATCGACGACGACTCGCGCGACGCCACCGCGCAGATCGTCCGGTCGCTCGCCTCCGGGGAAAGCCCGGATCCGTTCGTCCACCTGGTCAGCCGGCGTCCGCCGCACGCGCGCACCGGGAAGGGCGACGCGCTCAACTCCGCCTACCAGCAGCTCGCGACCTGGCTGGGCAGGCACGAGCACTGGGAGAAGGTCATCGTCGGGGTGGTCGATGCCGACGGCGTGCTCGCTCCGGACTGCCTGGACGTGTGCGCGGCGGGCCACCTGTTCGGCGACTCGTCGGTGGGAGCGGTCCAGCTGGAAGTGCGCATGTTGAACCGGCACACCCCGCCGTCGGCCGGCGGTCGTTGGCAACGCTGGGCGGCGCTGAAGCTGGTGCAGCTGCAGGACATGGAGTTCCGCACGGCGATTTCGGCCGTGCAGCATTCGCGTGCGTACGCGGGCACGGTGGCGATGGGCGGCAACGGGCAGTTCACCAGGATGTCGGCGCTGCGCACCATCGACCGGGGAACCGGGCAGCCGTGGCGCGGGCTGCTGCTCGAGGATTACGAACTCGGACTGCACTTGCTGATGGCCGGCTGGCGGACCGCGGCGACGTCGGATTCCTATGTGTCCCAGGAAGGGCTGTACAGCCTCCGGCGATTCGTCACGCAGCGCACCCGATGGGGTCAGGGCACGATGCAGTGCGCCCGGTACCTGCCGTCGATCTGGCGGTCTTCGCATTTCAGCGAACTCGGCGTGATCGAGGCGAGCTACTACCTGATCCAGCCGTGGCTCCAGCTGATCGGTGCCGTCGTCTACCCGGTTCCGGTCGCGCTGCTGCTGGGCGCGGTGATCCGCGACCCGGCGATGCTGGCGGGAGCGGCGTCGATGCGAACCGTATTTCTCCTCCTTCTTTTCGTCGCGATATCCACCGGGCCGTTCGTGGTGTGGGGAATCATTTACCAATTCCGCTGCATCGGAAGACCGAATCTGCTCGCCGGCATCGGCTACGGACTGGCCTTCACGTTGTACGTCGGGTTGTTCTACGTGACTTCGCTGCGTGCGGTGTATCGGATGATGCGAGGCCGGCACGGCTGGGCCAAAACGCGGCGGAACGCCGAATCGTTCAATCAGGAGGAGGTTGCCGTCGAAGCATGAGCAACCGGGGATGCCCGTCGACAGCCACTAGTCACACAATCGCACCGAAAGGATCTGGATGTACAAGCACGGACGCGTCGGCACGGGCACGGCGGGCGGCCTCGCGGTCACCGGAGCCAGCCTGAGCTGGTGGATCGCACTCGCTGTCGCCCTCGTGGCCTTGGGGACGATGTTCGTCCTGTTCGCCCGGCGGCGACGCAGGATGGCGGAGGAATCCGACAAATGATCGAAGATGGCGGGCGCCTGTCGTCAATACGGGCGTCCGCCACTCGCGGAGGGGAAGAAATGACCACGAATCCAGAACTAATTCTTTTTGCCGGCACACGGCCGGAAGCAATCAAGCTGGCGCCCGTCGCGCTCGCTGCTGGGGAATTCGGGTTTCGGGCCCGGATTGTCGCCACCGGGCAGCACCCGGACATGGTCGACCAGGGCCTGGCCCCGTTCGGGGTGGTGCCCGACGACCGGATCGTCCTGTCGCGGGCGACCGGCACGCTGAGCGAGTTGTTCGCGCGACTCGTGCCTGAAGCGGACCGGGTGCTGGCAGAACGCCGCCCGGCCGCGGTCGTCGTCCAGGGCGACACGGCCACCTCCCTGGCTTGCACGCTGGCCGCGTTCTGGCGGCACATTCCGGTCGTGCATGTCGAGGCGGGCTTGCGCACCGGAGATCTCGAATCGCCGTTTCCCGAGGAAGCCAATCGCCAGCTGGTCTCCCGCATCGCCGCCCTGCACCTCGCGCCCACGCCGGCGGCCGCCGCGGCGTTGCGGGCGGAGGGAGTGCCGGACGAGAAGATTGTCGTGACCGGGAACACGGTCGTCGACGCGGCGCTGCACATCGCCGGACAGGGCCTGCCGCCCAAGAACGTCGCGGTCGCCGCGGCCTTCGCCGGGCCAAGGCCGCGGATCCTGGTGACGATGCACCGGCGGGAGTCGTGGCGAAGCGGCATCGGCGAAGTCCTGGGCGCGGTGATGCAGATCGCCCGCGAGTTCCCCGGCGCGCGGTTTCTGCTTCCTTCGCATCCGAATCCGAAGGTGCGCCAGATCGTGCATCGGATCCTGGGGACATGCAACGCGGTGACGGTGACCGAGCCGCTGGACTACCCGGACCTGATCTGGGCGCTGTCGAGGTCCTCACTGGTGATCACCGACTCCGGCGGCATCCAGGAAGAGGCGCCGACCTTCGGGGTTCCGGTGCTGGTGGCACGCGACACGACGGAGCGCCGGGAGGCGGTCGACGCGGGCTGGGCGCGGCTGGTCGGCACCGACTTCTCCGAGGTCGTGACCGCCGCACGCGCGGTGCTGAGCGGGCGGGAAACCGGCCCCGGAACGGGGAATCCGTTCGGCTCCGGCGATGCCGCCTGGCTGACCATGGACGCGATCCGCGGCCGGATCGCCGATCCCGCCCGGGTGCTGGCCGCCGGCCCCGGCGCGGCATGACGGCGCAGCGCCTCGCGGAGGAGGCGGAACAACGGCCGGCGGGCACCCGCCCCCGGAAGCCGCGCGCCAGCCTGCGGTGGCGGATTTTCGGGATCGCCGGGGAGACGGTCCTCATTCTCGGGCTGGTGATGCTCGGCTTCCTCGGGTATGAGATGTGGGGCACTGTGGGCGAACTGAACGCCGCGCAGGGCCAGCTCGACCAGGAGCGCAAGGCCTTGTGGGACAGCGATCCCACTGTCCGCGGCGCACCGCGGGCGGTCGCCGAGCCCCCGGCCGACGGCACCCCGGCCTCGGTCCTCGCGATACCGCGACTGGGTCTGGAGTGGACGGTCGTCGAGGGAACCAGGTCGAAGGACCTCCGGCACGCGCCGGGGCACTACGCCGGGACGGCGCCGCCCGGCCAGATCGGGAACTTCGCGGTGGCCGGACATCGGGTGCGCGGCATGTTCTGGGATCTTGACACGATCAAGCCAGGGGACCAGATCACGGTGGAGGACCGGACCCGCCGCTACGTCTACGAGGTCGACGCGAACCGGATCGTCCGCCCGGACGACGTCGGAGTGCTCCTGCCCGTTCCCGGGAAGCCGGGACAGACCCCGACGGAAGCCCGGCTGACCCTGACGACCTGCAATCCCAAGTGGGACAACTACGAACGGCTGATCATCGACGCGCACCTGGTCGGCAGCGCGGCGAAAGCGGATTCGGAGGGAGCACGATGATCGCGAGCCTCTGGCGGATCCTGCCCGGCCCGGCCTGGGTGCGGGCAGTGCTGCTCGCGGTGCTGTTCGCCGCGGCCTGCGCCGGACTGTGGTTCGGCCTGTATCCCTTGCTGGACGACTGGTTCATGACGACGAGCCCGGTCTTGGACTGATCGCGCACCGGTGACGCCCGCGCACGACCCGTGGAGACGCGACGCCTGTCGGTTTCGGCGGTGCCTTCGGTGCCCGACGCGTACCTGATCTCAGCGCTTGGACAGGACGTCACACGCGCGCACGCCACCTGGATTTGGCGGACGCTTGCCGGGAATCCCGTGCCGTCGGCTATTTCTGGCACCGTTGCCTCGTCGCCGAAGGAGCGCTGGTTCGGCTTCAGATCAGTCCCGCTCGGCATCCGATCAGCACCGCATGGGCGCGATCGCGCGCTCCGATCGCTCTGAACAGCGCTTTCAAGCTTGCCTTGACGGTGTTCTCGGACCTGCCGAGCCGGTTGCCGATTTCGGCGTTGGTCATCCCTCCGGCGATCATGCGCAGCTGAAGCAGAGAGGAGTCGGAGATGACGCCCGTCCGCGCCCGCGCTTCGTCGATCGCCGTGGTACGGACGAAAACCTGCAGCGGGCTCACCGGCCTGCTGATCGAGGTCAGTGCGATGCCCTTGGCTTCCAGATAGTCACGGGCACGGGTAAGCGCCTCCGGGTCCGCGCCGACAAAAACCGGGCCTTGCCGTTCGGTCTGCTCCGCCATGGTTCAGTTCTCCTCTTCAACCGATGGATTGTGCGGTTTGGCCGGTGTCGGTCACCGGGCGGCGGATTGCGCGGGCGCCGGTTGTGCCGCCTGGGGGCCGATCAAGTTCTCCAGGTGGCCGATCGCGACCGCGTGCGCGCGGTTGCGGGCACCCAGCTTCCGGTACACGTTCTTGACGTGGCTGCGCACGGTCTCCGCGGATACCGACTGCGCATCCGCGATCTCGGCGTTCGTCAGCCCGATGCTGATGAAGCCGAGAATCTGCATTTCGCGCAGGGTGAGTTCGTCGCTGTTGCGGCGGCGGGCCCTCGGGACGCGCGGCTCCGGCGTTCCCGGACGGAATTCGGCGGAGCTTCCCCAGAGGTGGTACTGCACGATCCGTTCGGCGAGCTTGACCGGGCCGACTGCCCGGTCGAGCAGGCAGACGGCACCGTATTCGGCGAATTTGCCGACCCGCTCTGGAGTGAGTTCCGCGGCACTGACCAGGACGATTACGGTCTCCACAGCGGGGCTCGAGGTCACGGTCCGGATGAGGTTGCCGCCGACGTCGAGCCGGGCGTCCAGAAGCAGGATGTCGGGCCGCATCCGGCTGCTGAGCGTCAGCGCGCGGTTCCCGTCGTTGATCGCGCCGATCCAGCTGAGTCGGCGCGACCGGTCGACCACCGCCTTGACTCCGAGCTGGAAAAGGACGT
Organism: Amycolatopsis sp. CFH S0740; assembly: GCF_004522315.1. Taxonomy (NCBI): domain Bacteria; kingdom Bacillati; phylum Actinomycetota; class Actinomycetes; order Pseudonocardiales; family Pseudonocardiaceae; genus Amycolatopsis; species Amycolatopsis sp. CFH S0740. The sequence continues at coordinate 67,879 of NZ_SDLS01000020.1, read as the reverse complement.
CTTGGTCGGCCGAGCACAGGGTGAACGCTGTCTCCTCTGATCGGCGCGTCCGGCCGTTCTGCGTCTTCTGCGCGAGCAGGGGGACCGAAGCCATCAGGTTGTCCTTCCAACGTGCCGCGATTCGCGCCAGGCGAGAATCGCGGCAGCGGGCAGATCCGTGGTTTTCCTGGGAATTCGGGCGAGTGCGAGACGACTTTAGCCGAAAATGCGCGGCGATTGGTAGGCGAAGCGACACCCGGCGCATGAGATGTGCGGAAATTCCTGATTAGCGCATGAATATTTCCTTAACCGCTGAATCGGCGCCTCTCGGCGATCGCGTCGAGCACGTGCCGTGCCAGGACCACGTCGGCGTCCGATGCTCCGGACGCCGACGCGCGGCTGGACATCGCCGCGATCTGACCCGGGTCGGTGAGCACCGGCAGCAGTGACTTTTCGATCCACGCCGGGGAAAACTCGGCGTCGTCGACCAGCAGAGCCGCGCCCGCCGCTACCGCTGGTTCGGCGTTGAGCCGTTGCTCGCCGCCGCGTTCAGGCAGCGGGACGTAAACGGCGGGCAGTCCGACAGCGGCCAATTCGGCGCACGTCATCGCGCCCGAACGGCAGACGGCGAAGTCGGCTGCCGCGTAGGCGTAGCGCATTTCGTCGACGTAGGGGAGGACCACGTACGGCGGGTCGCTTTCGGGCGCCGTGACCTTGTGGCCCGGTCCGCTGATGTGCAACACCTGCACGTTGGCGGCCCGCAGTATCGCGGCGGAGCCGGAGATCGCCGCGTTGATCGTGCGCGCTCCTTGCGAGCCGCCGGTGACCAGCAGCACCGGTCCCTTGGCGCGCAAGCCGAATTGCCAGCGGGCCTTGGCTCGCGATGCGGCGCGGTCGAGCCCGGTGATCGAGCGGCGCAGCGGGATTCCGATCGCGGTGGCGTTGGCGAGCCGGACTTCGGCCGACGCGGTGAAGACGCGGGTCGTCATCCGGGCGGCGAGCCGATTGGCGACGCCGGGCCGGACGTTCGCTTCGTGGACGACGATCGGTATTCGTCTTCGCCGGGCGGCGAGGACGGCCGGCGCGGCCACGTAACCCCCGAAGCTCACCACGACCTCGGCCCTGGTGCGGTCCAGGACTTCTCCCGCGGTGCGGACCGCGTCGCGCAGCAGCCCGGGCATGCGCACCAGTGCCCGGTTCACCGCGCGCGGCAACGGCACCGGCGGGATGAGTTCGAGCGGGTAGCCGCGGGCCGGGATCAGGGTCGTGTCCAAGCCCCGTACGGTGCCGAGGGCGGTGATCTTGGCGCTGGGATTCAGGCGGCGCACCGCGTCCGCCAGGTTCATCGCGGGTTCGATGTGCCCGGCCGAATGGCCGCCCGCGACGACGATTCTAGGCGACAACGAAATCAAAGTAGGTGTCCGGATACGGTTCGTCCTTCAGTGTGTAGTGCCACCACTCGGCATCGTATGCGGCGAACCCGCAGGATTCCATGACCGACCGGAGCAGCCACCGGTTGTCCGCCTCGGCTGAGGTGATTCCCGGTGCGCTGTGGTGCGAGACGGCGTCCATCAGGTCGTGGTGCCCGCCCATGGCGGCCAGTTCGCCGGTACTGAGGCAATACAGAGTCAGATCGACAGTGCTTCCCCTGCTGTGCCCGGACTTGCGGGCCACGTATCCGCGCTCGAACATTTCCGCCCGCTCGATATTGGGGTAGTGCTGTGCTTTTTTCCGCCCGTCCTCGGGCTGTCCGGTCCATCGGGCGAAGCATTCCACCGCGCGCTGGGGCCGGTATCCGTCCCACAGCAGCAGGCCGTACCCGAGCGACGCGGCCCGGTCCTGTGCGTTTCGCAGCGCCGTGCACAACTCCTGTGTCCCGACGATCCGATTCGCCGGGTACCCGTCGACCGGCCTTCCGGTGAAATTGTCCCAGGTGGCGTACTTGGCGTCCCAGCGGATCCCGGGCACGGCCTCGTCCACGTAGCCGAAACCGTCTTTCACCGCGCCTCCCCGGACAACGCGAGCGCGACGATCCGGTCCAGCATGGCCGGGAACGGCAGTCCGGAAGCCGCCATCATCCGGGGATAACGGCTGTAGGAGGTCATGCCGGGGAAGGTGTTCACCTCGTTCAGCGCCACTGTTCCATCGTCCTTGAGGAACATGTCGACCCGGGCGAGGCCTTTGCAGCCCAGCGCGCGATAGATTTCCCGCGCGGTCTGCCGGACGTGTGCGCGCAGTACGGCCGGGATGTCGGCCGGGACGATGACGGTCGAGTTTTCGGAGCCGCTTTCCGGGCTGTCCTCCTGGTGGATTTTGAAGAAACCGTGCGACAGGCGGATCTGGTCCGGTTCGCCGACGATCAGCTCCGATCCGTTGCCCAGCACCGCGCAGCCGATCTCACTGCCCTCGACCGGTTCCTCGATCAGCACCTTCTCGTCGAACTCCGCCGCGGCGGCCACCGCGTCCGACAGGTCCTCGGCGCGGGAGACCTTGCTGACCCCGAACGACGAACCCGACCGGGCGGGCTTCACGAAGACCGGATAGCTGAACCGTCCCGGATCGACGCCGGTCCCCACGGTCCAGAAGTTCGGCGTGGCGATGCCCGCGGCGGAGACGGCGAGGTAGGCGAGGGATTTGTCCATGCACAGCGCGGAACTGGGCACGTCGCAGCCCGCGTAGGGGATGCCGGAGAGTTCCAGCAGGCCCTGCGTCGCGCCGTCCTCGCCGAACCTGCCGTGCAGCACGGGCAGCACCACGTCAAGGCCGACCACCTCGTACCGTCCCTGGTCCAGCAAGAGCAGTCCGCCCACGCCGCGGTCCGGCGAGAGCATCGCGGACGGGCAGGGACGGTCTTCCCAGCCGTCGCCGGGGCCGTCGCACAGCTTCCACGCGCCGCTTTTGGTGATCCCGACCCAGTGCGGTTCGTACTTCGCGGGGTCAAGGTGTTTCGCGATCTCCTGCGCGGACTTGACCGAGACCGGGTGCTCTTCGGACATCCCGCCGAAGACGATGCCGAGCCGGATTCTATTCATGGTGCGTCCCGTTTTCGAAGTTCCGGCAGTTGCGGAGGCTGTCTTCCACCGCGTCGCTCAGCGCGTGGTCGGTGTAGTAGGCGGTGTGCGGACTGATCAGTACGTTCGGCAGCCGCTGCAACCGCGTCAGCGCGGTGCTTTCGATCAGCTTGTCGCGGCAGTCGGCGTAGAACGTGCCTTCCTCGCCTTCGAGGACGTCCAGCGCCGCGCCGCCCAGCCGCCCGCTCTCCAGCGCGAAAAGCAGGGCATCGGTGTCCAGCAGCGGCCCGCGTCCGGTGTTGATCACGAACGCGCCGGGTTTCATCTGCTCGATCTGGCCGTGGTGCAGGATCCAGCGCGTGTCCGCGGTCAACGGAGTGTGCAGAGTGACGATGTCGGACTCGCGCACCAGCACGTCGAGCGGAACGTAATCAGCGCATGCGGCGGCGCGGACGTCGTGGGCCAGAATCCGGCAGCAGAAGCCGCGCAGACGCTCGATGACCGCCGCGCCGATGCGCCCGGTGCCGATCACGCCTACGGTCAGGTCGCGCAGTTCTTTGCCCGGTGCTTCGTTCAGCCGGTAGTCGTGCGCGTCCGTCCGGCGGACGACGGATTTCATGCCGCGCACCGCCATCAGCATCAGCAACACGGTGTAGTCGGCCACGCTGTCGGGCGAGTAGGCCACGTTCTCCACGGTGATGCCGACGCTTTTCGCGTACGCCGGGTCGAGATGGTTGCAGCCGATGCTTCGCGTGGAGAGGTACCGGACGCCGACCCGGCTGAGTGCGAGCAGCGCGGCATTGTCGATCGGGGTCTTGTGGCCGACGCTGACGCACCGGGTTCCGGCAGCCAGCTCGGCGCTCGCTTCGGACACGGCGGCTGTCGTCACGACCGGCTCCACGCCGAGACGACGGGCCAGCCGCCGGACCAGCTCGGCCTCGGCAGGTTCGCAGTCATAGACGGTGATTCCGGTCGCCGGGGGCGCCTGCGCCGCGGAGCGAGCGGGTTCGAGGGAGGTCATGCCGCCTCGCCGGTCACCTGCAGGAGTTCCCCGCCGATCAGCGCCATGTTGCCGCCCGCTTCGGCGAGCACGAGCAGAGTCGGCGGAAGGCTGTCCCGGATGCTTCGCAACGTGGCGAGGTCGGAACCCGCCGCCACGGTCACCTGTGCGCCGAGATCGAAAGCGACTTCCGCGTCTTCTTTGTCGTAGACCTCGAAAACCGCGGTCATTCCCAGTTCGTCGGCGAGTGCCGCGAGCCGCGCCAGCTCGGCGGGCCCGGCCAGCGCTGGAAGCAAGGTGACGGCGTCCGCGCCGAAAGCACGGGCTTCCCATACCTGGTACTCGGACGCGATCAGATCGCGCTGAAGCGTCGGAACGCTCGTCGCCAGGCAGACGTCCGCCAGCTCCGCGAACAGGTCGAGGTCATGATCCTGCCAGGTGCGCACGCTGAGCGCGGGACAGCCGCGCGCCACCGCGGTCCGTGCCTGGCCGGCGGACCTGACTTCGCAGACCGCCGAGAGCCGGCAGGACTGGCAGACGCGCCGGAAGTTCCGGGTGGGCTGGCTTTCTCGCGCCAGCGTGCGGATGCTCGAGGCGCTGCAAACGCGACGGCGGGCGTCCGTCCTCGCGATGGCCGATTCGCGGATGTAGCTGGCAAATTTCATCTTCCGGCCTTTCTCGGTCAGCGGGTGTGTTCGAGGGTCTGGACGATCTGTTCGGCGACGCGCGCCACGCCCGGGGCTCCCAGCGTGACCACCAAGTCGCCGGGTCGCGCGAAGGCATCGACCGCGCGAGCCGCGGCGTCCGGAGTGCGCGCCAGGAATTTGTCGTGGTCTGGCAGGTTCACCAACGACGTCAAGGCCTCCGAAGGCGCGGCGTGGTCGAAGGAGTCGTCGGAGTCGAAGACCGGAAGCACGACGACGCGATCGGCGACGGAGAGCGCGTCGGCGATCTCGGTCTGGAATTGATCCATGCGGTACTGCCGGCACGGCTCGACCACCGCGATGAGCCGGCCGCCCTCCGCGGTGTGCCGCAGCGCGGTCAGCGAAGCCCGGATGGAAGTGTGGTGGCACGCATAGTCGTCGTAGACCCGGATGCCGCGCGGCGCGCCCTTGAACTCGAACCGCCTGGCGACTCCCGGGTACTGCGCGATCCCGAGCCCGGCGCCCACGGGGGAGGCCCCCAATTCGAGGGCGGTCAGCAACGCGGCGGCGGCGTTGAACGCCATGTGCCGTCCCGGGACCGGCACCGTGAGCACTTCTTCGTCCTGATCGGACAATCGCGCGGTGAAGCGCACGGAGCCGGGAAGTTCGGCGTCGACGCGCACCGGCAGATCGGCGGCAGGCCCGTCGCCGAACGTGCGAACCCGGATGCCTTTCGCCCGAAGGTCTCGGGCCACCCGACGGCAATAGCGGTCGTCTTCCGGCATGACGACGAAACCGCTTTCGCCGACTTGCTCGGCGAATCTGGAGAACGCGCGGGTCAGTGCGTCGATATCGTGGTAGAGGTCGAGGTGGTCGGTGTCGATGTTGGTGATGACGACGGCGTCGGGCTGATAGGTCAGGAAAGACCCGTCGCTCTCGTCCGCCTCGACGACGATGGTGGACGTTTCGCCGGCGCCCGCGCCCGACTGGTTGGCGAGCCGGCCGCCGATCACGTACTCCGGAACGGCTCCCGCCGCGGACAGCGCGCTGACCAGCATCGCGGCGGTCGAGGTCTTGCCGTGCGTGCCCGCGACGGCCACCGAAAACCGTGCCTGCAACAGCGTCGCGAGCGCGACCGAACGATGCAGCACCCGGATGCCCCGCTTCGCGGCCGCGCGCAACTCGACGTTGTCCGGCGGAACCGCGGTGGAATAGACGACGGTGTCGACGCTGTGGAGATTGCTCTCGCGGTGGCTGGTGTAGATCGTGCATCCGGCCGCACGCAGCCGCGCGAGCTCAGGCCGGTCTTCGATCTCGCTGCCGCTCACCCGCAAGCCGCGCAAGCTCAATGCCTCGGCGAGGCTGGCCATGCCGACGCCGCCGCACCCGACGAGGTGGACCCGGCCCAGTTGCGCGACGAGGCCGAGACCGTTGTCCCGGATACCGGCCGTCTGCGACGAAAAGCTCATGCCGATAATGCTCCGTTTCCACTTCGACGAGCGCGTTCGGATTCTGTCACCGTTGGGTAACACGCGTATGTGCGCTGTCAATTTCAGGGGAAGATGAAAAATTTCACGGAATGCCGGTGAATAGTTGTACTAACGGCCGGCGGGCGATCTCTCAGGAGTCCGAAGCGGAGTGAATCCCGGCCTCTTCTCCTTCTGCGCGGCGGTGGACGGCCCGGTCGGGGCGTTCGCTGGTCCGCGGAGCCGGGTTCGGCCGTCTCAAGGGTATTGGCGCTTGCCAGGCGGACCCCGCGGCGGCGGGCGCCGACGAGCCCGCGATGCGGCCAGCGGCCGGCAGATCTGTGCGGATATAGTCGTGGCAGAGCGGGTTGGCGGCCGGGGAGAGTCGGACGGATTCCTGGCCGCTGGCAGCCTGACTGGCTCCGGCGGGTCACGGCGAGGCGACCGGAAACGCGCTTCGCGGTTTCGCCGAAAACCGGATCCGGACCAGGGGCGACGTGAAAGCTTCACAGCCGGCACGGTGATTCTGGTACACCCCAAGTGAGTGGCGATTTCCGGTTTTGCTTGTCGGGAACGGCGGGCCTGGTCAGGCTTATTGCAATCCCCCGCGGAGTGGGGGTTCCGAGATTACGGGTGGGATATACCTATGACGAATAAAGAACGGAAGCGCAGGGGAATGAAAACTGTCGCTCGCGCGGCCGTCCTCACTGCGCTGAGCGCCGCGACGATCGGCGGGGCGATCGTGCCGAATGTCGCCTCGGCGGCAGGCCGCGGCCCGGACGGCTGGGCGGAACTGACTCCTTTCAACAACGTGCCGGCCCGGATGCACATCACCACGAACGCCCCGGGCGGTTACGCGGTGCCGGGCGAAAAAGCTACCGTCGCGGTCGAGTGGGATCTGTGGAACATCTGGAGCCAGTTCCAGACCGACAAGGCCAACGGGAATGTCGACGGCCTTCAGGACGTGGTGAAGATCTTCGCTTCTCAGACGCCCAGCCTGACTCTGGACGGCGTGAAGTGCGAAGAATACGGCGACCGCGACGGCAAGACGGCCATGGGCAAGGCGGAGGGGGGCACCAACTACGAGCCGGTCGACCTCGGCGGGCTGGTCGCCCAGATCCGGAACCTGCTGTCCAAGGCGGCGGCGCTGCCGACCGGCGGCAACGACAACGCCATTTCGAAATTCTTCCAGTCGAGGGTTCGCGCCACTTGCGAGTTCACCGTCAAGAAGAAGCAGGCGACGGACATCAACGTCGGCGGCAATGTCGCGCTGAGCAACATGTTCATCTTCAACACGACCCAGACAGGTGTCGCGGTCTTGCCGGTCAAGCAGCCGGACTCGCCGAACGCCCCGCAGTGGTCGACCTCGGCTGCGAGCGTGGAAGTCAACGAGGGCGGCGAGCTGACCGGGAAGGCCGACCCGGGTACCACGATCCGGTTGGAAGTGGACGGCGCGCCGCGGGAGAATCCCAACGTGAAGGCCGATGCCAACGGCTACTTCAAGATCAAGTTGCCGGATGACCTGAAGGCGGGCTCGGGGCACCAGATCGTGGCCACCTCCGAATCCGACAACGGCGGCAAGCCCGCCAAGTCGCGGTCGCTGTTCGTCAACATCAAGTCGGCTGACGAGCCGAAGCCGGTAGTCGACAAGCCCGTGATCACCTCGCCGACCGGCGACGTGAAGGCGGGCGACGAACTGACGGTGACCGGGACCGACGGCAATCAGGTGAGCGCGGTCGACCAGAACGGCAAGGTGCTCGCCGGTCCGGTGACGATCGCCAACGGTCAGGTCAAGATCAAGCTGCCTTCGGACCTCGGCGGCGCCACGCAGATCAAGGTCGTCGCGAAGCCGAAGGACGGCAGCGGCGAGGGCAAGGCCTCGGACCCGAAGAACGTCGTCGCCGAGAAGCCGGAACTGTTCCAGAGCGACCCGTCGACGGTGCAGCTGGGCAAGGAAGGCGTGGTGAACGTGAGCTTCGTGCCGAGGGACGGCGACTTCACCAAGATCGCGGGCAAGAAACTGGTGTTGACGGCTCCGGACGGGGTGGCCTTCATCAAAAAGGCGTCTTACCAGACCTTTGACGCTGCCCACAACCCGCTCAAGGGCAAAGGGGAATGGCTCGGAGAAATCGCGGAGGTCGGTGATGGCGGCAAAACTCTGACGGTGCCGCTGCCGGCTGCCAAGGACCTGGAGAACTCCAAGACGGTCGAGTTCAAGGTCACGGCGGTCGCCACCACGGCTGAGGGTGCGACCCCGGGCGAGAAGACCAATGGCACTGCGACGGTGGACGGATACACCGCTCCGCTGAAGGTGACCGTGGCTCAGTAACGAGCCTCGCCGGGGAGATTTCCCCGGTCGCCTGAAGTTCCGCCGATGTGGCCGTAACCGTGGTCGGGAGTCTGCCGTGGTTGCGGCCACATCGCTCAATTGTGCTTCGTTCCGGCCGGACTTTCCGACCGGCCTCCGTTTGGAAAGTCCCTGGAGAAAAACATGTCCGCAACGGGCAATCCGGCGTCCGGCCGGACCGGCGCCCCCGAACAGCCGGAGTCCTCCGGTCCCGCGCCGTCCTCGTCCGCCGCCACGGCAGTGGTCAGCGGGGATCTGATGGCCGAGTTGGCCGACAGCTGGGCGAGTGTCGGCGATTCCGATCGGCTGACCGAGTTCCTCGCGCTCGCGCCGGACAATCCGGCGGCCGCTTTCGCGGTGTACGGCGACGACGGGGAAGCCCCGCAGGTGTTCGGCCAGCCGATCGCGGCTTGGACGGCGTTCCGCGAATGCGGGCCGGGCGCCAGGTTGCTCGCGGTCGGCGACGCGCTGAACCGGAAGATCGCCGTCATCCGGCTGGACGGAGTCACCGAGTTCGTACCCGCCGACCAGGAGTCGGTGACGGGGGCCGGCGCCCCGGAGGCGTTGCGCGCGTGGCGGGAGCATCCGCAGGACGCGGCTGAGCAGGACGGCGAAGCAGAACCCGCACCGGAAGCCCCGGCGGAGGACGGCACCTCCCGGGGAATGGGCTTGTGGCGGCTGGGCTATGCGATGCTCGGCCTGGTGGCGCTGGTCCTGGCGTTCCTGTTCTTCCGGGTGACGATCGACGATTCGTTCATCACCTGGCGGTACGGGGAAAACCTGGTCGAGCACGGGGTCTGGGGCTGGAACGCCGACGGCCCGCCGGTCGAGGGGTACAGCAATCCGCTCTACGCGTTCCTGTCGATCATCCCGGCATTGCTGGGCATGTCCGCCGAACTGTTCTTCAAGATCGTGTCGGTCGCGCTCGCGGTGGGCTACGTCGTGGTGGTCCGCCGGGCCGGATTGCCGCGGGTCCAGGAGTTCGTGCTGCTCGCGGTCGCCTTGGCCAGCCCGATCTTCTTTCTCCAATTGTTCATGGGCCTGGAGACCGCCTCTTTCGCACTGCTGATCGGCTGGCTGTACGCGATCGTCTACCGGCGGGGAGGGCTGGGCCGCACCGGTTTCGCGGTCGCCGCCGCGGTCGCGCTGAGCCGGCCGGAGGGAATCGTGCTGGCCGCGGTCGCGATCGGCTGGTCGCTGCTGATCGACCGGAGCCGGGGAAACCTGCGCGGCGCGATCGCGGTGCTGGCCGGCTGGGCGGTTTACTGGTGTGCCCGATGGTGGTATTTCGGGTCGTTCTTCCCGAATCCCTATTACAAGAAGGTCGCAGGCGACATTCCGCTGCCGACGAAGATCCTGGACGCGATGCCCGTGGTGGGGCCGATCCTGCTGCCGATCGTGCTGGGTCTGGCAATGGGGGTCGCGCTTTACCGGAGGAGCACCAAGACGTCGATTCTGGCGCGCCCGGATCTGCTTCGGGACGCGGTGCCGGTACTGCTCGCGGTGACCTCGGCCGCCGTCGTTCTCGGTCTCTACCGGCAGTCGATGCTGGTGATGGACCCCGGGCACCGCTTCTACTGGCAGCTGCTGTTCCCGGTGGTGCTGGTCGTGCTGAGCCGGCGGATTCGCCTCTCCGGTCCGCGCGAGCTGGACCGGTCCGCACTCCTGGCGCTGATCGCGGTCGCCGTCGCGGCCTGCACCGGGGTGGTCTGGGATCCGGGAAACCTGACGACGGATGTCTGGGTGGGAGCGGGCATCGTGGCGATCGCCCTGTACGCCGGCGGTGTCCGGAAGATCGCCGGGGCTGCCCTGTTAGGGGCGATCGGGCTGGCCGCGGTGCTCGGTTTCGGGAATTCTGCGGAGACGACGAACCTGCTTGCGTATCGGTACCGGATCATGGCGCATCAGGAAGTCGGCGAGACGATCCGCGAGACCAAGTTGCCCGACGGTGCGATCGCGATCGGCGACTCCGGAGTGCTGCCGTACGAGGCCGACCGGTCCACGATCGACCTCGGTGGTCTCGCGAGCCGGGAGTCGTCCGCCGGCAGTCTCAGCCCGGAATGGCTGCGGAGCCGGAACCTGCAGCTCGCGGTCATGCTGTCCGGTTCGGACGACGCGGGGTCGGCGTGGACCGGCGGGGCTTCGACCTCCGTCCTCGATTACGTGCGCGACCCGCGCAACGGCTTCTGGTCGGCCAACGGCGCGGTGGCCGGGCCGGGCTATTACCTGAACTACTGGATCGGCCCGCAGTGGCAGAAAACCCCGCTGTCCGATCGGCTCGGCACTGTCTTCATGCGCACCAAGGCACAGAACGACAAGCCCGACGCACAGGTGTTCGTGGACAACCTCTGGAACTTCTCGTTTCTGACGAAGTAGCGGGGCGGCGGTGTCCTGCTATTCGCTCATGCGCGGCTGGTTAGCGTTGCCGAGCGGCGTGTCTCCAGCCGGTTCCTGCCACCCGAACGGATGATCCGATTCGGTGGGACGCCCGCGGCGCGGTTAGCATCGCGCTCCGGTAAGGGCAGGTCTGGCGAGGGGCAGGGCACGAGGTGGGCCGTTTCCTGTGGCCGGTGCTGGGCAAGGCTCGTTACTGGCGGACCATTCGCATCGGCGGCCGGGCGTTTCTGCTCGCCGCGGCCGGGATTGTCGGCGTCGTCGTCGGTGGAGTCGTCACGCCGGGCACGGGGAAGATCCTTGTGGACACCGCCGACCTTCAGCTGTCCGCCTGGTATGCCGTGCTGACTTTGCTGCAGACGCTGATCTGCCTGCACGGGCTGGTGTTCCGCGCGGCAGGGGTGCCGTTCCGGGAAACGTGGCCGCTGACCGTGCCGAGCACGCTGATCACAATCGTCGTCGCGACCGCCTTCCACGATGTGCTGAGTCCAGCGGGCTCGATCTCCATGGTCGGGGCGCTCTTGCTCATTCTGGTCCGCAACGAGTGGGTCTGGGCAGTATGTTGCGGCATCGGTCTCATCGCGCTCGCAACGTTCTGGTTGTGGCCGATGCCTGAATCGTCGATGCCGGACGACGCCTCGATCGCGCAGGGAGCTGTCGTCGGGATCGTCGGTGCGGTCGCCGTGCGGGCCACGTCCTGGCTTGCTCTCCGAACGGTCGAGCTGGCCGCGGCGAATGCCGAGATCGCGCGGCTGACCGTGCACCAGGAGCGCACCCGGATTTCCCGGGAACTGCACGACCGCCTCGGCCACAATCTCGTGTCGATCATGCTGCGCACGGAACTCGCGGAGCGGCTGGCGGAGGGGGACCGCAGGCAGTCCGAACGGGAAAGCCGGGCCGCGCATCTCCTGGCCCGGCAAACCCTGCAGGAGATGCGCAGCATCGCGCACGGCACCCTGGTCGCCGATTTGGACGCCGAACTCGCCGCGGCGATCGACTTGCTGGAGTCGCGCGGAGCGGTCTGCCAGATCAGGATCGGCGAACAGCCCGAGGGTGCCGCCGCCGAGACCCTGGCCTGGGTGGTCCGGGAAGCCGTGACGAACATCCTGCGCCACAGCCAGCCGGTGAACTGCACGCTGGAGCTGGTCCGGATCGAAGACCGGTTCGAGTTCCTGATCGGCAACGACGGCCTGCTCTCCACGGAATCGGTGGTGCCGGGACACGGGTTGGCCGGCATCGCCGAGCGGGTCGAGCGGATCGGCGGAACCTACGGTGCGGAAAGCGTCGGCGACCGTTTCCTGCTTCGCGTGACGCTGCCGTCGAACAGCCCGGTGCCGGAGGACGTGCCGGCTGACGAATGAGCGCGAGCCGGGCGTTTGACAGCGAACACACGCGGTGCTCACCCACAGGGGTATCGCGCGGCGAAAAACTTGAATCAAATTCACATTCTATCTACGGTGTGGTTCTGCGGCCCAGTGTGGGGCCGCCCTTCGAGCCAGGCAGGAGGCGTGCATTCCATGCTTCGTCTACTGACATTCAACGTGTTGCAGCTCCCTTTCATTTCGGCTTCGCCTCGTGGCTGGCGCCGGGCGGGCTGGGCCGTCGACGCCGTGCGTGCCGTCGATCCGGACGTCATCGTGCTGAACGAGGCGTTCGCGCTGTCGGCCGCCGGGCGGCTGGTCTCGCGGCTGAAGCGGCGCGGTTATCACGCGTCGCCCCAGATCGGCGCGCTGCGGGGCCGGCGCGGCTGGGACGGGGAAGTGCCCCGGGTCTCGCCGGTGCGAACACTGGTGGGCGGCGGAGTCCGGGTGCTGAGCCGGTATCCGTTCCGGTGGTGCGGCCAGCATCTTTACAGCGCGGTCCAGCGGAAAACTCAGGACGCGTTGTCCGCGAAGGGAGTTGCGCTGGTGGAGCTGGACACCCCGGACGGCCGGGTATGGCTGGCCGCGACCCATTTGCAGGCCGACGAGCCGCCGACGCCGGTGTCCGCGACCCGTGCGGTGCGGTTGGAACAGCTGAAAGAGCTGCGCGAGTTCGTCGCGAGGACGGCACCGCCGGAGGCGCCCGTTCTGCTGGTCGGGGATCTGAACGTCGAGTACTACGCGGCGGACGCGCGCGGTGTTCCCGGTGATCGCGGCCAAGACCTGGACGACGCGGCCGATGCGGTCGGCGGCCGCCTGGAACCGGACGGCGACATGCACGAGCACACGTTCGACAGCGCAAACAACCGCTTCGTGGCGCGTTCCCAGCCGGGGTACCGCAATGTGCTGGATTACGTGGGGTCGATCAACGAGAACGGCCTGCGGCCGGTCCCGCGCATCACCACCTGTACGGTCCCGTTACGGCCTCGCCGTCCCGCGAGCGACCACTTTCCGGTGGTGGCGAACGTGACCCTGGGGCCGGCGTGACCGCGGGCGTGGCAGCGGCAGGCGGCCGGTCCGCTTTGGACGAACCGGTACGCCCGGTCAGTCGCGTGTGGACGGTCTGCTGGTCGTTCGCGAATCTGGGACTGTTCCTGGCCAACTACGGCACTCAGCAGGTCTTGCTGCCGCGGCAGACCAACGCGATCGCGGGCGAGGGAAACGCCGCGGTGGTCGCGCAGAGCTGGGCCAACGCCTGCGCCGCGGTGGTGACCGTGGTCGCTTCGATTCTGGTCGGGGCATTGTCCGACCGCACCCTGCACCGCACCGGGCGCAGGCAGGTGTGGATCCTTTACGGCGCCGTGCTGTCCGCCGTCGCGTTCGTTTTCCAGGGCTTGCAACACGGCATCGTGGGCGTTGTCGTCGGGTGGGCCCTCTTCACGGCGGGCTCCTCCGCGGTCATGGTCGCGTTGTCCGCGGCGGTGCCCGACGACGTGCCGGTCAACCAGCGGGGCCGGGTTTCCGGCTACTTCGCGGTGGGAACCGCGGTCGGGCCGCTGCTCGGGGTCGCCGTGGTGACCTTCCTGTTCACCGGAATCCTCGATGCCTACGTTGGATTGGCCCTGCTGCTGTTGCTGTGCGTGCTCCCGTTCGGGCTCCGCGTCCGCGGGACACCGTTGCGGAGAGCGGAACGTCCTCCGCTGGCGCTCCGTGCGATCGCCGTCGGCATCTTCGCGCCGCTGCGCAGCCCGGACTTCGCTTGGGCGTGCGGGCAACGGTCGCTGATCAATCTGTCGAACGCGCTCGCGCAGATTTTCCTTTACCAGTACCTGAAAGACGCGGTGCACGTCGACCCCGACTTCGGCACTTTGATCCTGATGGTGTGTTACACGGCCAGCATTGTCGTTGTCGCGATCCCAGTGGGGCGCTCTTCGGACCGCAGCGGAAAGCGCAAACGGGTGGTCGTGTGGTCTTCGGCCATCCAGGGCGCGGCCGCGCTGGTCCTCGCCTTCGTGCCGACCATGTCTGCTGCCATCCTGGGCGCGTCGCTTCTCGGAATCGGCTACGGCGCTTATCTGTCTGTCGACCAGGCCCTGGTGACGCAGGTGCTGCCCCGGTCGGAAGATCGCGGCAAGGATCTCGGTGTGCTGCAGCTCGCGAGCGCGCTGCCGTCGATCGCCGCCGCCGCTATCGGCGGGGTCCTCATCACTTCACCGGGCGGTTTCCCTTCGTTGTTCCTAGCCTCCGCGGTCACTGGATTGGCCGCCGCGGCTTGTGTGCTGCCGATTCGAAGCGTGTCCTGAATTCCCTCGCAGCGGCGGTGCCAGGCATGAAATATTCACGAGTCTTCGCGAGGAAGTGACAGGTCGCGTCGATTCGGGCAGCCTGTGCTTACGCCCGCCGGCTGAAAGCGCTTTTCTCCGCTCGGGGAGCTGAGCATTCGGTTCCGGCAGATTGATGGGCGGCGGAAGCCCGGCCGATGCGTGTGGCCCCCCAGTCACGCATCGGCCGGGTGCCTTTCGCCGGTCTTTCCCCGCAGGGGGTTCGATCGCGATTCAGCCGAGAATTCTTCCTGCGACGACGATGAAATTTTGCCTCACTTTTCTCGTCGCGGAAGCTGAACCGCTGGTGGGGGCGGGGTACTGCGTTCGGGGAGCCAGGGAAACTGTTGGCAGTGTGCTAGCAAGATCGTAATCTGGGTGTTCACTGAAACGGGGAGGTGCCGATGACCTCGGTCCAGCCGAATCCGGCGCAGGCCGGCGAGACGTTCGATTCGCTCAGCCCGGCGACTGGCGAGGTCGTCGGCACTTATCGGGTGCAGACGGACGGCCAAGTTGGCGCGGCTGTCGAGCGGGCAAGGGCGGCCGCGCGCTGGTGGGACGGCCTCGGTTTCGCCGGTCGTGCGGAGCGGCTGCAGCGCTGGAAGGGCGTGCTCACCCGGCGGCTTCCGCAGCTGTGCCAGGTCGTGCGGGACGAAACCGGCAAGCCGGTCGCGGATGCCCAGCTCGAGAGTGTGCTGGCGATCGAGCACATCGCGTGGGCGGCGAAGAACGCCCGCAAGGTGCTCGGCAAGCACCGCCGTTCGTCCGGCCTCCTCATGGCCAACCAGGCCGCGACCGTCGAGTACCTCCCGCTCGGCGTCGTCGGCGTGATCGGGCCCTGGAACTACCCGGTGTTCACCCCGCTCGGCTCCATCGCGTACGCGCTGGCCGCGGGCAACGCCGTCGTGTTCAAGCCGAGCGAGTACACCCCCGGCGTCGGGAAGTGGCTGGTCGACGCGTTCGCCGAGATCGTGCCCGAGCAGCCGGTGCTGCAGCTGATCACTGGCTTCGGCGAGACCGGTGCCGCGCTGGTCGGCTCCGGTGTGGACAAGATCGCGTTCACCGGCTCCGCGGCCACCGGCAAGAAGATCATGGCCGCCGCCGCGAACACCCTGACCCCGGTCGTGATCGAGGCGGGCGGCAAGGACGCGCTGCTGGTCGACACGGACGCGGACCTCGAAGCGGCGGCTGATGCCACCGTCTGGGGCGCGTTCTCCAACTCCGGCCAGACCTGCATCGGCGTCGAGCGCGTCTACGTGCACGAACGCGTGGCCGACGAGTTCGTCGCGCGGGTGGTGGAGAAGGCGAAGAACGTGCGCGCGGGTTCCGACGAGGACGCGCAGTACGGCCCGATCACCATGCCCTCGCAGCTTTCGGTGATCCGCAGCCACATCGAGGACGCGCTGAAGCGCGGCGGAAAGGCGCTGGTCGGCGGCGTGGAGAGCGTCGGCGACCGTTATGTGCAGCCGACCGTGCTGGTCGACGTCCCGGAGGACTCCGAGGCGGTGCGCGAGGAGACGTTCGGCCCGACGGTCACCATCGCCAAGGTCCGCGACATGGACGAAGCGATCGAGAAGGCGAACGCGACCAAGTACGGCCTCGGTTCCACGGTGTTCTCGCGGGCGCGCGGCGCCGAGCTGGCGTCGCGGCTGCGCGCGGGCATGACCTCGGTGAACGCGCCGCTTTCGTTCGCCGGCATCGCTTCGCTGCCCTTCGGCGGCGTCGGCGACTCCGGGTTCGGCCGGATCCACGGCCCGGAGGGGCTGCGCGAGTTCGCCCGCCCGAAGGCAGTGGCCCGGCAGCGGTTCACCGCGCCGCTCACGCTCACTTCCTTCTCCCGCAAGGAATCCACGGACGCACTGGTCGCCAAGCTGGTGACCGTCCTGCACGGCAAGCGCTGAGAACTACACGAGACCGACGCGGGCCGGAAGCCGAACGGTGAGGAGAAATCAGGGTGCGACTTCGAGAAGATACGAAGAATTTTGGTCCGGCGCTGCTGAAAACGGTGCCCGGCACGGAATCGCCGGGTGGCTTCGTCGCCGCTTATCTGGTTGCCGGCGAGGCCGCGGCGGTCGCGGCGAACGCGCTCCATTCGGCGGGGTTGTCCGTCGAACCGCATCACGCCGGGCCCAGCCAGATCCCGCGCTACTCGATTACCGGCTCCCGCCGGCAGGAAAAGGCGGGTGCGCAAGGCCTCTCCGTGCGAGAGCGGCAGATCGTGGCGTTGATCGCCGTCGGCGGGGACAATCAGTCGATCGCCCGGGAACTGGGCTTGTCCGTCGACACGATCAAGGCCCACGTGCGCAAGGTCTTGGCCAAAATGGGTGCGCGGAATCGTTCGCACGCCGTGCACATCGCCCACGAATGGGACATCCTGCGGTGATTCGCGGGCTCCCGGCCGGGCCACCCGGGTTGAGTGAGTGGTCTCCCAACAGCCGATCGGAATGATCATGGTGTTTTCTTGGGTTGCCGGACAGGTTCACGGTTCCTGATCATGCCGGAACCAGTCGGCGAATACCCCGATTATGATTGGCTTTCGGTCCTGATCGACGTGGCGAAGGCGGAGGCTCGGGACCTGGGGGTGGCGTTCAGCTTCGCTGTCGTCGACTCGCGAGCCGATCTTCTCTACTTCGAGCGGCAACCGGAGGCGCCCCTGTACACCTGCCCTCTTTCGCAGGACAAGGCGTACACCGCGGGGAGGACCGGACGCTCAACCGCGGACTGGTCCGGCATGTTCCAAGACGATCTCATCGTTTCCCGCGACCTGATGGCCCTCGAGCGATTCGTGCCGTTGCCCGGGGGAGAACCGATTTCCCTGCAAGGGCGATGCCTGGGGGCACTTGGCGTTTCCGGCGGAACCTGGCGGCAAGATGTCGCGGTCGCACGATCGGCGGTCGCCTCCCTGCGGAATTTTGACCAACAGGTGTAGTTGCCGGGGCCCGGCATGCACTCAGGAAGCCCTGTCGCGCGGTGGGTTTCGAGGTGGTCTCGCAGTGCGTGGGCGGCGCACACCACCTGCGCGCTCCTGCCCGTCGAGCACTGGGACCGTCTCTGGCCGCGAACCAGCAGGCCGCTTTCGTCGGACAGTTGTGCACGCCGAAAGACCTCCTCGCCCGCGACATTCGCCTGCGCAGGCTGGCGATCGGCGCTCTCGTCCTCTTCGCGATGGCTGGTGCTTACGCCTGCAATATCAGCCATCGCGATTTCTTCGTGCACCCCGAGTCGGCCATCCACTTCGCCAGCGCGACGTGCGGTGCTTCCCGGCTCGGCTCGTCCGTCCATTCGTCGAGCAGGACATCGGTCCGGGACAACGCCGAGACGGCGTGCCGGGAAACGAAATTCGCGGCGGACCTGGTGAGTGCGACCTTCATCGAGACCGACGGCAGCATGGCGTCGATCCAGTTGATCCAGTACGGCAGGAATGCCGCGCTCAGCGCTCCTGAACCGACCAGCAGCATGCGCTCGAACGTCACCTCGCCGGTGACGACGTCGACCGCTTCGAGGTCGGATGAATAGAGTTCGGGCATAGTCGCTTCCGGATCGTTGGCGCTGCCGGGAAAGGGCCTCGGGACCGGCGAGAACGCCGGCCCCGAGGCTTGCCGAGCCGGCTGTCGGCGGTCAGCAGACCTTCCTGATGGTCTTTCAGATCCCGCCGCCCGCGGCGGCGTTCCCCGCCGCGCACTGCTGCGAGGAACGCGCGGCGATGATGCTGGCCCGGATGAGGATCGGAGCCAGGGCGGGGGTGGTCGCGGCGGGCGCGGTCTTGCCGTCGAACTGGTCCAGCTCCTCAGCGGTGGTGTAAGCGGTGTAACCGCTCAGCAGACCGGTTTCGGTCATCGTGTGCATCGCGTTCTCCCATCACCGTTCGCCCGGAGGCGTTCTCTCGCGAATATGGAGCGGTCAAGCATGAGTTCAACGTTTTTAGGCAATCGCCTCGCTTAAGGGAAGGCAAGATTTTTGGTGCCGTGAAATGTTGAACGGAAGGACCTCAATTTTTATGAGCGCATCAGCTGCTGCTGCGGACAACTCGAGAATCGGACATTTGCCGCGGCCGTGTCAACCTTCGCGGATTTTCGGCGCTGAAATATTCCCGCTTCGGGGCGCTGCCGAAGTGCGGCGATGGCACTGCGGGAAACGCGCTGCTTCGGTCAGCGGATTTGCTCCGTGTGAGTGAAAGTCTGATCGATGGCCCGGATTCCGAATTGCGCGATCCAGTGGGAGTTCAGGTAGTCCGAAGTCGTGTCCCAGTCCTGCGGGCGGGTGACCTCCGCCGTGACCAGCTTGACGAAGCCGTCGCGAACGGCAGAGTCGCGAGTGGTCTGGTAGATCTCCCACAGGGCGTTGGCCCGGGAGAAGTTGAGCCCTGCCGAATGTGCCGACCGCGGATCGGTAAGCAGCGACACCGACACATCCTTGGGCAGCCGGCGCGAAACCCACTCCGCGGTGCCCGGCCCTCCTGCCTTTGCCACCGCGGCCAAACGCATGAGACACGGTGCCAGGAAGCCATTCTCGGTGATGTCGCTCTTGGGTTCCAGTTCGCCGGAGAGTTCGCCCGGTAGCACCTTCGCGCATTTCTGGTCAGCTTGGTCGGTCTTCAGATACTTCGACACGTCTGCGCGCACCGACGAGAGAAGGGCGTTGTCGCCGGTGTACTGCGCCCATCCGGCCAGAGTCTGCAGTGTCCAAGACAGATTGGAATGCATGTCGTAGAAGAGATTCTGTTCCGCGTTGCCGTCGGCGAGCCACGACTTGATCTGCTTGACCGCCTCGTCGGCCAGCGGCCGGGTCGCGCGGGTTCCCGTGGCCTGCTCGCGCGCCCTCTCCGTCTCGAGCAGCCAGGCCATTCCATATGGGCTGTCCGCGGTGTCCTCGCCGATCGAACCGTCCTGCATGTACTTCAGTTCTCGCGCCACGACGCCGGGATCGCCCGCGGGCTGTATTTGCTTCTCTGCGGCGTCGAGGTACTTCTTGTCGTGAGTGGCCAGATAGGTCGCGTAGAGGGCGTAGTGCCCGTGCGCGGCCGAATGCCAGTCGTAACAGCCGTGGAAAATCGGGCTGTCCGCTGCTATATCGTCCTTCTTTCTGGTACAATTCAGTACCGGCTCCGCCAGCTTCTTCAACATGCCGGTCCGGCTGTCCTCGAACTGCTGCCAGCTGGGCGTGGCGGGATCGGCATGCGCCACTCCGGGCAGTGTCAGCGCGGCAGCCAGTACCAAGGGAACGAGCGAGCGCCATCGGAGTGGGCGGGAAGATACGACCATGTCACATGCCTGCTTTCGGAAGAGCGGGACGGGACTGAATGCGAAGAGCGAACTGGCTCGCTGTGGCGACTGTTGCGCACTGCTCATTCTAAGGATCGTTCAACAAATCTACAATAATGTTGTACGGGGGAGTAACTCCTTCGCCGATCATGAATAATATCACGTGGCGGACGGGAAAAATGCACTGGCTTTATTCGGGTGGTGACATGGCGCTTTACGTCGTGCACACTGCGCATAAAGCTGCGGCAAGAACGCCTCGCCCCGGTCCGGGGCATGGGCATTGACGGCGGCGGAAATTCCCGTTTTCACAGCAGCCCGGTCGGCGTATGCAGGCCCCTCCCGTGCGCCGGCCGGGTGTCGACTCCCTCGCGAAATGGGGACGTGTCGCGACGGGAGCGGGCACCCGCCTTGGGATAGGCGGGTGCCCTTTCGGCGCGCGGACCGTGATGCCGGCGCAAACGCATTCGACGACGAAGTGACGGTGCCCGCATGACCCTGCCCCGAGCGGTCCTCCTCGACCTCGACGGAACGCTGATCGACACGGAAGAACTTTATCTCGAGGTCGCCGACGAACTGCTGGGCGCGCACGGCTTGACATTGAGCGAGGAGGCGCGGATCGCAGCCATCGGTTCGTCGATGGAGACGCTCGCCGCGCTCGTCCGGGCGGCTGGCCTCGACGTGCCCTCGGAGGTCGTCATCGACGACATCATGGCCGGGGTCGTGACCAGGCTCCGGGAATCGGTGCCGTGGCGAGATGGCGCTCGCGACCTCCTGGCGGCCCTGGTCGCGGCTGGGATCCGGGTCGGTCTCGTTACGATGTCCTACCGCGTGGTGGTCGATCGGGTGCTGCGGGACGTGGGGTTCGGCTTCTTCGCGGTTGTCGTGAGCGGAGACGATGTAGCGGAAGGAAAGCCCGCACCGGAAGCGTATGCGCGCGCGGCCGGCCTGCTCGGCGTCGATCCGAGCGACTGCGTCGCCGTCGAGGACAGCCAGACCGGTGCGGCATCGGCGCGAAGCGCCGGGATGTGGGTCATCGGGGCCCCGTTCTACCGTCCGCTGCCCGCGGACGCGGTCGACGAACTGTGGGACTCGCTCGTCGGACGGCGGGTCGACGACCTGATGAACAGGCCCGCGCCGGGACGTGGCCTCGCTCCCTGACATTCGCCAGCGGACGTGATTATTTCATTGCTCGCCGATGATTTATTCATTGGCTAAAAGGATGATCTTCTGGAATTTACTTGCCGTTTTCGATGTGAGATCGGCAATATGTGTTCCGGCCAAGCTGGGAAGGTTCGCGCAGCGGGTCGTCAAATTCCGTCCGAGTGATGTAAGGACTGTACGCATGAAATTCACCAGGATTGCCGCGCTCTCCGCGACGGTGGGCGTGGTCGGGTTCGCCGGAGCCGTCGGGACGGCCGGTCTGGCCAGTGCCGCCACTCAGGAACCAGTCGCTCCCAGCTCCTACGGGTACGTCCTCGGAGGGCAGGGCGACATTGTCGAGCAGGTGCTGTCGGCTAAGTACGTGTCGGCGGCGTCGCCGCGGCCGCCGGCCGCCGACCCCGCTGCGACGGCTCCGACCAATGCTCTGGCCGGAAACAAGGAGTTCAATCTTGGTTCGGGGACGTTTCTCAAGGTCGACGGCAACGCCGCGTTGTTGAAGGTCGCCACGACGGCAGACCCGGCCACCGGCGTCTCGACGGCGAAAGTCAGCGGCGGCTCCGCGACCCTCGACGCGAAGGCGGAACTCGGCGGCATCATCAGCGCGCTTCCCGTGGTTGGCCCCACCCTCCGCACAGCGGCCGAGTTTGTCGGGTTGGACACGAAAGCTGACGTCTCGCTTTCCCTGACGGCACTTGATTCGAGCTGTCAGGCCGGTCCGTCGGGCGCCAAGCCGACCGCGACCGCGACGGGCGTGAAAGCCAACATCACGGTAACGCTGCCGATCGCCGGGAAGGTTCTCGACCACGCACTGATCGATCTGGAATCGCCCCTGAACCTTGAAGTCAACGGGAAACCTTTCAGCGTCAAGAAGAACACGGTGACCCAGCTGGACGGCGGGGGCATCTCGGTCGACGCCGTCTCGGCCGGTTTCGGCAGCGAGCGGATCAACCTCGGACATGTCGAGTGCCGCCCGGGCACGCCGGCCGCGGACGCTCAGTGAGGTTCCCGGCCGTTTAGCAGCTCTGTCGGCGGACACGCTGGTGCCGTCCCTCGGTCGGGAGAATGCTGAGTCCTTCGGCATCTGATCGGCAACCGGTGGGTGAAGCGCGGCCTCGTCGAGCTTCACCCACCGCGTTCGGTTCGCGCACGCACTGGATTCACCATGTTCGCTTTTCTCCCGACGGCCCTGGCGTTGCTGGACTTCGGAGCATTGCTGGTCCGGGAGGTTCGCCGACGAGGACGTGCGGAAGACTGAGCGGACGGCAACCGCCCGGGTCCGGCGTGGGCCGGGTGGTTGCCACCGTCGCTTCGAATCGCCCGCGCAACCGGGGTTGTGCCGACCGATCAGGTGCCGGTGCCCGCGATCGCCGAGGAGTGCTGGCCGCGCGGCAGCGTAGATCGGCTCCACACCTTCCGCGGCATGCCGGGGGCCACTCGCGCGACCCGATCATATTCAGCTCCCGGTTCGCGACGAACCGTCCGTGAGTGCGTACCTGCTCGTCGTTCGAACCACGGAAGGCGCCCCGCGGCCCAGGGATCTGACCGGAAAGGCCTTCTCGCGCGTGGTCACTGGTCCGTTCCGGCACCACGCTGCGCACTCAACGTCGCCCTGGACACGTTCGGGCTCGTGATGACGAACCTGCGACTTCGACGCGCAGGCCGTCGCCGTCGCGCTCTCCACCGGCACGCACGGCACCGGTGCGCCGGGCGTGATCAGCACGGTCACGCTGCGGCGCGAAGCGTCCCTTTGTGCTCGCCGAGCAGGAACGTCCGGAGCCGCTGGAGTACAGCGATCTGCCGCACCGCAGGTCAGCGCTGGTTCACCCCGGTACCCCAAAGACCAGGTGAACCAGCGCTCCGCCAGGGGCCCGCTGAACGCGGGACGGGCCCCTGGCGGGCCTTTCCGGCAGCGCAACCCAGCCAGATCGCTTGCCGCGGGGGAATCTGAGCCTCACTGTGGACGGCGGGTGACAGGTCCACAGCGGAGCGACGCAAGGCTAACCGGAAATCCCGCAGAATTCAGCTAGCGCGCGCTATTTCTCACCCCGGCGCATCATGCGCGACATGGCAATCGGGTAACGCCTTGTTTCCTGCTGGACGCCAAGATGCATGAATACCTCATCTCGGTCAGCGGAGTTATCGCGCGGGCACCGGCTGTCCCGCGCGGATGCGGCAGTTGTTCGCGTTCTTGGTCACAGCGTCCTTCTGAAGACGCAGTAGGCCCGCGGGCGTCCGGTGTCGTCCAACACCGCGGAGAAGTCGGAGAGCATCCAGCCCTCCGCTTCCACCGCCTCGATCTGCTCCGCCCATCCGGCGACGGATCCGCTGGCCGTGAACGGGGCGTTGAACATCGCCGCGAACACAGTCCTCCCTCGGCGCGCCGCGCGGGCGGCCTCGGCGCCGACACTCGCAGCTTGCGCCCTGTTGAACAAAATCGGCATCCTCCAGTCCTCCAGAGCGCGATGTGTGCCCATGCCAGGGCCTCTCCCCGCGGTGGCGAAAGCTGTCCCAGCCCCGCTGGCGTTCGGTGGTGCGGTTTCAGCCGTCGGCGAGTCAGCGGCGGTCCTGCGTCATCGTCGGCGGCGTGGCGCGGTTTACCTTCGTCCAGGCCGGTGGCGGTTCCCGGATCCGCGATGAAGAGGCCGGGATCGGCTTGCGTGCCAAGGAGTGCGGACACGGGCTTTCCTGCGCACTAGGTCGTCCGCATGACCGGACAGTTGTCGTCGCGGTGCGGGCGACGATGGGCGGAGTGCGTGCAGGGGCGGGCTTTCGCGGGTCGGGCCGGAGAATCCGAGTGCTGTCGCTCCGGCGCCGGGCGCCTTCGCGGCCTTGGGCGATTCTGACCTGTTCGCGCACGTGTGGAGACGGGGCCTTCGCACAGCCCGGTTCCGCGCGAACCTTCGTGCCGGACCGCCGATGCCGAGCAGCGGCGCATTCCCGGTGACCGCCATCCGGTCGGCCCCTTCCGCTGAGTCCGCGCCGCACGGACTGCGTCCGGAACGGCCGTCGAGGCGAGAATCTCTTTCGCTGCCGGGAACGGGAATCTGTCATACCCGTGCGAGGGTGATATCTCCGGCCGCTCCCGGCGAAAGTCGCCCGCCAGGAAGGAGGACCCGCCGCGGGCTATGGGGGAATCACCGTCCGCGACGGGGCACCGTGATTCTAACCAGGAAGATTGCTGAGGCAACAGTGCGATCTTCACGTCTTTCGCGTGATATTGACGAGGTGTCCGGAAGGTCCCGGGCAATACCCAAGGGAATCCTCGTTCGGTCTGTCGCAGGGCGGGAGAACGTGAATGGTCCAGGTCCGGCTGCGGAATGCGCGGAGTGATCGAAGCGGGGGCGAGCGCCTTCGTCGCGCTCCCGCGGGCTCGATGGCTGCGCGCGAAGGCAGCCGGTCGCGGTGAGCCGACGGCTAGTCGTGCCCGCGCGAGCGGCCCCGCGCCGGGCAGACGTGATGACGATTCATGATTGGCGTGCTTTACTCCTTTGTGTCTGAGCGGGGAACAAGCAGTCGTCGTCGGCGGGCTGCTGATCTGAAAGACGCGCCATGGTGCCGGACCAACTGAACACCCGCGATCCGGAAGCACGGCTGTGGCGGCCGCGCAACCCGGCGAGCGGGTGCGTGCTGCGGCTGGATTTCGCCGACGTTCCGAACAGTCTCTCCGAAAAGATGGTGACCGATGTCGTTCAACCTCGCCACGATGCTCGTCGGATCGGCTGCGGCGCGACCAGACAAGCCGTTTCTGTACGCAGGGGGCCACTTGTTCAGCTATGCCGAGGTCGACGGGCTCTCCGGGAGGGTCGCCGAGTTTCTGGTGCGGCTCGGGCTCGAACCCGGCGACAAGGTCGCGGTCCAGTTGCCGAACGTGCCGGAGTTCGTCCTCGCTTACTTCGGCATCCTCAAGGCCGGGCTGGCGATGATGCCGCTGAATCCGCTGCTGACCGCCCCGGAGATCGGGCCGGTAAACCGGTGGAGTCAGGTGTTGCGGAACAGCGGTGTACACAGTGTTCCGCGCAGGATGTCGTCCAGGAGCGCGGGAAGGTTCGGGGGCAGGAGCTTCGCTCCAGGTGCGTCAGCGACCACCGGCGGGTCTGGATGAGGTTGGCTTGCTCGTTGGTGGTGTATGCCGGTGGCCGGGCGCGCATCGCGCGCTCGGTGAGCCCGGCGTGGGTTTGGTCGATGAGGAAGTCGCCGATATGCCGTGTCAGTGGGTGTTCTGTTTCCGGGGCGTCGCGGATGGCGTCAGCGACGGCAGTGTCCGGCCAGTTCACTCGACCCGATCCCCGCTCAGCTTGCCTGGCAACGACGGGTATCCCGCAACGTCAACGCCGCCTCGCAACCGCAAACCTCGCCCCGGGCTCGCCGGATCCACCTGGATGTGCGGCTGCTGCCGCCTGTGGGTCATGTGCGTTCGCGGGTGCGGAAGGTGCCGGGTGGGTGGCCGGTTTCGCGGTGGAAGAACTTGCCGAAGTTGGTGGGTTCGGTGAAGCCGAGGCGTCGGCCGATGGCGGCGACGGGCAGGTCGGTGTGGGCCAGGAGGCGTTTGGCTTCGAGGATGACGCGGGCTTCGATCAGGGTTTTGGCGGTGCGGCCGGTGGCGGTGTGGCAGGCGCGGTTGAGGGTGCGGAGCGTGTAGCCGAGCCGGGTGGCGTAGTCGCTGGCGTTGCGGGTGGCGGCGAAAGAGCGTTCCAGTTCGTGCTGGAAGCGCATAAAGGTGTCGTTCGCGGCAGGGGCGAGGTCGTCCGGCTGGGGGAGCCGGGCGATGCGCAGGATCAGCGCGCTGAGCAGGTGCCGCAGGACCTCGATGGCGATCTCGTCGGTGTCGGCGACGGCGTGGGCGTATTCGGTGGCCAGGTCGTCGATCGCGCGGGTGATGCCGGCTCGCTGGTGGGCCGGCAGGCGCAAGACGACGGGGCCGAACGGGCTCAGCAGGGCGCGGGCCGGCTCTAGCCGGGGCAGGAAGGCGGGGGCGAACAGCACCATCCGCACCTGTAGGCCGCCGTCGGGGGTGCTGGGGCGGGGCAGGCGCAGGACGCGTCCGGGCGTGACGTGGAGGAGCGTGCCCGGGGCGCAGGGGTGATCCACGAAATCGACCATGATGGTGGCCTGGCCTCTGGTGACGAGGAAGATCTGGTGGAAGTCGGTGCGGTGCACGACCGTGCGCGTTTCGGGTGAGATTCTGCCTGTCAGGCGGCCGAGGTCGACGACCTCGACGTCAAGCAAGGCTCGGTCCGGGTTGCCGAAGCTGAACTCGGCAACGGCCACGGAAGCATCGGGTTGTCCAGTTTTGACCATAGCGGTTCCCGATCTTACCTCGCCGTCCCGTCCTGTTCGGACGAACCTGGAGTCCGTCAACGCCACACCCGCGAAAAACGAAACGAGGACATGATGAACACCAAGGATCTGGTTGTGCGGGCCACCGGCGAGCTGTTCGGCGCGAAGGACACCGCCGCGGTGGACCGCTGGGTCGCCGCCGGCTACCGGCAGCACAGCTCGTTGGCGGCTGACGGTCCCGAGGCGCTGCGCGAACTGGTGGCCACCTTGCCCGAGGGTTTCCGCTACGAGCCGGCACGGGTGATCGCCGACGGTGATCTGGTCGCGCTGCACGGCACCTACCACGGCTTCGGCCCCCAGCCGCTGGTCGCCTTCGACCTGTTCCGCGTCGAGGACGGCAGGCTGACCGAGCACTGGGACGCACTGACCCCGGTGGTGGCCGACACCGTGTCCGGCCGATCGCAGACCGACGGCCCGACCACACCGGGCGACCTGCACAACACCGAGGCCAACCGGAAGCTGGTGACCGAGTTCGCGCAGAAGGTGCTCAAGGACGCCGACTACTCGGCGCTGACCGACTACATCTCCGCCGAGACCTATCGGCAGCACAACCCGGAGGCCGCGGACGGGCTGGACGGCTTCGGCGCGGCCGCCGCCGCCTGGGCCGAGCAGGGCAAGAACCTGGTCTACCGCACGATCCATCGGGTCGTCGCCGAGGGCGAGTTCGTCCTGGTGCAGTCCGAGGGCGAGTTCGGCGTCCCGGTCGCCTACTGGGACCTGTTCCGGGTCGCCGACGGCAAGATCGTCGAGCATTGGGACGTCATCGCCCCTGTTCTCGCCGAACTCCCGCACGGCAACGGCCTGTTCTAGGAAGGCGAGGAACCCGAGATGAGCGATCTGACCTATGCCGGCAAGACCTACCGGTTCACCGTCGACAACGGTGCGGTGTTCCGCAACACCTACGCCGCCGACGGCACCCGGCTGCACTACGAGGTCCTCGCCGGCCCGGCCGTCGGGGCAACCGAGAACGTCGACCTGCACGCCGCCGAGATCGCCCCAGGCGTGTTCCTGGTCGGCTGGACGGAGAAGTCGGGGATGACGGTCACCCACGCGATGAACCTCGTCACCGACACCGTTCACGCTTTTTGGACCTACTCCACCGCGCACGGCCGGGTCGGCGAACTGCACACCGGCACTCTCACCGAGCTCGCTCGCTGATCGTCGACCCCGCCACACTCCAAAGGAGCCCACAATGATCAACCGTCCATCCCTCCCCCGAACCGGAACCGCCCGGCTCCGGTCCACCAGCCCGATCGCGGTGACCGGGGCGACCGGGCAGCTCGGCGGCAGAGTCGCCCGGCGGCTGGAGGCGGCCGACTGCGCCCAGCGGCTGATCGTGCGGGACGCCTCCAGGGCGCCCGTACTGCGTAACGCCGAGGTGGCAGTGGCCGAGTACGCGGACCGCCCGGCGGTCACCGAGGCGTTGAGCGGGGTGGACACCGTGCTGATGGTCTCGGGGCACGAGGACCCGGCCAGGGTCGCCGCGCACACGACGTTCGTCGACGCGGCGGCCGAGGCCGGTGTCGCTCACCTGGTCTACATCTCTTTCTACGGCGCAAACCCCTCGGCCACCTTCACACTGGCCAGGGACCACGCGGCGACCGAGCAGCACATCCGGGCCAGCGGCTTGGCGTACACGTTCCTGCGGGACAACCTCTACGCCGACTTCCTGCCCATGCTGGCCGGGCCGGACGGTGTGATCCGCGGCCCGGCCGGCGGCGGCCGGGTCGCCGCGGTCACCCAGGACGACATCGCCGACGCGGCAACGGCCGTGCTGCGAAACCCCGGTCCGCACGCCGGCAACACCTACAGCCTCACCGGACCGCAGGCGCTGGGCCTGTCCGAGATCGCCGAGCTGATCACCAGGATCACCGGCCGGGAAACCCGCTACCAACGCGAAACCCTCGACCAAGCCAAGGCGTCCAGAGCCGCCTACAACGCCCCCGCCTGGCAACGGGAAGCCTGGATCTCCACCTACACCGCGATCGCCGCCGGCGAACTGGCCCAGGTCACCACCGACGTGGCCACCCTCACCGGCCACCCCCCGACATCCCTCGAACACCTTCTGCTCACCGGCCAACACCGCAAGTAGAACCTGCCCGGCCTGATGTCCCCAACGCGGCGCGTTCAACTGGCGCGATTGGGGTGCACGACCCTTCTGACACCTGCGCAGCGGACTCCGACCATCGACATCTCGGGCCGACGCATTCCGGCGTTCAACAATCGAACGATTACTGAATGTCCGCCCGTCGCCGCGCCGCTGAAGCCTCCATCTAGGTGGAGGTGTTCAACAACCGGTAGCTGGTCGGGCTGGTACGGGTCAGCACGAGCGACAGGAGACCGCGCGGCAGCGCGACGCGCTCGACGAACTGTGCGTGAAGGTATTCGAGGAGAAGATCAGCGGCAAGCTCGCCGTCGACGCCCCGCCCCGCGCTGACCGCCGCCATCGACTACATGCGCTCTGGCGACATGCTTACCGTGCAGGAAGTCGACCGACTCGGCCGCAACCTCCTCGAGGTCCTGCTCGTGCGACGTAGGCGTCGGCGTCGGTGGGTTCCATGTCCCACAACGGTTTCCCGAACCTGGTGCGCACCTGCTCCAGGTGCCCGACGTCCGAGCTGATCGTGCCGTCCGCAAGCCCTGCGTGATGTTCGACCTCTCCGAGATCGGTTCATCCAGACTGAGGTTGAGTCAGAACGACAGATGATCACCCGCAGGAATGGGAACGCCCTGGTCCTGGCCGGTACGGACCCTCGGGTCTCCGCCGAGGAACCCTGGAGCTCACGGGGCATCTCTTGGCAGACCCGTTTCCTCGACGTGGCGGCACGCAAGCAGCGCGGCTCACTCGTTCGAATTGTCAATGGCGCAGTGGCCGCGGGCTCGGCCGACAATGGAGGCATGTTCACCTCCGGCAATCAGGCCAGTCCGCGTCGCGGCCGTCAGGAACTCGGCGGCGGCTTGCTCGCACCCGCGGCGACGACACCGGATGCGCGGAACAACACCGTCGCTGTCGCCGAGCCCGAGGGAGATCCCACGCTGGCCTGCCACGCCCGGACCGAATAACTGCCTCTGCCGCCGTCGGCGATTTACCCGGCTCAGCGCAGGTAGGACTCAGCGTCTTGTTGTCGAGCAGCCCGGTGCCCTCTCGGGCGTCGCGCTGAGGCACGCGAGTGTGCAAGTTCCCGGTAATCGAATGAATGTCTCCTGCCGCGCGACGGCACGTTCGGAAGCGGTGTCGCTCCTTTTCAGGGCCACCCGTCGAACCTTCCGAGCCCCACTCGGACGACATGAAAATATCACCGTTTCAACGGATGAAAATGCATATCCCCGGCGGGATGGTCCAACGAATGCGAGTTGTGACGTTGCCAACACGGGTTCCGCGTGCTTAAAGTTCTCGTAAATTACGCGAAGCTCGTCGGCGCGGGGCCGATGTTTGGCAAAGGCTGAATTCCTCGGTCTTCAGGGCGAAAGAAGGCGCTTCATGGCAAACGCGATGAGACGCGTCGCGTCGACCACTCGCAGAGCGGTGTCCGTGGCGACGCTGATTGCTGCCGCCGCGGGAGGTGCGTTCGGCGGGGTCGCGTCGGCCGGTGCCCCAGCGCAGTTCCGGGAGCTTTCGGCGGAAGCCGGCACGCCGCCCGGCATGCAGTTCTCCACGGACGCGCCGCGGGCGGGGGCCAAGCCGGACAGTGTCGTGACAGTCAAGATGTCCTTGGCGCTGGCGCGGATGTCGGTCGTCGCACCGCGGCGAGGGGTCGCCGGCGGGCAGATCGAGTTCCTGCAAGGCCTTCAGCATTTCGCATCGTCGAAACTCGCCACGATCAAGCTCGACGGGTACCGGTGCGAGGATTACGACGACGCGATGGGAACCCTGCGGGTCACCGACGGTCAGCAGGACGGCCGCGACGTCGACGGTGCCGCGTTCGCGGCGTTCGTGCAGGACATCATCGCGAAGATGAGCAAGGGCTCCGACCCCGCCGCCGATCTCGCCGCATTGCGTGCTTATTCGCTCGTCGCGTCCTGTCGCTTCCGCGTCCCGTCGGACCTGGTCCGGAACATCGAGGTGGCGGGCATCGTCCAGTCCGGCGGCGGCAACGCGGCCGACATCGCGGGCCGGGCCTTTCTTCCCGTGGATCTCCCGGAAGCACCGGCCGCTCCGGCCGTCGACGGCCCGGACGACCTCGTCGTCCACGAGGGCGGCGGCCTGACCGGGACCGGCCCCAGGGACACGCTGATCAGGTGGAACATCGACGGTGCGCGAATTCCGGCCCCTACGGCCTACGTCGGCCACGACGGCAAGTGGGCGCTGCGGGTGCCGCCGGTCGTGCCTGCGGACGGCAAGCCGCACCAGGTGTTCGTCACGTCCGAGACGAGCGACGGCAAGGTCACGGGCCAGTCGGCGGGCCGCCGGCTGACGGTGCTTCCGGCCCTGGCCCGGCCGGTGATCACCGACCCCGAAGACGGCGCGGTATCGCCCGGTCAGGTGCTGACGGTCTCCGGCAGCAACGGAGCCACGGTCACCCCGGTCGACAAGAACGGCAAGCCGCTCGGGTCCCCGGCGACAATCGAGAACGGAACGGCTCGAGTCTCGCTGGACAAGAACGTGCCGCTCGGAACGGCCGTCCGGATTCGGGCGACGGACGCGGCGACCCCGGTCTCGGATGCGTTGTTCTCCGACCCGAAGACGGTTGAAGCCAGCGCGATCTCCTTGCTCTGGTCACCGTCCGCCGCGCCTGGCGGGGATCACCTGGCGACCTTCGCGATCCAGCCGGAGAACGGCGACCTCTCGTCGGTGGTGGGCAAGAAGATCACCATCAAGGCTCCGGACGGTTTCACGTTCCAGCCGATCTCGGACGAGAAATCCACGGTGCGCGGCCGCTACAACATCACGGCGAACGCCAGTGACAAGGACGGCCGGAACAACGGCGCGTGCACGTGGCTGGCCGATCTCGTTTCGGTGAGCCCGGACGGGAAGACGATGACCTTCGTCTTCCCGTCCGTGGACCCGGTGAGCCGCGACGACGTCGTCAAGAAGCTGTCCGGTGGCGACTACCCGCCGAACCAGCTTCAGGTGACGTTCCACGTCACCGCCGACGCGAACGCGACCGCGGGCGAGAAGACCGGCGGACAGGTGACGGTCGACGGTTTCGGCGCCGCTCAGTTCACCGGGCGGGTGACGACGTGAACAGCGGGAAACAGCCGCTGTTGAGTGCGGGCGAACCGCGGCCGCCGTTCCGAAGACCGGGGACACGCCGGTCTCCAGGACCGCATCGCTGACCGCACGACGGTCAGTCAGCTGAAGAGGTTTTCCGCAATGATGCGGGTACAGTAATTCAATTCCATGCTGGATATGGATTTGTCTTTCTTCGAGAATTCCTCGTCGTTTCCGGAGGAGAACGAGTCCGTTCGCGCGTCGTCGGACGTGCACCAAGGAGTGTCGCATGTCAAAGAGCAGCGTTGCTCGAAAAGTGAGCCTTGCGTGTCAGGCCCTGGTCATCGTCCTGGCATCGGTGGCCATGCCCGGCGTGGCGGGCGCCTCGCCAGGCGCTCCCGGCCCCGATCCAGGCGGCTACGCCGACTACTGCAGGGACCAGTGCCACGACATTCTGCCGCCCGGGCAGGGCAGCAATCTGTCGAGGTCCGAAGTGCTTCAGCAGTTCGCGAAGACCAGGTCGTTCTCCTTCGAAGTGCCGCACGGACGCGATCAGGTGGCAGCCTACGATTCGCTGCGGACGAACTATCAGAACCTGACGAACGAGAAGATCGGCGAGTTCATGAACTCCTCGTCGTTCGCCGTGCCGCAAGGCGGTACCGGGCCGGTTCCGGTTCCCGGCCGCGACGACGTGACCATTTCCCGGGATGCTCGCGGAGTCCCGTACATCAAGGGAACGACCCGGGACGGCACGACGTACGGCTCCGGCTACGCGGCAGGCCAGGACCGCCTCTTCATGATGGACCTGCTGCGCAACATGGTGAACGGTTCCGCGGTGCAGTTCGCCGGGAGCGTCGCGGGGGACTTCCAGAAAGAATTGTGGCCGAAGATCGCGGAGACCGTCGAAGACCGGGACCGGCAGATTGAGCAGCTTCGCAATAGCGGGCCGGACGGCGTGAAGATTGTGCGCGACCTCCAAAACTACGTGGACGGGATCAACCGGTACATCAAGGACGCCAGCGGGAGCAGCTCATACCTCAAGAACCTTTCCACGGCGAAAGACTTGTCCGCTGGGGACAGGGCATTCATTGATTCGCTCAAGCTGGATCTTCCCGCCGACTACTGGGGAAAGCTCTTGGAGCCGGGCACCGCGGTCGTGGGCGAGCTTTCGAAGCTGCTGCAGGGGAATTTTTCTTCCATCGACCTCGGCAAGCTGATCGCCAATGCTCCTAAACTGCTCGAGGTCTTGCATGCGCCGGAAATCAAGCCGTTCTCGCTGAACGACGTGGTCGGAGCGGCGACCTTGCTGGGCGGGCAGTTCGGCGCCGCGGGCGGCGGGCAGGCGCTCGCGGCGGTCGCGAAGGTGGCGGCGGAGCTGAAGTACGGCAAGGAACAGGGCAGCAAGGTGTGGGACTCGCTGCGGTCGGCGGACGATCCGGAAACGACCGTGACGCAGCGCGGTGCCGCGAAGGTCCCCTACGGGGCCAGCCCGAAGGACCCGCAGCACGTGGCGATGCCTGACCCGGGGTCGCTGACAGAAGAGCCGGTGGAGGCCGGTTCGGGCGGTTCGGCGAGCGCGGGTGCGCCAACCGAGGGAACGTCTTCGTCCCCGGAGGCGCTGCCGAGGAACTATCTCGGCCGGGCAAAGGGAATGTCGAACGCCCTGGTGGTTTCGGGAGCGCATACGAAGAGCGGGAGCCCGATCGCCATGTTCGGGCCGCAGACGGGTTATTTCGCTCCGGAGATCCTGATGCTCCAGGACATTCAAGGGCCGGGGATCAGCGCGCACGGGGTCATGTTCCCGGGGACCGGTCCTTACGTGCTGATCGGTCGTGGCCCGGACTACTCGTGGAGCGCGACGTCGGCGCATCAAAGCATCATCGACACGTACACGGTGAAGCTCTGCAACGTTGACGGCCGCCCGGCCGGCAAGGAATCCGACGGCTACCTGGACGGCGGCAAGTGCGAGAAGCTGGATCCGGTGGAGAGCGCGGACGGGTTGCGGGTGTTGCGGACGAAATACGGCATCGTGCGGCAGCGGGCCACCGTCGAGGGGGTTCCGGTCGCCTACACGGAGCTGCGGTCCACCTACCGCAACGAAATGCAGGTGGCGTTGGGGTTCATGAGGTTCAACGACCCGGAGCAGATGAAGGGGCCTGAGGACTTCCAGAAGGCGGCCTCGGAGATCGGATTCACCTTCAA
This sequence comes from Amycolatopsis sp. CFH S0740, assembly GCF_004522315.1. Lineage (NCBI taxonomy): Bacteria > Bacillati > Actinomycetota > Actinomycetes > Pseudonocardiales > Pseudonocardiaceae > Amycolatopsis > Amycolatopsis sp. CFH S0740. The sequence goes on along the minus strand of NZ_SDLS01000020.1, from coordinate 34,243 downwards.
CTGGTTCTACGCTGACTCGAAGCACACGGCGTACTACAACTCCGGTCTCCAGCCGGTCCGGGCGGCGAACGTCGACCCGAACCTCCCGATCTGGGCGAATCCGGAGACCGAATGGCGGAACTGGGACCCGAAGACCAATGTGGTGCAGGGCATGCCGGGCGAGCAGCATCCGGCCTCGATCGACCAGGACTATTACGTCAGCTGGAACAACAAGTCCGCGGAAGGCCAGGTGGACGGAAGTTTCGGCGACGGATCCGTGCATCGCGCGGACCTGCTGGACCGGCGAGTGAAGGACCTGATCGCGAACGGGAAGAAAATCGACCGGGCCGACCTCGCGAAGACCATGGAGGACGCGGCGGTCGCGGACCTGCGGGGCGAGATGATCCTCCCGAACCTCTTGCAGGTGCTCGACAGCGGCTCGGGCGGCGTCGATCCGGCGGTCAAGAAGGGCCTTGAGGACTTGCGAAGGTGGAAGGAGCACGGCGCCAAGCGGAACACGATGCCGGGGGCCAAGATTTACATCGACGACCGCGCCATCAAGATCATGGACGCGTGGTGGCCGCGGCTGGTGGATGCGATGTTCCGGCCGGGCATGGGCGACCAACTGTACGCTGCCACGGAGCGGAACTTGCAGGTCGACGAGGCGCCCTCGACGCCCACTCCGGGTGGGAAGACGGCTCCGCACCGAGGATCCGCGTTCGAATACGGCTGGTGGTCCTATGTGGACAAGGACCTGCGGGCCACGCTGGGACAGCAGGTGAACGGTCCGATGCCGACCCGCTTCTGCGGAACGCTGGAAGACTGCCGCGGCACCCTGCTGCGCACGCTCAAGGAAGCCGTCGACACGCCGAGTTCAGAGGTCTACCCGGGCGACGACGAGTGCAAGGCCGGCGACGCGTGGTGCGCTGACAAGATCCGGTTCACGCCCATGGGCGCGGCGTTGGCGCCCAGCATCGGATGGCAGAACCGTCCGACGTATCAACAGCTGGTGGAGTTCCCGAAACACCGCTGATCACCAGCGGGGCCGGGGTTGACGAGCCGCCGTGGAGGCGAGGCGAAAGCCTCTCCGCCACGGCGGCTCGCGTTGCTGAAGCGCGCCCGCGCGAAAGTGAGACTGACCGCATGAAAAATTGCACAGCGGGTCAGTGATATTTCATTGTCGAAAGCCGCATCAGCGCGAGTTAACGTGGATCGAGGAGACGTTACGCGGACCCATCGAGGGGATTCGTAATTAACGCTCAACGCTTGGCTGGAATGGCGGGGAGTAGGCGGCGATGTGGCCTGATGGGAAACGCGGAACGCGTTCGGCTCGAGGGCGGACTGCGGCTGCCCTCGCTGGCGGCGTCCTGGCGATCCTGCCAGGGGTCGCGGCCAGCGGGCCGAGTTCGCCGGTCGCGCTCACCCGGCCTGGAGCTCAGCAGCTCCCCGCGCCGGCGGGCCCTCGTGCCGAAGTCCCGCCGATGTCGGTCGACGGACGTCTGCCGCAGCTGCCCGAGATACCCGAGCCGCCCGAGCCGCGCGCCGATTCCGGCTCAGCCGGAGCGTCCGGCCCGCTGGGAATTCCCGCCAGCATGCTCAAGGCATACCGGAACGCGGCCGCCCTCATGGGCAAGCAACAGCCGGGCTGTCGCGTCGACTGGGCACTGCTCGCCAGCGTTGGCCGCATCGAGTCGAACCACGCGCGCGGCGGCTACGTCGACGAGAAGGGGAACACCCTCGAGCGCATCCTGGGCCCGGCGCTCAACGGGACGGGCGGATTCGCGGCGATCCGCTCCTCCGACGGCGGCGTGTTCACCGGCGACCCGGTGTGGGATCACGCCGTCGGCGCGATGCAGTTCATCACCGGCACCTGGCGCCAGTACGCTTCCGACGGCAACGGCGACGGGGTTTCCGACCCGAACAACGTTTACGACGAAACTCTCGCCGCGGGCCGCTACCTCTGCTCGGGCGGTCTTGACCTTTCCTCGGACGGCGGCCAGCGGGTCGCCGTGCGCCGGTACAACAACTCGCAATCCTATGTGGACACTGTAATGGCCTGGGCGGTCCGCTACCGCGGCGGAGCCGCGGAACTGCCCGACGCCGACGCGCCGATCGGTGTTCCGCCGGGGAAACCGGCCGAGAGCACGCCGAGCGCGGTACCGGTCCCGCAAGCGCCCGCGGCACCGACCTCCGCGGCTCCCGACAGCACGGGGCCTGCGAACTCGAACTCGCCGAGCAGCGGCGCACCCGCCAGCGGGGAGTTGCCCGCCACCTCGACGAAGCCGGAACCGACGACTCCGCCGGCCAGCACGACCGGCACCCCGCCGACCTCGGCCAGCACGACGCCCCCGAGGTGCGAAACGCCGAGTCCGGACGAAGTTCCGTCGACGCTTGACGAAAAGGCGTCGCGGTCTCCGGAGTCATCGACGCGAGAAAGCCGCCGCAGCGGAGAGAAGTCCCCCGGCGACGGAGTTGGCGGCGAATGCGGGCCAAGCACCGAAACGTCGGCGGCCAGTTCAGCGAGTTCTCCGGCCAGCGGTTCGGGGCACGAGCCGCGATAGTCCGCTTTCGCTGCTGGCGCGGTCGTTCCCGTTCCGCGCTCTGACCGTCCTGGACGGAATCGGCTCGTGGACATTATTTTTCTCATGACTTTCGTGGGAACGCTTGACCATTCGCTCGCGTTCCGGCAAAGGGGAACCCGGCGGTCCGATTCAATACTAAAGTTCTGCCTCGATGCTGGGGTTTTTAGTTCGCGTACCTGTTCTCTCGGCGGATATTGACTTACGTTCGCAGCTTCGCACTGATGAACCGGAGGAGAGGTACCTCGTGTCACTACGCCCCCGAACTCTCAGCAGGACCTTTGTCGCAGTCGGTGTTCTCGTAGCGGCTGCGGCCGGTACGGCCGTCCCGGCGGAAGCGGCCGCGCCGAATCCGGCGAAGCCTTCTTCGGTAGAGAAGGACATCGCACAGTTGGAGCGGGAATTCCAGGATCTCGTGCAGGAGCCGGGAGTCGCCAGCGTGCTGCGCGACAGCAAGCCGCTGATCGAGTCGCCGATTTTCGGGTCCGGCCGGAAAGCCGAAGGCGAGCCGGGCGCCATTCCGGGTTGCACCCCCGGGGCGCTGATTTCCGAGTTCGAAAAGCTCCAAGCATCGCTCACGGATGTGGAAAGGCGAGCGGCGTCCGTGGTCGACAGCCTCAACAACCTGTACGCGTCGGTTGTCGCGAACGACAAGAGCCCGCAGGTCTTCGGCACCGACGGCCAGTACACGCCCCGCGCCACTGCCGCGATCGACAAGCTGCGCGGGTTCTGGGACATCGAGAGCTGGAACATTCAGCTGGTGGCGTATAAGGGCACGGACGCGGCCAGCCCGGAGAAAATGAAGGAGACGTTCGCGCGCGGCTTCGCCCCGGAGCGGGCCGCGGCGGCGGGCGCGCTGGCGAGCAAGGTCGTGCACGAGGTGCCGGCCTTGCAGGGCGGACGGAACCCATTGCTTTCGGGCAACGCGTTCGCGGCTCCGCCTGACAGCGCGGGCGGCAAGCGCATCCTGCTGGGCGACGGCCTGCTCGACCTGGTCGGCCAGGACGGCTTCGGCGATGTGTCGGTGGAAGGGATCTTGGGACACGAGTACGGGCACCACGTCGATTTCGCGCACGACAACTCGCCGAGCGACGAGTCCGGGGAAATGGGTCCGGACGCCTACGCGGGCTATTTCCTCGCGCATGCGAAGGGCGCGGCGTGGGATGCCCGCGCGCAGCAGGAGTTCGCCTACCTGAGTGCTTCCATCGGCGACTGCGAGCACAGCCACGGCACTCCCGCCCAGCGCAAAGCCGCGGGTACGTGGGGCGAGCAGCAAGCCCTCAAGCAGGACAACCCGAACAAGATCGTTCCGTCCGCCACGGTGATCGAGAAGTTCCAGAAGGAATACCCGAAGCTGATGAAGTCGCAGGCCTAGGCGCTCGTCGCCGCACGTTGACCTGACCGTGGGCCGTCGCGGTCCTCTCGAGACGACCCACGGACTCAGGGCACCGACGTTTCCACCACGATCAGGAGTGTCATGACAGCACCGCAACGCTGGCGTCGTCCGGCAGTTACCGTCGCCGCCACCCTCACCGCATTGACGTTCGGCGCCACCGTCGCCTCGGCCGGCCAGGACAGGCCGGCCCCGGGCGCGGACGGGGCCGGGGACAGCTACTACCCGCAGGACGGCAACGGCGGGTACGACGTGTCCGACTACGACCTCAAGGTCGCCTACGCGCCGGACAGCCGCCAGCTCACCGGCCTGCAGACAGTCAACGCACGGGCGACCCAATCGCTCAGTTCGTTCAACCTCGACTTGCGCGGCCTCACCGTCGACTCGGTCAAGGTCAACGGCCTTCCCGCCCAGTTCAGCCGCACTGGCGACCACGAACTCGTGATCACGCCGCGCAACTCGCTCGCGCGCGGGCTGCGCTTCAGCGCCGAGATCGCCTACCACGGCGTCCCGGAGGCGATACCGGGTGCTATCGGCGAGGACGGCTCGAACGGCTGGCAGCACACCAGGTCCGGCGGAGCGTTCGCGGCAGGCCAGCCGCAGTCGGCCATGACCTGGTACCCGGCCAACGAGACTCCCCGCGACAAGGCCCGGTTCCGGTTGGCCGTCACGGTTCCGGACGAGTGGAAGGCGATTTCCAACGGCCGCGAGGCGGGAACGTTCAAGACCGCTGGGGGCACCACGCACGTGTGGTCCGAGGACACTCCGGCCGCGCCCTACATGACCACGCTCGCGATCGACAAGTGGACCTTGAACAAGCGTCAGCGCGCGGACGGCACCCCGATCGTCAGCGCGTACGCCCCGGGTATCCCGGACACCACCAAGCAGGCCGACGCGAGGCTGCCGGAGATCCTCGACTTCCTGGAGTCGAAGTTCGGGAAGTACCCGGCCAGCGCCGCGGGCGGCATCTACCTGAACGAGCAGATCCCCTACTCGCTCGAGACCATGAGCCGTCCGATCTACTCCGGCGGCGCGGGCGACATCGGCACGATCGTGCACGAGAACGCGCACCAGTGGTACGGCGACTCGGTGGCCGTCGACAAGTGGAAGGACATCTGCCTCAACGAATGCTTCGCGTCGTATGCGACCTGGCAGTGGGAGCAGGCGAAGGACGGCGTGGACCTCGACGCCAGGTACTTCGACGAAATCGCCGCGAACGGTGAAAAGTTCTGGGCGGGCAAGCTCTACGACATGGGCCCGGGCAACGAATTCACCGACGTGTACTTCAAGGGCCCGGTCATGCTGCACGCACTGAGCAAGTATGTGGGGCAGGAGGCGTTCGACCGCGTGCTCAAGACTTGGCCCGCACTGCATCGCGACGGAAACGTGAACATGCAGGAGTTCCAGCGCTACGTCGAAGAGGTGTCGCACAAGGATCTGCAGGGCTTTTTCGATGCCTGGATCTACCGCAATGGCAAGCCGGCCCCGGAGTACCTCTATCCAGGCGACCTCAAACCAGTGCCAGTAGTAGCTTCGCCGGCAAAGGGCGCGTCGGTGCGGCCCGGCGCCGCGGTGAGCGGCACCGCCGCGCCGGGCCAGCGGGTGAGCGTGACCGTTGACGGTGCCGCCGTTGCTGAAACGGGAGCGTCGAAGGACGGTGCCTGGCGCACGACGCTGCCGGTGAACCTGGCACCCGGGCAGCACACCCTGACCGCCGCGTCCGCCGGACAGAAGCGTCAGTCCGCGCCGGTCCCCTTCACTCTGACGCCGGCAGGGGAGTCGGCACTGCACACCGAGCAGACCTTCGTCCCGGAGGCGCGAGCCGGCGCGAACACCGTCCTGACCGTGTCGTTCGCCGCCCCCAAGGGCATGCCCGTGTCCACCACGGCCGAACAGCGATTCGTCGCACCCACCGGCTTCCGGTTCACCGGCCTGGCGACCCACGTCGCCGACACCGGCGGCCCGGGACGCGATCTCCGCACCCGGATCGAGGACGACGGCCGAATCCTCGTCGTGCTCGACCCGATCCAGCTCAACCTTCCCGGATCCCCCGCGGGCGCCGACCACCGCACCCTGCAGATGACCGTCACCGCGGACAAGAGCGCCATCGGCCCGCACACCGACGGACAGCTCACCATCGGCACCCAACCCGCGGTCCCCCTTTCCGGGACAATTCGTGCCGCCTGAGCGCTCGGGACGGAAATCCGCAACCCGGCATGAATTTCTCAACCATCCTTCCGCGCGGCAGGATTAAAAGGGTTCTGCGAGGTATTATGCGACACCTTGGAAATGTCGGGGTTTTGGCTGAAAATGTTCGCGGATATGCTGCGCGCGAAGGTATTTCGGGTTAGACGGGCAGTGCTTCGCGATGGGCTGTTCCCTTCCAGTGCAGTCCATGGCGGGGCTTCTTCCCCTCCGGTTGGCGGTTCAGGGACTCCGCCGACCGGAGGGGATTCCGCTTTCCCTGAGTCCCGAGTTCGTCCGGAGGGTGAATCCAGCGGGATTCGATTCACGGTGCGCGAACTGCCTTCGAATCTATGTGCTGCTCAGCCGAGTGAACTGAATTATTCCCGTAGTCAACGGGAATAATTGTATCCCTCAAAGGGGCCGAGCGATATTCTTGCCGATTCAGCGTCGCCAGTGGAGCAACTGGGCCGGAACGGCCAAGGCCACCCCGCAACGGGTGCACCGGCCGCGCAGCGCGGCCGAGATCGCCGAGGTCGTGGCCGGGGTCGCCGAGGCGGGGCACCGCGTCCGCGCGCTCGGCAGCGGGCATTCGTTCACCGCGATCGCCGCCGCCGATTCCGACGCGCTCGACCTCGCCGCCTGGACCGGCATCGAACGCGCCGACCTCGAAACGCAGCAGGTCACGGTCCGTTCCGGCACCACTCTCCGCACTCTCAACGCGGCGCTGGACGCGCTCGGGCTCGCGATGACGAACCTCGGCGACATCGACGCACAGACGATCGCCGGCGCGATTTCCACCGGCACGCACGGCACCGGTGCGCGGTTCGGCGGAATCTCGACGCAGATCGTCGCGCTGGAACTGGTGCTCGCGGACGGTTCGGTGGCCCGCTGCTCGGCCGACGAGCGGCCGGAGTTGTTCCACGCCGCCCGCGTCGGCCTTGGCGCGCTGGGCGTCATCAGCACCGTGACCCTCCAATGCGAACCGTCCTTTGTGCTCTCCGCGCAAGAACGTCCGGAGCCGCTGGAGCAGGTTCTCGAGGGTTTCGACGACAACGCGGCGAACAACGACCACTTCGAGTTCTACTGGTTTCCCTACGGAGCCAAGGCATTGGTGAAGCGCAACAACCGGCTGCCGGTGGACGCCGAGCGGAAACCGTTGTCCCGCCTCAAGCAGTTCGTCGACTACGAGCTCACCGAGAACGTCGCGTTCGGCGGGCTCTGCCGGCTCGGCCGTGCGGTGCCGAAGCTGGTGCGGCCGCTGGGCGCGTTCGCCTCGCAGGTGTCGTCGCCTCGGGAGTACAGCGATCTTTCGCACCGCGTTTTCGTGACCCATCGCGGCGTGCGGTTCGTGGAGTCGGAGTACGCGGTCCCGCGCGAATCAGTGCTTGATGTGCTGGCCGAACTGCGGACAGTGGTGCCGCGGCTGAAAGACCCGGTGGCGTTCCCGGTCGAGGTGCGCGTGGCCGCGGCGGACGACATCTGGCTGTCCACCGCGAACGGCCGCGATTCCGCGTACATCGCGATCCACCAGTTCCTCGGCATGCCCTATCGCGAGTACTTCTCCGCGTTCGAGAACGTCGTCGGCCAGGTCGGCGGACGGCCGCACTGGGGCAAGATGCACGACCTCGACGCGTCCGTGCTGCGCACCCGCTATCCGCACTTCGACGATTTCCTGCGGATCCGCAAGGAATGCGACCCGGCCGGGACGTTCGCCAACACCTACCTCGACCGGGTCCTCGGCAGCGCCTGATCAGTTCGGCTCGAACAGCGAGGGCGGGAAGACCGCGCTGCCGCGACCGCGCGAAATGACGCGCCTGAGCGGGCATTCGGTGGCCCACCTGCCTGAGAATAGCCCCCTTTTCGGGGCATTTCTGGTACCCGAACCCAACGGTTTCGAGCGTTGACGCGTCGTTGCCGGTACGAAGGTGGCTAGGCCCTTCGGGAAACGCGAGGAGATTGCGATGGCGGCAAAGCGGACTAAGTGGACCGTGGCGCTAGGGGTGGCCGCGTGCGCGATCGGGCTCGCTCCGGCCGCATCGGCTCAGTCGGCGAGCACGACCGCGAGGCCCGTGTTTCCCGTCCCCGTCGAGCCGGGGCACCGTTTTATCGTGGTCGCGTTCTCCTGCGGGCCGGGCGGGGGGACAGTCGTCTCACCGGTCACTGGCGCGATCAAACTCGCCGAGTACCGTGGTCCGATCAAGAACGTCGCCTGCGGCGAAGGCGCGATCAGCGCCGATGCCAAGCCTGGTACCTACGCCATGAGCGCGAGCTGCGGCAAGGAGCGCACCGACCCGTTGACGGTCGAGGCGAGGGCGAGCGACGCACCCTCTTAGAACGCAGCCAGGAGCCACTTCGCCGCCTCATTTCGGCAGACGTGAATTATTCCCGTAGTCAGCAGGAATAATTACATTGCTTAAAGAGTGAATCCGAAGCATGTCCTTGACAGTTCAGAGTCTCGGGCGAAAGAATTGCTTCTGAATCTGAGGGTCGACTTCGTGCCGCGGGTGAACGTGCTTCGACAACGACGTTAGGGCTGGTTTCGGATGGGAATCAAACGGATCGTCGCGTTGTCCACGACGGCAGGGGCAGTAGGCTTCGCGGGCATATTTGGAACGGCCGGCCTGGCCAGCACTGCCGAACAAGGTCCCACCTCGTACGCTTACCTCGCCGGGCTGGACGGGCTGGTCGCCGTCCATCTCCACGCGCCTGTCGGGTCGGCGGCGTCGCCGGTGGCGCCGGCGACTGATTCCGACGCCACCGCCTCGGAGAGCGAGGTGCTGGGCGCCAGCGAGTTCAAGCTCGGCTTGGCGGACGGCAGTCTCGAAAAGCTCAAGGCGACCACGACCGCGGACCCAGCCGCGGGCAGGTCGGCAGCGCAGATCTCCGGTGCGGGCGTCAAGGTCACCCTGAAGCTGACTCTCCGCCAGGTGGTCAATCTGGTCGACGCACACGTCGTCAATTCCGACTTCCCTAAGCTGATGGATCGGCTGGATGTCATTTCCGACCTCCCAGTTGTTACGGCCACTCTGTACGTCACGGGGCTCAATGAGAGCTGTCAGGCCGGTCCGGCCGGGGCGACCGCAGGCGGGTCTTTGGCGGAGGGCAGGTTCGAGGCAGATCTGCCATTCGGCGCGAAGATCGACCAGTCGGTCGATGTGAAGCGGTTCGAGGGGAGCGGGTACGACTTCGGCAGGGGGCTGACCCTGAGCACGAAGGTGGTACAGAAACTGCCGGACGGCGGTGTCTCGTTCGACGCGGTTTCGGTCGGCACAGGGGACCAGAAGGTCAACCTCGGGCACGTCGAATGCCACCCGGGCGCGGCCGAGGCGAACGCCGGGTAGCCCCCCGCGGCAGCATGAGCGTGAGAGCGGCAGCGGACACTTCCAGCCCCGGATTCGTGATGAAATCATGCTGTTTCCCATCGCTTTTCCTCGATGGTCGTGAATCAGTGACTCGATGCGGCGCGAATGCCTGACATGTTGTGAACTCAAGCTGGCAAAGCATGCGCCGTCGTCGTTTGAGGAGCATTCCGTGTCCATCCCTTCCCCTCGATCGGAGCCATCGGACGGTTCGCCAGGCCACGCTGACCGCAGGCCTGCGCCGCACGATCGGCGGAATCCGCGAAGCAGTACGCCTCGGCATGCCGCGCATGATCAGCGGCACGACCTACCCGAGCCACAGGTACCCGCGCTCGTGCCGGAACGATCTGCGCCGAGGAGCCTGCGATGGGTGTCGTGGCTGCTCGGCCTGGGCGCGGCCTTGGTCGTCGGCATCGTGGTCGGTTCCGCGAATGTCGTTGGCCCCGGAGCATGCGGTCCCGGCACGGACCAGGCGATCAGCAAGGTTTCCGGCTCGCCGCCCGCGAGCAGAGGAGCGGCCGCCGGATCGCCGGACGACGCATTACGGCGTGGTTCACCCTGAAACCGCCTTGGCCGCTGTCCGCTCGATGACAACGCCGAGACCCGCGTTCTGTGAGGGCGGCGGATATGCCGATGTCGTTTCGAAGCCGTAATTGAACAATTCATTCCCATGATGTGACCGGTTGCAGTAGCGCGGCGGCCGTCCCCAAATTAGCTTGGTCAATTCATGCGGTCATGCGATTGTGCTGCCTTGATGCGGCACCGCGCGCTCAGCTTCCGCGGGAGGGTTCATGGGGCCGTTGTGGTCTACCGGTCAGCAGTGGTCGCTGCTGGCCCCGGTTCTGGTCGCGCTCGTGCTGAGCACTTTGATCGGACTGGAACGGGAATTGAGCATGAAGTCCGCGGGGCTGCGGACGCACGCGCTGGTCGGAGTCGGGTCAGCGGTGTTCATGCTGGTGTCCAAGTACGGCTTCGACGACTTCCTGGCCAACCCGCACGTCTCGCTTGACCCGTCGCGAGTCGCCGCGCAGGTCGTTTCGGGCGTGGGATTCCTCGGCGGCGGCTTGATCTTCATTCGCAGCAACGCGGTGCAGGGACTGACGACGGCGGCGACGGTCTGGGTCACCGCGGCGATCGGAATGGCGTGCGGAGCGGGGCTCCCTGTGCTCGCCGCCGCAGGGACCGCCGGGTTCTTCCTGGCGACCCGGGGGCTGTCGCGTCTCGCGATATTCGCCGCGAGACATCGGCGCGAACCGCCGATCCTGCAGCTGGGCTACGACGACGGCCAAGGGGTCCTGCGGGCCGCTCTCGCAGCCTGCACCAGCCGGGGCTGGACAGTGCGGGAGATCGTGGTCGAGCCGGAGACAGTGCACGACGATGGACGGAAGGCCACTGCAGTCGCGCTGCGTCTCGACGGACGGGGCGACCTGTTCGAGTTGACCGCGGAGTTGTCGGAAATCCCCGGAGTCCGCAGCGCGGTGGCCGGACGGGCCCGCCGGATCGAGGGGTGAGGTCTCTCCTGGCCCGCCGTGCGGTGGTCGGGCCGGACTCCGACTTCGGCGAGGCAGCGCACCCCGGTGGTCCTGGACCCGTTGGCGCGCTACCGCAACCGGCTGGCGCTGGTCGCCTCTCGGGCCGCGGCCACGTCGAACGGTTCCTGGCCGCATGTCCACGAGGCCGCCGACGAACACCCGGCCTTGCCGCCAAATATGGCGTGCGAACCTATCCGACTACCGTGGTCGTCAGCAAGGGCGTCGAGATCAGCGGGTTCGACGGGCGTGGAGGAATTCCGCGAACGAGTTCCTGGCCAGCGTGAACGAGGTCGTCGGCCGTGCGCGTGCGGCAAACCGCGAACGGCAGCAGCGGAAAAAGCCACCCAGCGCGCCGACAAATCGGCAGGTGCGGTCCAACAGGACACCTGCGGTTCGGCTGGCAACATCGTGCAGCCAGCGAGCAACGGCAGCTGGCGCGACGGTTCCGGCAGCGATAGACCGTGATCGCGCTGACACCAGCGTGCGCGGCGGGAGCCTCGGGTACTGGGCGAGCCAACCGAAGCGGTCCGATCAGGCGAACGCCCGCAACACGGTCTTCGCGGAGACGCACGGTGGTCCGTGGCGGGCCGAGTTTCTGTTGGTCGAGTCCGGAGTGGACTGGACTTGACCGTGCGGAACACCGTTTTGAGCAAACCGCGAGCCGCACGCGCAGTACCCGCGGTGCCGATCTTCCCGCGCGGACGGCGCTCGGTTCCCGCCCGCGCCGGATTCTCGCTTCGCAGCCGACTTGTCCTGGCGACGGCCGCTAGTAGGTCCACATCCAGCCGAGGGAGCTGCTGGTGGATCTGGTGCCTGCCAGCAGCAACAGCGGCCTGCTCTTGTCGACCGCCGCGTTCTCGACCTGTCCGGTGTACTTGCTGCTGGCCGCGTGGGCGATCGGCAAGGCCGTGATCTCCGCGCAGCTGCTGGCATCCACGGTGTGGGCGACGTCGCCTGTACCGCTGGTCTGGAACGATCCCCAGTTCAGCAACGCGCTGATGCCGCTGAGGTCGCCTGGATTCTGCGGACTGTGCGTCCAGTCCGTCAGGTCCAGGACTACGACGTGCCTGCTGGCCGTTCGCCGGCCGGTCGGACCGCATTTCGGATGGACCTTGATCTTGGTGATCGAGAAGTCGAACAGTGCGCTGCCTTCCGGGTTGGCACTCCATTGTTGAGGATCAATGGTGCTCAGTCTGCAAACATATAATCCGACATGAATTATTCACTCGTTCCCGGCAGTGTATTTCAACGGGCGTCGTCGCCTACAATGCGGCACGTCAAAAATCGGCTTCTGGGCTGAAGAGAATTCGCTCTATGGCGCGCACGGCGGCATTTCCGGTTAAGCTGTCGGCGCTTCGCTGGCGATGCTTCCTTTAGGCATGATCCCCATGCGAGGTTTACTCCCCTCCGATCGGCGGTTAAGGTACTACGCCGCCGGAGGGGGAGGTAGTCCGGGACTTGGCGGATTCGTCGAAAGGCGGAGATAATTGCCGATTGCAGCCGGTGTCCGACTGAAGGCGGACAGGGAAGCCAAGCCTGCGGCGGAAAGTTCGCCAATGGAAAGAATGGGAATCAGCGCGGCTTGCCGTCAATCCTGCGGGCTCTGGAGGGGCGGATCACGGTTGAGATCACGGGTCGAAACGCACTTGTCACGTTCCATCGCGGCGGAGAGACTATGTATTCACCTGGACGATCACGTACGTGCGAGACGGGGTAACTCTAACGGCTCAGCACACAGTGATCCAGAACGCCTCCTATTCGATGGCTCAGCACCGCGGCGGCTGACAGCACGCACTGGGCAACGGGTTCCGGAGAGGTCACCGGTTCGGCGATCACGGCGCCGGTGATCTGGCGGGCCTGGGATCAACGGGCTCGTGCTCGATGCGGGCACCGTCTTGACGGCAGGTGGGGCCGCCAAACAGACGATCGCCACTGCGGCGGGCTCCTGCCCGGGCGCGCCAACGCGGTCGGCTCGAGACCCATGCGGCTGTTCATCCGGCCGCGCGTTCGCCGGTGAGTGCGGAGAGCAAATCGTCGGCGGTGATGACCTCGGCCAGGAGGTTGAGCGACTCCAGCGACGCCTGGTGCGCGGCTTCGGATCCGGCGGAGCAGGCATCGGAAAGCACGATGGTGCGGTAGCCCAGTTCCGAGGCGATTCGTGCGGTGCCTTCGACCGAGATGTTGGTGGCCACGCCGACGAACGCGACGGTGTCGATTCCGCCGGCACGCAGGACCACATCCAGTGCGCTGGCGTGGAAACCAGTGATCCGCGTGTGGGTCACGATCGTGTCGGTGTCTGCTGGGGCGGCCGATTCGACGAGTGCCGCGCCGGGCGTTCCGTCGAGGAGGCAGTTGTTCGCGGCGACCATGCCCAGGAGGGGTGAGTTCGCGACGAGGTCAGGATGTCCGGGCTTGAATGCGACGCGGGTGTAGATGATCTTCGCGCCAGCTTGGCGTGCTCCGGCCAAGACCCGAGCGGATGTGTCGAGCACGCCGGTGCGCTCGACTTCGGCGCGGAAGAACGGTGCGAAGGCACCGTCGGCGCCGACGATGTCGTGCTGCAGGTGGATCGCGATCAATGCGGTGCGCGTCGGGTCGATAGTGGGCATGGGGGAGGGTCCCTTCTGGTCGGGAACAGGTCAATGTGTGCGGCGAAGCCGTGCCGAGCTAACCATTCCAGCCGCGGTGGACGCCATGAGCCGACGCGGACCACGACGAAATCCGTCCCTGCGGCGGATCCGTTCACTGGTTGTCGATGCGGAAGACGTAGGCGTGCTGGCTGGTGGTGGCGCAGGCTGGGTCGGTGCCCGGGGTGGTGATGACGAGGCGGGGGCCGTCGCGGTGCCAGGCCAGCGGCCGTCCGTCGGAGCCGAGCAGCGTGATCCGCGTCCGCTCGCTGGTCGGGACGTCGAAGTCGGCGACGAGTTCGCGGCCAGGCCAGGACAGCGCGGTCAGGTAGAGCACACCGGTGGTCTTGCTTGCCGTGCATCGAAGCTTTCCCGTCGTAGGCTGGGTCCACGGTCTCGTGCCGTAGATTGCCTCGCCGTTGAGTTTCAGCCACGCGCCGATGCCGCGCAGCCGCTCGCGCATCGGTTCGGGGATGGTGCCGTCTGCGCGTGGGCCGATGTTGAGCAACAGGTTCGCGTTGGCCGCGACGGAATTGACGAGCAGGTGCACCAGTTCGCTGGTGCCGCGCAGGGAGTCCGCGGTTTCGCGGCTGTCGTAGCCCCAGGATTCCGCCATCGTGCGGCACACTTCGGAGCGTTCGCCGGTGGGCTGCTGGTTCATGCCGGCGCCCTGCTCGACGGTGGTGTAGTCGCGGTGGGTGCGGCCGTCGCCGAATCGGTCGTTGACCAGGACGCCGTCCGGATTCGCGGCGGCTGCCCGGTTGTAGTAATACGCGATGGTTTCGTTGCTGCGGAAGTACTTCTCGTCGCCGCCGATGTCGCACCAGATCATCGACGGGCGGTACCGGTCGACGAGTTCGCGCAGCTGGGGACGGACGATGCTCTCGGCGTAGTCGTAGACCATTCCTTGGCCGGTGTACGGGACGCGACGGCGCGTGTAGGCATTGCGCGGCGGCCGTTGGGGGAACATCAGCCGGTTGACCAGCGCGCTCTCGCCCCAGCTCGACCTGCCGCCTCGGTAGGGCGCGGGGTTGAACCATTCCGGCACGGAGTAGTACAGCCCCGGTTTGACGCCGCCGTGGTTGCGGGCCGCGTCGACCAGTTCGCCGACCAGGTCGCGTCGCGGCCCCAACTCGGCCGTATTGCGGCCCGTGGTGGCGGTCGGCCACAGGGCGAGCCCGTCGTGGTGTTTGGCGGTCAGCACGAAATAGCGTGCGCCGGCGTCGTCGAACAGGCTCACCCAGTCGTCGGGGTCGAATCGTTCCGCGCCGAATTGCTCGATGAAATGGTCGTAGGGCGCGGCCGGGCCGTAGCGGCGCAGGTGGTGCAGCCAGGCCGAGGTGCCCGGGATCTGCTGCAGGCGCGCGTACCACTCGCCCGCGCAGTACTCCCCGAGCGTCTTCGGCAGCCGGGAGCGAATTCGGTCCGTGCCCGGTAGCAACGTGGAACCGAACGCGGGCACCGAATACGCGCCCCAATGCACGAAAATGCCGAACTTGCCGTCGTCCCACCACTCGGGCAGCGGATGGCGGGCCAGCGACTCCCGCGTCGGTTCGTACGCTGGCCGCTCCCCAGTGTGCGAGCTGTCTCTGCCGAGTGGCAGCTCCACTGGGTCACCTGTCATCGTGATCCCCGGCCTTTCGTTCGCATCCCGGACGCGTCGGAACTTTCGCGGGGAAGCTGGAACTTCCGCGAGAGTTCCGAAACAGTATCATGAATATTTCCGATTCCCGGGATACGGACTTCGTGAGAATCGCCCGATTCCTGCGACTCGCATGCGAGTCTTGAGTAGTCGGTGCTGGTCCCCCCCAGCACCTCCGCGGTCGAGCGAACCAGCGCCCCCGCTGGGCTTTCTGGTGCAATGCGTGCCCGAGCGGGACCCTTAGGCGGCGCAATCCGGCCCAGACCGCTTGCCATCGGGGAACTTGAACTCCGCTGTGGGCCGTGGGGGAGGGGGTGAGAGTCCGCAGCGGAGTATGACCAGTGTAACCGCACGATGCCTGAACATCGATTTCGTGTCCAGTGCTAGTGGCGATTGGTGAAGAATTTATGTTCACTGCCCGGTTGTCGAACCGGCGCGCGGTGCGTGGTTGTGCAATCGCAGCGATTCGCCAGATCCTCTCGTCAAGGGCAAGGACGGAGGTGGAGGTCAAGAACCTCCCGACAGAAACGCGCTGGAACTAGCGAGCCTCTGACGGGCTGCGAGCCACGCCAGGCAGTCAACCGCGGACGGGTGCGCGTCGATCGCCATGCGGAATTCTGCCCTAATCACGAGTGGCAACCGCACCGGTTGTCAGTAGCGGATTTCCCGAGTTCGGCATGAACGATCCACTACTGCGATATGAAGAAATTCATTACCTGGATGAACGACCCTGGGGAATGCTTGCCGATTCCGCCTCCGTCTTGCGAACATGACGTGAGACTGCTGCGGAGCATCTACGCGCGCCGTGGGGTTATGAAGTGCTGACTAGGTGACGTTAGGGGTGATTTGGATGCGTGGGAAGTGGATCGTCCTGTTGTCCGCGTTGGGGCTGTTCTGAAGTTCGGTTGCGGGACTCAGCCCGAGACCGGCTCGGCCGGAGGGTGGGGCACGTGACGCACCAATGGGTATCTCGCGGGGCCGGCGGGAAGCGTTGTCGTCACGGGCGCGTGACTTCTGCGTCGCGAGTTCCCAGCGTATGCCGATCGAATCGAGGCTTTTTCTCATCGGCCGGGGAGGTCGCCGCGAGAGTGCTGTGCGCGGGCTATGGGGAGGAATCGGTCGAGTCGGATCCCATGGACGGACAGACCCGCGGGGACATCGAGGTGTTCCCGCGGGTCTGTGAAGGCCGTCGCTGCGGCGAACTTGCGTTCCTGCACGTCGCGGCGGGTGTCGGCGACAAACTCCACGGCGTTGGCTCGGCGGACCGCTCGATGGCGCGCCGAACGCGTTCTGGAGAGCATCGGGCGTTCGCTGCGCAAGGGGATCTGCAGACCCCCGAACTCCCGACGCCCTCGCCCGGACTCTGGCAGAGATCCACTACCTGAAATACCTGCCCAATCGAACCTTTCCTGCGGAGCCAGCAGCGCCCGAGACACAGGAAGCGTGTACCTCGTGAGTGAGAACCTTGCGAATTCGGCGGTGCTGATTGACACGGACAATGCTCAGCCGGTGAGCGTTGACGGGCTGAGGTTCGCGAGCGGATGTATCGGCGGGCGGTGCGATGTGCGGGACTCGTCCTTGACGTAGCCGTACCAGTCCGCGCACTGGCGCATCAATATCGTCGGCAATGGTCACGAGCTGAATCGGTGTCGAGCGTCCGTCGGTTACGAACCTGCCGGATTCGCTATGCGGACCTGAGCGGGGAACGGCCCGGAGCAAGCGGGGAGTGGATCAGTGTTCGCGGTGCCAGTCGTCGAGGACGTCGCGTGATCGCCGGTCGTGGCGCTGCGTTTGGTGTATCTGATCTTCCTCCGGCTGGTGGGTCTGCTGGTGTTGCTCGGTCGTTCGTCAGCGTCCGAGAACATCGAGTTGTTGGTGCTTCGCCACGAGGTGGCCGTGCTGCGCGGCGGCAACCCGAAGCAGCGCCTGGATTGGGCCGACCGGGCGGTGATTGCTGCCTTGGTTCGCGTGCTGCCCACAGGGTTGCGGCTGCGCCGGTTGGTCACTCCGGCCACGATCTTGCGCTGGCACCGGCGTCTGGTCGCCGGGAAGTCGGACGTATCGACACCGAGTCGGCCGTCCGCCTGTCGACGTGGCGCTCGCCGAGTTGATCGAACGGATGGCCGCTGAGAACCAGCACTGGGGATACAAGAGGATTCAAGGTGAGCTGCTCAAGCTTGGACACCGGGTCGGTTCTTCGACGGTCCGGCGGGTCCTGAAGCGGGCTCGGATACCTCCTGCGCCGGGCCGGCAGAACGACACGACGTGGCGGCAGTTCCTGCGCACGCAGGCCTCGACGATGCTGGCCTGCGACTTCTTCCATGTCGACTGCGCGCTCGCCCTGAAGCGGATCTGCGTGTTGTTCGTGGTGGAGGTCGGCAGCCGTTACGTCCACGTTCTCGGCACGACCGCCCGCCCGGACGGCGGGTGGGCCACGCAGCAGATCCGCGACCTCGTGATCGATCTCGGTGATCGAGTGAACGAGTTCAGAGTGCTCGTCCGTGACCGGGCTGGCCAGTTCACGGCGTCGTTCGACGCCGTCCTGGCCGACGCGGGCATCGAGGCGGTAAAGATCTCTCCGCGCTGTCCACGGGCTAACAGCTACGCGGAACGTTTTGTGCTCACGGTCAGGACTGAACTCACTGATCGTATGTTGCTCGTGGGCGAGCGGCATCTGCAGGCCGTGCTCGCCGAGTACGTCCGGCACTACGACGGTCGGCGGCCGCACCGGTCCCGCGAGCTTCGTCCGCCACGGCCGACCCACCCCGTGACTAACCTCGGCTCCCGACGGATCAAGCGACAGCGGCTTCTCGGAGGCCTGATCAACGAGTACGAACGGGCCGCGTAAAGCTACTGGTCAGCGCCGGTGACTGACTTTTGGAACCCCACAGGCTGCACCGCTGTCTCCGCGACCCGCCTGTCGACGATCCGCCAGACGGAGGTCAAACGGAAACAACCAACCCGTTCTGAACGCGGCGCACTGTCTTCGGCCCGATCTGAGGGAACAGGTTTGGCGGCTGGCGCGCGGCTGGTACTGAACTCCCGGAACGGGCGACTTCTCACTGAGTTCTCATTTTCGTGCGGGAGAGTGGGGCCAGGCGGAAGGAGGCTGCGGTGCATCTGGTCGTGGTCGACGACGAGGAAGCGGTCCGGGATTCGCTGTCGCGGACGCTGCGCTTCGAGGGTTATACCGTTTCGCTCGCGCGGGACGGGGCGGAAGGTCTCGACGTGATCCGGGCGGAGAAGCCGGACGGCGTCGTGCTCGACGTGATGATGCCGGTGCTCGACGGTCTGGACAGCTGTCGAGTGCTGCGTGCCGAGGGCAACTTCGTGCCGATCCTGATGCTGACCGCGCGCACGGGCGTCACGGACCGGGTCGCGGGTCTCGACGCGGGTGCCGACGACTACCTGGTGAAACCATTCGCGCTGCTGGAACTGCTGGCCCGGGTGCGGGCGCTGCTGCGCCGGGTCGAGTACGACGCCCCGGCGCGTCCGGCCGGGGCCGCGCTCTCCTTCGCCGACCTGGTCCTGGACCCGGAGACCAGGGAGGTTCGCCGGGGCGACCGGCCGATCCGGCTGACCCGCACCGAGTTCGCGATGCTGGAGGCGTTCCTGCGGCATCCGCGGATCGTGCTGACCCGGGCGGCGATGTTCGACCAGGTGTGGGGCTACGACTTCGGCAGTTCGTCCAACGGCCTGGACGTCTACGTCAGCTATCTGCGCCGGAAACTCGAAGAGGGCGGCGAATCCCGGCTGCTGCACACCGTGCGCGGGGTCGGCTACGTGCTGCGGGACGACCCGCTGTGAAACGGCTGCGGTGGCGGGAGCGCTCGCTGCGCACCCGGCTCACCGCGATGGTCGCGCTCGCCATGGCCGTCGCGGTGGTCGCGACGTTCTCGGCCGCGTGGTTCCTGACCCGGGCCAATCTGTATCAGCAGTTCGACGCCCAGTTGCAGACTTACGCGCAGGTCGCCGCGAAGGCCGCGGATCCGGCGGAGGCGCTGGCCACGCTGCGTGCGGTGCAGCAGGACAAGTCGGGTCCAGGCTCCGGGCGGGCCGAGGGGATGGCGGTGGAGTTCGTCGACGCGGACGGGGCGAGCGTCGGCGTGGCGGGCGCGCCGCCGTTTCCGACTGGCCCGCAGGCCCGGTTCGTCGCGGCGGGGGACGCGGCGCTCGGCTTCGATGTCGAACGCATCGGCGGGGACCGCTACCGGGTGCGCAGCGTGCCGCGGCCCGGTGGGGGAGCGGTGCTGGTCGCGCGCAATTCCGAAGGCCTGGAAGGAACTCTCGCCGAACTCGGCGGGTGGCTGACCCTGGCTGGGCTGGTCGGCGTTGCCGGTGCGGCGCTGGCCGGGCGCGCGATCGCCAAGACCGCGCTGCGTCCGGTCGCCGCGCTGACGGTCGCCGCCGAGGACGTCGCCAGGACTCAGGAACTCGCCGCCGGCATCACTGTCGCGGGCAAGGACGAACTGGCGCGGCTGGCCGACGCGTTCAACGAAATGCTCGGCGCGCTCCGCCTTTCGCGCGACGAGCAGCGGCGGCTCGTGCAGGACGCCGGGCACGAGCTGAGGACTCCGTTGACCAGCCTGCGCAACAACATCGAGCTGCTGATCCACGCCGAGGGCCAGGACCGGGCGTTGCCGCCGGAGGACCGGACCCGGCTGCTCGCGGACCTCGATGTCCAGTCGGTCGAACTCACCACTTTGGTCGGGGAGCTGGTGGACCTGTCCACCGGCGAGCGGGAGCCGGAACCGGTGGACCGGGTCGATCTCGCGGACGTGCTCGCCGCCGCCGCGGACCGGGTCCGGGCCCGGTCGCCGCAGGTGGAGTTCGCCGTGACGCTGGCGAGCGCCGAGGTGAAGGGCCGGGCCGGGGCGCTGGAGCGGGCGGTGCTGAACGTGCTCGACAACGCCGCGAAGTGGAGCCCGCCGGGCGGGACGGTCCGGGCGGCGGTGCTGCCGGAGATCCCGGCGATCGTCGTCTCGGACCAGGGGCCGGGCATCGCCGAGGTCGACCTGCCGCACGTGTTCGAGCGGTTCTACCGGGCCGAGGCGGCGCGGTCGAAGCCGGGTTCCGGGCTGGGGTTGGCGATCGTGGAGCAGGTGGTCGGCCAGCACGGCGGGACGGTCCGCGCCGGAGCCGCCGACGGCGGGGGAGCGCGGTTCGAGCTGGCGTTCCCGGCCGCGGGCGCGTGATCGGGTCAGTCGGGAGGATCCGGTCGCAGGGCGACGGTTGAGCGGAATGCGGCATCCCGCCCGAACCGGCCGGATCCGCTCGTGCCGCTGAAGGACTCGCCGCGCCGGGCGAATCCGCCGCGAATTCTCCCGTCCGATACCGATATCGGCGGGTTCCGCCCCCGAGTCCGAACCCCGCCGAGCGCTTCTTAACCGAACCCCGGGGAATTCTCATCAGCTTCTCATCCGGCCCGCCGACTGTGGGGCAGGTGACCGGAAGCCTTGTCAGCGCCACTCCCGCGAAGCGGCTCGCCTGGTGGGCGATCGGCCTCACCACGGCCGCGCTTTCGCTGATCGGCACGTTGTCGTTCGCCTTCGACTCGACCGTCGACCCGTTCCGCGACCCGGTCAGCGACTACGCCCTGCACCGGGTCGCCCGGATCTGGTTCGCCCTGGCCGTGCTCCTGGTGCTGACCGCCGGAGTCCTGCTCGTCGCGGCCGCCCGGGCCACGGCGTTGCCCGCCGGGCGCACCACCATCGTCCTTTTCGGACTGTGGGGCGTCGCGCTGGTGATCGAGCTGGTGTTCCAGGGAAACGCGACGGTGGGCGAATCGACCTTTCACGGCACTGTCCACCGGATCGGCGGCGCTGTCCTTTTCGGAGCGTTGCCGCTGGCCTGCGCGTCGCTGGGGCGACGGCTGAGCGCCCAGCCGCATTGGGCGAGGACCGCGCGCCGCCTCACCGGTTGCGCGATCGCGGGCCTGGTCACCGCCGCTGGTTTCGGCGCCGCCCAGTTCGTCACGGCATTGCCGGCCGGATTGCTCGAACGCGTCGCGCTCACCGCGGAACTGGTCATCCTGATCACCGGTGCCCGCGCGATCGGAAGGGCGGGCCGATGACCCTCGTCGCGATCGCGCTGGCGGTGCTCGCCGCGTGTTTCTTCGCCGCCGCCGTCCGCTTTCAGCACCGATCGGTCGAATCCGCCGACGGGACCGGTCTGCGCGCCGTCAGCGCAGTCCTGCGCAACCCGATCTGGCTCGGCGGCACCAGCCTCGCCGTTCTGGGCAGCGCGCTGCACCTGATCGCGCTTTCGCTGGCGCCGCTGGCGGTTGTCCAGCCGATCGGCGTGCTCAGCCTGGTTTTGACCGTCGGCTTCCGAAACCCGGACCGTTCCAGCCGGGCAGTCGGCGCGACTGTCGCGGTATGTGCGGGAGTCGGCGGATTCGTCCTGCTCTCCGCCACGTCCGTCGGAGTCGCTGCCGTCCCCAGCCTCGCCAGCGTCCAACCGGCGCTGCTGGCCGGAGCGTGCGCGGCCGCCGGAGCATGGTTTGTCCGCGGCCGTGCGAGATGCCTGACCCAAGCCGCCGCCGCGGCAGTCCTTTTCGGACTCGGCTCCGCCACGATGCGCGTCGCTGCCCTGCATCTTGTCCACGGGACTCCCGGCACGGGCGCGGTAGTGGCCGCCGAAGCCGGACTGCTCCTGCTGACCGGCGGCTGGCTGATGCACCGGGCCTACGCCAGCGGTCCCGCCGCGGTCGCTGTCGCGGCGACAACTGTCGTGGACCCGTTCACCGCAATCCTCGCCAGCGCCTTGCTGTTCGGCGAGCGACCAGTCGCGTCGCCCGTCGCCGCCACTGTCCAAATAGGACTGGCCGCCGTCGCCATCGCCGGCGTCGTCGTGCTGGCCTACGCGAAACCGTCACCTCGAACTGTTCAGGAGCGTCCCATGCCGCATTCCCGGTTGCGTATCGTCATCGGCGCCGACACCTTCCCTCCCGATGTGAACGGCGCCGCCCACTTCGCCGAACGCCTGGCCCGCGGATTGAGCGCCCGCGGCCACGAGGTCCACATCCTCACCCCGCAGCGCGCCGAGGTCCCCGGTCCGGACGCGGGCTACGCGCTCCATTACGTGCCGTCCCACCGCACGCCCTTCCACCCGACGTTCCGCTTCAGCACCCCGCGCCGCGCCCGTCGCACCGCCGCCGAACTGCTGGACAACCTCCGCCCCGACGTCGTCCACGTCCAGTCGCACTTCTCGGTCGGCCGCGGTCTGCTGGCCGCCGCCGGAGAACGCGGCGTCCCCGCCGTCGCGACAAACCACTTCATGCCGGAAAACCTGCTCGGCTTCGTATCGCTGCCCGAACCGGTGACGTCGGCGCTGACCCGCTGGGCCTGGCGCGACTTCGTCCGGGTCTTCCGCCGCGCCGGCGTCGTCACCACGCCGACCCCGCGCGCCGCGCAACTGCTGGAGGAAAAAGGTTTCCCCGGCCCGGTCGCAGTGGTCTCGTGCGGAATCGACCTGGGCCACTACGCCCCGGCCGTACCCGCGCCCGCCGATCCCGTCCGCGTCCTGTTCGTCGGCCGCCTGGACGCGGAGAAGAACGTGCACGACCTTCTCCGGGCCCTGCCGAAAGTCCCGACCCTGCACGCCACCCTCATCGGCGACGGTTCGTGCCGGACCGAACTGGAACACCTCGCCGCCCGCCTGGACGTCGCGGACCGGGTGACGTTCCGCGGTTTCGTGCCCGACGCCGAACTGGTGCGCGCGTACCGGACCAGCCACCTCTTCTGCATGCCGGGCACCGCCGAACTGCAAAGCCTGGCAACGATGGAAGCGATGGCCGCCGGCCTCCCGGTGCTCGCCGCCGACGCGATGGCCCTGCCCCACCTGGTGACCCCGGGCCGGACCGGGTGGCTCTACCCGCCCGGCGAGACGGAGGTGCTGGGGGAACGTTTGCTGGAACTGACCGCCGATCCCGCCCTGCGCGCGAGAATGGGCCGAGCCGGCCAAGAAGCCGTTGCCAGGCACGGAATAGCCCGGACCCTGGACGCCTACGAGGATCTCTACCGAGCCGCGACTGGGGCACACCCGCGCAGCCGACCCGGCGGTGTAGCGCAAACGCCGCTACCGCCGCTCTTCCAGCCCTAGCCCAGCGCCTGCCGCAGTCTCGCGGCTCAGGCGCCCGCACCCCCTTTCGTCCGGAACACATCCAGCGATTCGAGGCACACACAACGAGTTGGAGGCCGAGAAAGAAACGATTGCCGCGCGGATAGCGGCTTTGGACATGGAGGCGGAAAGCCAACTGAAGCGGCCGGGGCCCGACAAGGCGGCTCTGCTTGACCCGTTGCCCGTGCTTGCACTGAAGCTCGCCGCGGCACCGCCGGAGCTGCTGAGGAAGTTCTTCGACGTGCTCCGGCTCGAACTACGATTGCTGTATGACGATCCTGTCGAGATTGCCGTCACTCCGCCCGCCGGGGACGTTCCGGACGCGGCGGAAGGAATCGCGGATCAGATGACTGACGCACAAGGTTCACCCGCTCAGGCGAGCGCTCGCTTGTGCGCAGAGGTCGTCCGCCCCCCGGGTGGTTCGGACAACGTCCGCGTCAGAAAGAACGGCCTCTGAGCTCCGGGGTTTCTGCCCGTGGCGGGGATCGTGAGCTGCCAGCGGGGCGAGCCGGAGTGACGGCGGAGCCCGGTGAGCGCCCGGCGAGCTGGGAAGTGCCGTGCTTCGTGCTACCGCGGTCAATGGCTCAACCTGTCTCGCCTTGAGCCGATGGCAGCACGGGCAAGCCAGACCTTAAGCGACCAGATTCTGTCAGCTGGCCCCGCTCAACGGGCAGTGCCGCCGTTCCTGGTTGCCGGCGGTCCCGCTGATTGAACCGCCGGAACGCACCGGACCGTCGGAGGCCCGGTGCGATGGCCGGATTACAGCCAGTCCCGTTTTTTGAAGGATGCGTAGAGGCCGGCGGAAAGAATGACGATGACGAGGGTGGACGTCCAGAACCCGGCTGTGGTCTGGAAACCGGGGTAGGGAACGTTTTGGCCGTAGAAACCGGTGACGGCGGTCGGGATGGCGATGATGGCCGCCCAGCTGGTGACTTTTTTCATGATGGTGTTGAGGCGGTTGCCCTGGATGTTGAGTTGCGTCTCGCGGATCGTGGTTACCAGGTCTCGCAGGGATTCGGTCCATTCCGAGGCGCGCAGGACGTGGTCGTAGATGTCCTGGAAGTAGGGCTGCAGCTCGGCGTCGACGAGGTGCATGTCGCGGCGCATGACGGTGTTGACGACTTCGCGCATCGGGAGCACGACGCGCCGGATGCGCACGAGGCTCTTGCGCAGGGCGAATGAGCGCCGTTGCATGTCGGCGTAGCGTGGACGTTCGTCGAAGACGAGGTCTTCGAGTTCCTCGATCTGCTCGTCGAGAGATTGCACGACTTCGAAATGACCGTCGACGATGTGGTCGAGCAGCCCGTGCAGCAGGAATCCGACGCCGTTTTTCGCCAGGTCCGCCGCGGAGTCCCAGCGAGCGACGACCGCGTCGACGGGGAAGTTCTCGTCTTTGCGGACGGTGACCAGGGCCTGGTCGGTGATGAAGGCCGCTAGTTCCGATACGAGCAGTGTTCCGTCGGTGTCGAGCGCGGCCGAATAGGCGGTCAGGAAAGAATGAGAGTCGTACCGGTCGAGCTTCGCGCGTTGGTGTTCGTGCACGGCGTCCTCGACGGCGAGGGGGTGCAGGCCGAGTTCTTCGCTGATGGCTGCCAGGTCGGCTTCGGTCGGAGCGCAGAAGTCGAGCCACACAGTGGTTTCGGGGTCGGCGAGGTAGTCGGACACCTCCGCGACCGGGATCCCTTCGGCCGCGAGCACTCCGTCGCGATACACCCGTGTGCGTGCCATGACGGGCCCCGCTCAGAACGACGACGCCAGGTCACCGGCAACGGCACGGGAAGATATCGCGGCAACCAGCACGTCAGCAGCTCCAAACGCATCGCGGGACCGGCCTGTTCACGGCGAACGGGCCACTGGCGCACCCTCCACGAGAGTCGCTGTGAGGACACTGAGAACTGGGCTGCCCGGTTCGGCGAAGCGAGGTTTCGGAGCGGCGATGACGGGGGATACCCCGGATTCCCGGACTGTCGAGGTTCAGCGAGGAAAGGATCCGTGACGAGTGTCGGCGACAAAGCCCGGAACAAGGCAGAGGAGCTGAAAGGCCGGGCCAAGGAAGCCGTCGGCAAGGCGACCGGCAACGAGCAGTGGGAAGCAGAGGGCAAAGCCGAGCAGGGCAAAGGGAATCTGAAGCAATCCGGCGAAAAGATCAAGGACGCGGTCAAAGACGTCGTGGACGAGTGACGATCGGCCGCGGCTGCACGGTCAGCGCAGGGGCTTGGCGGGGCCGCGCCGCGGGGTGCGGCCCGCCGCGCAGCCGTTTCCGGGCGGCGGCCGGATCAACGAGGCGACTAGGAGAAGAACACGGTGGCATTGCTGGGTTTACTGCTGGCGATCTGAGCAATGTGCCTCGTGGCCCGGATCGTCGCGAAGGGATTGCTCTGACTGCTGATCTTCGGCGGGATCCTGTTCGTCGCCACCACGGCGACCGGCCTCGTGAAACGCGAAGCTCTCGGGCGCGGCGAGGGCTGACCCCGCTCGTGTCGACACAGCCCGCCGCGTCCTGGCGCGAAGTGGTGACCTGGTCGCCGTTCAAGACAGACAGCTCCCCACCCGGCGGATCACCGGTGGCAGCCCGCCGCGGCACTGGGATGCACCTTGTTCAGCGGCTCTAGCAGCTGGACGTGCGTCCGGTGCAGCGGGCGGCGCGAACAGGAGCAGCGCGATCCTCGTCGGAACCGCCAGTCCGGTCGAGGTCGCAGCGGCGGTCGGGCCGGCTTTTGGCCTTCCCGCGGATTTCCCGGGCGGCGGCGACGCATCTTGTCCAGTGCTGCCGGGCGTTCTCCTGCCGGCCAGCGGCGAATCCGCCCCCGTTGTCGGCCGGAGGATCTTCCCGCAAAGCACGGTCGAGACTGACCGGCAGCCCGCCTGGCCCCGCCGCCCAAGCGCGGGTGCGTGCACCAGCCGACCCGCCGGTTTGGCGATCGGGTGTGCTGGGAAACCGCGAAATGCGACTGCCGCGGCCCTTTTCCGCAGGCCGCTCGGCTCGGCGTCTCGGAGGCCAGCCGCGCCATGACGTGTGAGCGACAGCGGCGCAGCGTGGGTGCCGATACCCGGGCAAACCGTTTTCCCGGTCCGACTCGGGACGGTGCGCGGAGGCGGACCGGCACGAGCCAGGCGACGCTATCCGAGGGCGGAGAGCAGGTCGTTGAGCGCGGCTTTTTCGGTCGTGGGGTTGGGGCTGGTCGCGCGCAGCTGACGGAGAACGGTGTCGATCTTGCCGTCGACGGTCGTCCAGGCAGCTTGATTCTTGGGTTTGAGCCGGGCTTCGGCGTCGTCCCAGCCGGTTTCGAGGTCGTCGACGCGGCTGGTCGCGCCGGACTGGTCGCCGGAGTTCAGCTTGGCCAACGTGTCCTGGGTGATGGTTTTGAACTGGGACAGGTCGCCCAGCGGGGACTGGTGGACCGGCTGGGCGCCGCTGGTTCCGGTCTGCCCGGGCGCGGGCGAGGCTGAGGCGGTTTCGCCCTGGAGCGCGGAAGTCCGCAGCGAGTAGCCGACGATAGAGGCGAAGACCACGAGGCCGACGACGGCGACCGTCTGCCACAGCCCGCCGCGCGCGGTGTTCTGTGAGGTCGTTTCCCGGGGTGTGACGTCGATTTTGGACAGGCTCAGGTAGACGACGACCGCGATGATGCCGAGGGTGAAGATCAGGCTGGTCGTCGTGGTGCCGAGGCCGAGGCCGCCGTTGTCGGGGGATTGGGAGAGGTAGTCGCCGATCGACGCGCCGAGCGGGCGGGTGAGCACGTAGATGAACCAGAACGCCAGGACCGGGTGCAGCCCGAGCCGCCAGCCGATCGCGAGGACGGCGATGAGCCCGGCGACGATGAGTCCGGTGGGCAGGTAGCCGAGGCCGAGGACTTCGGCCATCAGGTCGCCGGTCGCGGTGCCGAGCGCGAAGGTGAAGAGGATTGCCAGCCAGTAGAAGGCTTCGCGCCGCCGGGTGACGATGGAGTGGATGGACAGCGTCTTTTCCGAGCGGTACCAGGCGAGGAACGTGACCGCGAGCAGCACCCCGAAGATGATGGTGCTGGTCTCCAGGGGCACGCTGGCCGCGTCGGTGAGGTTGTCCGTCACCAGTGTGCCGAACACGCTGACGAGCGCCACGGCGACCCAGTAGGCGACCGGGCGGTAGCGGTCCGCGCGGAACTGGACCGCGAGCGCGACGGCCAGCAGGACGCCGGTGACGACGGATACGCCGGTCAGTCCGAGGTTCAGGTTCACGTTGAGGAAGTCGGCCGCGGATTCGCCGACGGTCGTGCAGAGGACCTTGACGATCCAGAACCAGGCGGTGACTTCGGGAACCTTGTTGAGCAGGGTGCGCTGCCCGGCGAGGGTGCTGGGTGCGGTCATGGGGTGCTGGTCCGTTTCGGTCTGGGAGAGGGACAGCCCGGCTACTCCGCGTAGCACGGCGGGCGTTTGCGACGCTAGGGGAGAGCTGGTGAGGAGTTGGCGTGCGCGAGGTAAGGGTGCGGCAAATGATCTCCGTGCGACGGCCTACCGCCGGCTGAAAGCCATGCGGCCGAGACGGGTCCGGCGGCATCCGGCCGCTCGCATGCGTTCTTCGCGCATTGTGTCGACCTCGGGCAGCGGCAGGGGGCACAGCGTGGTCGCGAGCGCCGAGCTCAGCAGAAAGTCGGCCAGCGCCGGGTTCCGTGCGAGCACCGGCCCGTGGAGATAGGTCGCCACGACCTTGCCGGCGACGGCGCCGTCAGTTCCGTCTCCGTTGCCGGAGCCGGTCACTATGCTGCCGAGAGGTTGGCAGTCCGGCCCGAGCCGGGTCCTGCCGAGGTGGTTCTCGAATCCGGTCAGGAGCCCGATTCCGGAGCCTGCTCGCACCACGATCTCCCCGACCGAGCGGCATCGGCCGGGGACGGTCGTCAGGTCGAGCAGCCCGGTGCCGGCCTGCCAGGACCCCGCGCCGGCGGCGAATCCGCAGCCGAGGATTTGCAGACCGGCGCAGACCCCCAGCACCGCGGCGCCTCGGGCGACGGCGAGCCGCAGACCGGGGTCGCGGCGCAGGCGGCTCGCGGCGAGCTCTTGCGCGGCGTCCTCGCCGCCGCCGAGGAGGTAAAGGTCGAGGGACGACGGGATCGGGGTGTTGTGGCCGATCTCTGTGACGGCGGCGGGGATGCCTCGCCAGCGCAGTCGCTGGACCAGGACTGTGGCGTTGCCGGAATCGCCGTAGGTGCCCAGTATTTCGGGGAGGACGAGCCCGACGCGCGCCACCGACTCACGCATCGGCGCGGGGGACGAGGCGGGCTGGTCTGTTCATGCTTCCGATCATGCGCCGGATCGGGGCAACGCGCAGCAAACCGTGGGTTGTCCCCACACCAGGTCGCGGCTGTGCTCGCGCGCCCCTCGAGCGACGGTTCTGGACGTGCTGACGAGCACCCGCGACGGCAGACGTCTCGCTGTCTGCGACGTCAACGGCGACCGGGACAACCCGGTCACCGTGTTCTGGAAGGCGCTGGATTCCCGGCAAGGCAGGCAGACAGTTTCACCGCTGGACTCGCGATCGCTGACCCGGGCCGAAGGCCGGCCGCACCTCTCCCGGCGTGCGGCACCAGGCCGTAACGTTGAGCGGACACGCTGTTTCGCGCCGGTCATCCACTGGGGGCGGCGCGGGAGGCGTTGGCGGGCAACGATCCAGGCGGTCGCAGCGTGGTCGCGAAGAAGTCGCGTTGATCGGGCTGCAGGTACCGGTCCGCGGCACCGGGGATTCCGGGCAGAAGCTTCACCGGTCCGTGGCCGGGCAGATCAGGACGATAGCTGTCGAAGGTGACCATCGGCGAGTGGATGTCGAGTTCCATGCCCTGCTGGATGCCGGCCTGGGTCATCGCGGCGGCGAGCGTGGTCAGGGTCAGTCCGTTGCCCGCGACGTAGATCAGGTTGCCGTCCCGGTCGGTGCCGAGTCCGGAGCGCCAGGTGTACTGGTACTGGTTGGAGGCGCTGCCCCAGGCTCCGGCGGGGTTGCGGTCCAGAGCGGGGACCGGACTGCCGTGGTCGACGACCAGATCGAGATTCTGCCGGACCGCGGCGACCTGGCGGCCCGGAGAGGGGTCGTGTCCCCATTGGACGATCGCGACGCGTCCGCTGTCGTCGATTACCGCCGAAGCCTTTCCTGCTCGCAGCGGGGCAAGCGTGGCGCCGTCGAGATAGACGCCGCCGCGGCTGTCTTTCATTTTGAACCCTGAATTGAAGACGGCGACGAGGGAGTCGCGCAGCGCGGCGGGAACGGCGTTGGGCCCGGGACCTTGGGGGTCTTTGGTGCCGGCGAAGAGCTGGGTGCGCACCAGGTTCTGGTCGAGCCAGGCGACTCCCGCGACGACGCTGGCGTGCCGCGGATCCGGCTGGATGAACGTAGTGTACTCGGCTGTCTGACCGCCGGCGCGAGCCCCGGCGACCCAGACGCCTTCGCCTGCCGGTGCGCCCGGGCTCGGCCGGAGCGGAGCAGGCCGCGGCCCGGCGGCCGCGACGCGGGAACCGGCAGGTGCGGGCAGATCGGACGAACGCGGCATCGCGTTGGCGGGCGGATGCCGGGTGTACCACCAATTTTCGACCGTGTTGACCACGCCGCCGAGACCTAGGTCGCGCAGCCAATCGACGGTGCGGACCGCGAAACTGGCGTCGCCGGGGTAGGTGAGGGCGCGGACGTAGCTGCCGGCCGGGTAGGCCAGCAGCGCGACGACGAGAATCAGCGCGATGCGGAGCCTCCGGCGCGGTCGTCGGCGGGGAGATCCGGTCAGAGTGGGCACAGCCGCCATGACCCAACGCTAGATTCGCTCAGGTGTGCGGCCAGGCAGCGGAACGTTAGGAAACGGGAAAACGCATTCGGGTTCAGCTGTCGCGTATCGCGAAATCACCATAAAGTTAACGCGCGGCAAAATCGTGCGCGGCCGAATGCCGGGATCGCGTCGCGATAAACTGTTCCGCATGGCCGGGATCCTGCTCGTGGAAGACGACGAAGCGATCGGCGAAATGCTGCGCACCAGCCTGGCTCAGCACGGCCACGAGGTCGCCTGGGTCACCGAGGGGCGGGCCGCGGTGCGCGCGGGGGCGCGGCAGAACTGGGATCTCGCGTTGCTGGACCTGGGCCTGCCCGACCTCGACGGCACGGAAGTGTGCCGCGAGCTGCGCGCGCAGTGCCCGGGGTCGGTGATCGTGGTCCTGACCGCGCGGGGGCAGGAGATGGACGTCATCGTGGGGCTCGAGGCCGGCGCGGACGACTATCTGGTCAAGCCGGTTCCGCTCGGCGAACTGCACGCGCGGCTGCGGGCGCATCTGCGGCGCGTCGGCGGCCAAGCGCCGCCTGACCTTTCCCTGGGAAGATTGCGGATCGACGCCGTCGCGCGGCGGGTGACCGTGGACGGAACTGAAATAGCCTTGCGAGCCAAGGAGTTCGAGCTGCTGCTGCGGCTGGCCGCGGTCGCGGGCCAGGCGGTCAGCCGGGAAGAACTGATGGCGGACGTGTGGGACGCGCATTGGTTCGGGTCGACCAAGACGCTCGACGTGCACATCGCCGCCCTCCGCCGCAAACTCGCCGACGCGGGGGGCAGCAGCGAGATGCCGGAGATCGTGACCTTGCGGCGGCACGGCTACCGGCTCGAAGCCCCGGCGGGCTGAACGCGTGCGGCGGCGGATCGCGGTCGGCACCATGCTCGCCGCACTCGTGGCGATCTGCCTTTTCGGGGTGCCGCTCGCGGTGGCAGCGACGCGGTACTTCACCGCTACCGAACGAGCCGAGCTCGAACGTGCGGCCGAGGGGTATGCGCTGGAAGTGTCGGCGGACGTCCTGCGCAACCGTGCGCCGGACCCGTCGGCGGCAGGCGAGGATCCGACCGAACTCGCCGTCTACCGCGCCTCCGGGAGCCTGCTGGCCGGAAGCGGCCCGGCGGCGCTGGACCCCGCTGACCGCGACGTGCGGCCGGACGAGGTCCGCGCGGCGGACGATCCGGACAACCTCGTCGCGATCATCCCGATCGCCGAGGACGGGACGGTCGTGGGACTGGTGCGGGCCGCGACTCCGCGCACCGAGCTTTTCCAGCGCACGGTCGCCGTGTGGGCCGGCATGGCCGGCCTGGCGGCGGTCGCTCTGTTGTCGGCCTATCTGGTCGCCCGGCGGCAAAGCCGGCGGCTGGCCCGCCCGCTCGAGTCGCTGTCGGAGGCGGCGACCCGGCTCGGCGACGGCGATCTGACCGCGCGCGCCGGACGGTCCGGGATCGCGGAGATCGATTCGGTGGGGGAGTCCCTCGACTCGACCGCGGCCCGGCTGGATGACCTCCTCGCCCGGGAACGGGCCTTCACCGCGGACGCGTCCCACCAGCTTCGTACGCCGCTGGCCGCGATGCGGCTCCAGATCGAGGTCGCTCTGGAGGACCCGGACAGCAACGGCCGCGAAGCGGCCGAGGCGAATCTGCGCGCGCTCGACCGGCTGGACCGGACCGTCACCGATCTGCTGGCCTTGGCTCGGGACACGCCCCCGGTACGCGACGCGGCGGCGGCGCACCTCCAACTGTCCGAGATCGAACGCGAGTGGACTCCCGTGCTCCGCCGCCGAGGACGCGAGCTGACGGTGACGGTCGAACGGGGCGTCGCCGACAGCCCGGTCTCCGAGGCGGTGCTGCGCCAAGTGCTGTCGGTGCTGCTCGACAACGCCGCCCGGCACGGAAGCGGCGCTGTGACCGTCGTGGCACGGGACGCCGGCGGCGCGTTCGCGGTCGACGTCGGCGACGAAGGCCCTGGAATTCCCGCCGGAGCGGACATCTTCCGCCGACGTTCGCCAGGCGCGCGGGGCACCGGCATCGGGCTGGCTCTCGCCCGTCGTCTGGCCGAGGCCGAAGGGGGCCGCCTTCGGGTGAAGCAGCCGATTCCGGCGATCTTCACGCTGTTGCTGCCGCTGCGGCGCTGAACGGAGGGCTGTCCGATCCCCGAAGATCGCGAGCGGCCGGTAAAACTTCGGCTAACTCGGCTGCGCCCGCCGATTTTCCGGCGCATTCTTGCCGAGTGGATCGTTCCGGCGGCAGGTACCGGCTGCGCGCGTTCGCGCGGCTGCTCCGGCCGGCGGTCCGCGGCGGGCCGCTCGTGCGGTGGTCGGACCGCCTCGAGGCTTGGGTGCTGATCGTCCTCGGGGCGGTCGTCGCCGTCTCGTCGGCGGCCGGGATCTGGTTCGCCGCCGCGATTGTCCACTCCGGAACCGGCGGCTCGGGCCACGCGGTGACTGCTTTCGTGCACCCGGATCAGCGCCCGGCGGCCGAGGCAGGCGCCGCCGGTTTTCCGCTGCTGCGACGGTATCGCGTCAGCTGGCATGCGCCAGACGGCTCGCTTCGCGAGGCCGACCTCCCGCTTCGATCGGGTTCGCCCGCTGCCGCCACCACCCGGATCTGGGTGGACGGCCGCGGCGACCGCGTCGCGGCGCCTGACGATCCCGCGCACGCGCTGGTCGTCGCGATCGCGTTCGCCGCGGGCTGGGAAGCCAGCACGCTCATCCTGCTGGCCGGTCTGTACCGGTCGGTCCGGGGGCTGCTCGACGCCGGACGGCACCGAACGTGGGCACGGCAATGGGCGCGCCTCGACGACGCGAGAAACTCTTCGTGACACAAACGAGCGCTTCTCGCGCTCGCCGCCGAGTCCGGGTCGTATCGTGCGATCGGCCGTGACCCGCACGGTCGCGGATGGCGGTGAGGGGCCCCATGGACCGGACACGGCGCGGCGGGACCGACTGGGCGGGATGGCTGCGGCGGTGGGACGCGCAGCAGGAGGGCTATGTCGACCGCCGCGAAGCACGGTTCAGCGCGATGCTCGACGTGGCGGCGCGGCTGCTTCCCGCGTCGTTCGTCGCACTGGACCTTGCTTGCGGGCCGGGGTCGATGAGCCAGCGGCTGCTCGCCCGGTTCCCCGAAGCGCGGGTCCTCGCCGTGGACATCGATCCGGTGATGCTGGAGGTCGGGCGAGGGGCTCTCGGCTCCGGTGGCGGGCGGTTGCGCTGGATCGAGGCGGATCTGGCGTCCTCGGAGTGGCTGAGCCTGCTCGGCGGCGCGCGGGTGGACGCGGCGTTCAGTTCGACGGCGTTGCATTGGCTGGAGCCGGCCGCGCTGACCCGCCTTTACCGTGATCTGTCGCGGGTTTTGCCGCCCGGCGGCCTGTTCCTCAACGGCGACCATCTGCCGTTCGGCCCCGAGCTGCCCACCTTCGCCGGCCTCAGCGAACGCGCCTTGGCCGAGCAGTGGTCGGACTCCGAGTTCGCGGCGCGGGGGATCGAGACCGCGGAGCAATGGTGGGAGGCATTCGCGGCGGACCCGGCTGCCGCGCCGCTGCTGGCGAAGCGGAAGGCACGGTTCGCCGGCAAGCGGCGGCCGGAGACGCGGCTCGATCTCGACGCGCACGTCGCGGCACTTCGTGACGCTGGATTCCGCGAGGCGGGCACGATCTGGCAGGAACTGTCCAATCGTGTGCTGCTGGCGGTGCGGTAGCCGGCTTCACCCAGTGCCAGGAACTCAAGCCGCCGTGGGCCTGGGACCCGGGAGCGGAAGCCGGGACCACAAGACACGGTCACCTGGCGACAAATCGGGTATTTCGATGCCATTGGCGTCCTTTGCAGACGGTCAGCGGGCCGAGGCCTCGGGGCTTGAGTTCGCGGCATCGGGAGCCCGCAGCGTCCGGCGAGCAACCTGACCGAACCAGCTGAGCTGGGAACACGCCGGAAGCGCGTCCACTTCGCAGCCCTGGGTTCCTGGCATTTGAGCCTGAACGCAGCTCTGCCGCCCTCGTGCCTTGTGCAGGAGGAATGCGGCCTGTCCTGGTCGAGAATGCGGCAACCCCGGTTTGACC